>JAVBPB010000056.1:0-40320 GCA_031549965.1 Mobilisporobacter sp. | reverse complement strand
CACTGAAAAAGTCCTTGATTTAGTCTTTCAAATTTTTCAGATGAATACAGTTGTATAATTATTTAATTGTTTGCCTTACCCTCTCTCGGCATATTTTTTACAAGCCTTTGCAAGTCTTGTAAAAAATATAAACGCCTCATCGGACGTTCTCTCGATGTTTTAAAAGACAAAAACATCTGCCGAACCTTGGGTCGGCACAATTAAATAATTATACAACTGTATTCATCTGAAAAATTAATTTACCATGTTGAAAGGACTTTTTCAGTGATCGATCTCTCAAAGCACAGGGAAGGTTTTTTATTGGCCATAAGCAATACCAAATTCTATGTAGAATAGGGTCAAACTACCCTGTAACACGATTGTCAGTAATCATAGTTGATTACTAAAAATATTGTATCATATAGTAAATAGTAATGCAAGTTGATTGAACCTATGTTCAATGTTGAAGTTGAATTGTAACGAATGGTTTCTAATGAAAAATAAAATTTACACTGCCTAAATCAAGGACTTTTTCAGTGCCTCCTCAAAATATGGGGGAGTTTTTTTCTATATTAATGTGATGGTTTCATGAAAAATACTCTACACTGTTGACAGTGCCTATAGATAATTATTATAATGAATATAGCAATTGACAAGATACTAACACAAAAAATTAATTATCATTAAAAGTCTGTTAGGAAAGCAGGTAAGTTATGATCACAAGCACCAACAACTCACAAATTAAAAACCTAATACAATTACAAAAAAAGAAAAAAGAAAGAGACAAGCAAAAAGTTTTCATAATTGAAGGTATAAAAATGTTTGAAGAAGCCCAAAAAGATAATTTAATCATAAAAGCTTACATATCAGAAACTTTCATTAATGAACTCAAGGATAAATCTGCTCTAATAAATAATATAGAATACGAAGTACTGAGCGAAAAGGTTTTTAATGAAGTATCAGACACCATAAGCCCCCAAGGGATTATGGCAATAGTAAAACAAATGAGTTACTCTTTTGAAGAAATATCAAATACAAAAAAAGCCAACATAATAATACTAGAATCCTTAAACGATCCCGGAAATCTTGGAACAATCATAAGAACGGGAGAAGGTTCAGGAATAACAGGAATAATAATGAACCAAACAACAGTTGATGTATACAACCCAAAAGTAATTCGTTCCACAATGGGTTCTATCTTTAGAATACCATTTATATATGTAAATAATATAAATGAATCAATAAAAATTTTAAAAGAAAAAAACATAAAAATATATGCTGCTCACTTAAAAGGCACCAATTTTTACGACGAAGAAGACTACACTGAAAGTACAGGTTTTCTTATAGGCAACGAAGCAAACGGCTTAACAAGTGAAATATCTCAACTGGCTGATCAATACATCAAAATTCCGATGGAAGGTAAAGTAGAATCATTAAATGCATCAATAGCCGCATCTATATTAATGTACGAGGTGTCAAGGCAAAGAAGAAAAAAATAAAAAACCAAGGAGGTAGTCATGAGCAAAATATTAGTAGTAGATGACGAAGAAAAGATAAGATTAATAATAAAAAAATACGCCGAGTTCGAAGGCTATGAGGTAGAAGAAGCAGTTGACGGCATGGAAGCAATAACAATGTGCAAAAAAAACGACTATGATATCTTAATATTAGATGTAATGATGCCAGAGCTAGACGGTTTTTCAACTTGCAAAGAAATAAAAAAATTCAAAAACATTCCAGTACTAATGTTATCAGCAAGAGGAGAGGAATATGACCGTATTCATGGTTTTGAGCTTGGAATTGATGACTATGTTGTAAAACCATTTTCCCCAAGGGAATTAATGATGAGGGTAAAAGTAATTATATCAAGAAATCAAAAAGAAGAAGAAATTGATCGTGAAATATATAAATCTGAAGGATTAGTAGTAGATTTTACCGCAAGAATTGTAACAGTTGATGATGTAAAAGCAGAAATGACCCCAAAAGAATATGATCTTTTATTTTATATGGTAAGAAACAAAGGGATTGCATTAACAAGAGAAAAATTAATAACCGATGTATGGGGATATGATTTTTACGGAGATGACAGAACCCTTGATACCCATATAAAACTACTAAGAAGCAGCTTAGGTGAATATCGTAAGTTTATTGTTACATTGAGGGGAGTTGGATACCGTTTTGAAGCATAAACAAATTAGTATGAAATGGAAAGTATTTGCATACATGCTTATATTTATTTCAATACTTTTAGTTGTATTATGGATATTTCAAATAGTATATTTGGACAATTTCTACAAATACATAAAACTTAAAAGCGTTGAAAATGCCAGCCATACTATTGCCAATAATATAAGTAATGAAACAATAGAAGATACAATTGAAACAATTGCATTAAAGGATGAAGTATGTATACTGGTAACCGATAAAGAAGGTAATGAAATATACTCAATGGATGAAACATTTAATTGCATTATACACAATATGCAAAAAAAAGATTTTGAAAATTTTTATCAAATGGCAGTAAATAATGGAGGAGAAAGTATATTCCAATTTGATGGAATGGAAGGTAGAAAAAGATTTGAAGGTGAAAATATGATACCTCCATTTGAAGAAATTCAAAATCAAAACAGAATGCCATGGGATAAAAAGAATATTAAATTTGAAATGGAAAGTGTTATAAGCATTAAAATTATTGAAAAAGAAGGAGTAGAATATGTAATATTTTTAAATGCTTTAATTTCACCTGTTGACGCCACAGTAAAAACATTAAGAATTCAATTTATATATCTTGCAGTAGTATTAATGTTACTCTCATTAATTTGTGCTTTACTAATTTCAAGAAATATTTCACAACCGATAATAGTAATAAATAAGTCAGCAAAAGAACTGGCAAAAGGAAATTTTTCAATACATTTTGCCGGAAAAGGATACAGGGAAATATCAGAACTTTCTACCACATTAAATTACACAGCAAACGAATTATCAAAAACAGAAAACCTTCAAAGAGAGCTAATAGCCAATACCTCTCATGACTTAAGAACCCCCCTTACAATGATTACTGCATATGCAGAAATCATGAGAGATTTGCCGGGAGAAAACACTCCAGATAATGTTCAGGTAATAATAGATGAAGCTAACAGACTTACTACCCTTGTAAATGATATGTTAGAAATTTCAAAATTACAAGCAGGAGCATCTGATCTACAGCTAAATAAATGCGATCTAACATCAAGCATAAAAAAAGTTTTAGAAAGATACAAAAAATTAACCGAGCAAGGCGGATACACAATTAAATTTGAGTACGACAGAAACATTTTTGTATATGCCGATGAATTAAAAATATTTCAGGTAGTATATAACCTAATTAACAATGCCATAAACTATACCGGCAGTGATAAACAAGTAATTGTAAGACAGGTAATAAAAAATAACAAAGTCCGTTTAGAAATTATCGATCATGGAAAAGGAATAGAAAAGGACGAACTTCCATTTATATGGGAAAGATATTACAAAGTTGATAAAACCCATAAAAGAGCAGTTTTTGGCACCGGACTTGGTCTATCAATAGTAAAAAACATAGTAAATATGCATAATGGAACATATGGTGTAGAAAGTGAAATAGACAAAGGCAGTATATTTTGGTTTGAACTTGATATAGCATAAGAAAGAGTCTGCTAACAGAGGCAACTGAAAAAGTTCTTTCAATAAGGTAAATTAATTTTTTAGATGAATATGAGTGTATATATATCCAATTGTGCAGACCGTCCGACGAAGCGTTTATGTTTTGTCAAGACTTTGCATAGCAAAGGCTTGTAAAAAACATGCTGAAGGAGGGCAAGGCAAACAATTGGATATATATACACTCATATTCATCTAAAAAATTTACACAACCTAAATCAAGGACTTTTTCAGCAACTTATTTAGCAGACTCTTTTTAGTTTTCAAAATATCTTCTTATATTCTTAAAACAACCATCATAAAACTATCACATTGGATTACTATAATGAACTTACAAACAAAGCAAAGGAGATGAGCAATATGTCAATAGAAGTTTTTAACCGATATGAAAAAAAATATATGCTTGATGAAGAAACTTATAATAAATTGACACTAAGGCTTTTAGACTATATGGAAGTAGATGAATTTAATAGAACTAATGAATTTTACAATATTTGTAATATATATTATGATACAGAGGATAACTACTTAATTCAAAACTCAATAAATAAGCCAGTTTACAAAGAAAAGCTAAGACTTAGAAGTTATGGAGTACCAGAACTTTCAGACAAAGTATTCTTAGAAATAAAGAAAAAATATAATGGTCTTGTTAATAAAAGAAGAACAAAGTTAATATTAAGTGAAGCGTACCAATATATAAAAACTGGTCAAAAGCCAGAACTAAAACCATTTATGAATAAACAGGTACTAAATGAAATTGATTATATGATAAAAAGATATAAACCGGTTCCAAAACTTTACCTTTCTTATGATAGAAAAGCATTCTTTGGAATAGAAAACAAAGATTTCAGAGTAACCTTTGACACTAATATAAGAACAAGAAGAGATGAACTATTTTTAGAAAGCGGAAGCTGTGGATATCAGTTACTTCCAAAAGGAAAATGGTTAATGGAAGTAAAAATTGAAAAGGGTACTCCAATGTGGTTTACAAAATTACTATCAGAGTATCAAATATATTCAACTTCATTTTCAAAATATGGAACAGAATATAAAAATATGGTAACTAACAATTATAATATAGGAGGACAAAAAACATGTTTGAATCAATCATATCATCAACAGCAACAGATGCAACCATATCAATTCATACCGCAGTTTTAAGCATTCTTGTAGCTCTTTTATTAGGACTTGTGATAAGCTTGGTATATATAATTACAAATAAAAAGAAAGTCTATTCTGGAAGTCTTTCAATAACAATGATAATTCTTCCGGCAGTAGTAACAGTAATAATAATGTTAGTAGGAAGTAACATTGCAAGAGCATTTTCATTAGCAGGTGCATTTTCCTTAGTAAGATTTAGAAGTACACCAGGAGATTCAAAAGACATATCATATGTTTTCCTTTCAATGGCAATAGGTCTTGCAACTGGAATGGGTTACATAGGATTTGCAGCAATTGTAACATTAATATTATGCTTAACTATGATACTCTTATCTCAACTAAACTTTGGAGTAATTAAGACAATTGACAAACAGCTAAGAATAACAATACCAGAAGATATGAATTATCAAAATGTTTTTGATGACTTATTTCAAAAATATACCAACAAATCTACCCTAGAAAGAGTAAAAACAACAAATCTAGGTACACTATATGAGTTAACTTATGGAGTAACAATGAAAAATGACAATGAAGAAAAAGAATTTTTAGATGAACTTAGGACAAGAAATGGAAATCTAAATATTATTCTAAGTCTTAAAGAATCAAATGCATACAATGTATTATAAAATAATATAGAATAAAAAGAAATTACAACATATAAATTCAGTACTAAACTAAATAATTTAAACGTTTTGCCGAATTTATATGTTGTATAATAAATATATTTATATCAATCCTTTATGCTATCTTCCATCTTACTCAAAAGTCCATTCAATGATTCCACAACAATTTCTCTGGTAAGAGAATTCAAAGGATTAAAATCAAGGCTCAATGTTTTTTCATAAAAATCCTTTGCTAATTCAAAATCTCCTTCATCCTCATAAATTTTACCTAAATAATAATGAGAATCAACAGTTTCGGGGTTATATTCAATAGATAAATTAAAATTATAAATAGCTTCTTCATATTGTTTTTGTTTATAATAAATTTGTCCAATATTATCATAAGCTGCTGGATGGTTTTCATCAAATTCAAAAGTCTTATTAGTATATTTAATTGCCTTATCAAACATATTATTTTCGATACAAATAAATGCCACATTGGTCCAATCATCAATATTAAGTAATTTTTCATATTTGGGATCTAAGATAATAGATTCATATAATCTGATAGACTCTTTAACATCACCAAGTTTCCAATCACATAAAGCCAAATTAAGTGTAAGTGCTTTAGTAAAAGAATTATTCAATCCCTTTAAAGACAATGAATATACAAAAATATCCTTAGCTGGCTTATATAATAAGTTTTTAAAAAAACTTATCCCTAATCTAACTAACCCAAGCTTATTATTAGCCTTATTAGTAATAATAAGATTGCAATACTCAAGAGCATTACTATAGTTACCTATAACCAATGCCTTTTCTGCTTTGGAAATATAACTATTTCCTTTGTTAAATAAAACCATTCTTCCTCCTTTAATTGCGAAAACTTTTGTTTATATGCATAAATAGATAATTTTAGACGCCTAATAATCTATTTGTTTAATAAGTGATAGAATTCATCACTTATTAAACAAATAGACCATTAGTCATCTAAACATAAATAAATTTTCAAATTTTGTAGTATTTTCTCTTTCGCAATCCCCTATAATTTTAGTATTTTAATAAGATATCACAAAATATAAAAAAAGTCTACTTTTTGATACAATTGAATACTAGTACAATATGCTTATAAAAATAAGATAAATTACTACAACCTAAATAAGGGTCTATTATACCTAGATTTTGGGGGTTGTAAAAACCAATATTTTAAAGTACAATTAAGGTAAATATAATATAGGGGGAATATTGATGGTAACAATTTACTGGTTAATTGCGTTAGCAGTGTTTTTAATTGTAGAAATTGCTACATTAGGTCTTACAACTATATGGTTTGCAGGAGGAGCATTGGTTGCATTTTTTGCTTCACTATTAGGAGTAGATTTAACTTTGCAGTTTGTATTATTTTTTGTTGTTTCATTTACACTCTTGTATTTTACACGTCCTATAGCTATAAAATATTTGAATAAAAGCAGAACAAAAACCAACGTAGATAGTTTAGTGGGAAAGTCTGCAATGGTTATTGAAACTGTGGATAATAAAAAAGCTACAGGTCAGGCTATTGTTAATGGTCAGGAGTGGACTGCAAGAACAAATGACGAAAGTGTAATTGAAAAAGGAGAGATTGCTAATATTGTTAGTATTAGCGGCGTAAAACTAATCATTGAAAAAGTGAAGGAGGACGTAAAACAATGAATACTTTAGGTTTAGTAGCAGCAAGTTCTGGAAATATGGTAGGTATTGTATTATTTGTAGTAATTGTATTAATGATTGCAGCATCATGTATTAAAATTGTACCACAGGCACATGCGTATGTGTTGGAAAGACTAGGTGGGTATCAGGCAACATGGAATGTAGGAGTACACTTTAAACTTCCTATAATAGATAGAATAGGAAGAAGGATATTATTAAAAGAGCAAGTTGTTGATTTTGCTCCACAGCCGGTTATCACAAAAGATAATGTTACTATGAGAATTGATACGGTTGTATTTTTTCAAATAACTGATCCCAAACTATATGCTTATGGTGTGGAAAACCCGATTATGGCAATAGAAAATCTTACAGCTACAACTCTTCGTAATATAATCGGTGATCTTGAACTTGACCAAACTCTTACATCAAGAGAAATAATTAATACTAAAATGAGAGTATCCCTTGACGTAGCAACAGATCCTTGGGGAATTAAGGTTAATCGTGTTGAACTTAAAAATATAATTCCTCCGGCAGCTATTCAAGATGCCATGGAAAAGCAAATGAAAGCAGAACGTGAAAGAAGAGAATCGATACTTCGTGCAGAAGGTGAAAAGACAGCTACAATATTAGTTGCGGAAGGAAAAAAAGAATCAGTAATTCTTGATGCACAGGCAGAAAAACAATCAGCTATACTTCGTGCTGAAGCTAAAAAAGAAGCAACAATAAGAGAAGCGGAAGGTCAGGCAGAAGCTATTTTAAGAATACAAAAAGCAAATGCAGATGGTATACAATTTATTAAAGATGTTTCACCAGATTCAGCAGTATTACACTTAAAAAGCCTTGAAGCATTTGCACAGGCAGCAGATGGAAAGGCTACAAAGATTATTATTCCTTCAGATATACAAGGAATGGCAGGTTTAGTTAAATCATTTGCAGAAATAGCAAAAAATGAATAAAAAACTTCTATTATTTAACACCATATGATATAATGAATGGGAAAGTTAGTAAGTAATTATTGCTTACTCAACTTTCCCATCTATTTTTAATAAAATAGACAGGGAAAGTTGAATTGCATATTACTAAAGGAGTAATATTAAAATACATATAACAAAACGGAGGTAATAAAATGTATTCATTTGATGAAATTAAAGAGTTTGATGCAGAGCTTAGTGAAGCAATGACAAAGGAAATTAACAGACAAAACAGTCATATTGAGCTTATTGCATCAGAAAACTTTGTAAGTAAAGCTGTTATGGCAGCTATGGGAAGTCCTTTAACTAACAAATATGCAGAAGGATACCCGGGAAAAAGATATTATGGTGGCTGTGAATTTGTAGATTTAGCAGAAGAGTTGGCTATTAATAGAGCTAAGGAGTTATTTGGATGTACTTATGCCAATGTTCAGCCCCATTCAGGTGCTCAGGCTAATATGGCAGTATTTTTTGCAATATTAAGACCTGGTGATACAGTAATGGGAATGAATTTAGCACATGGAGGACATTTAACCCATGGAAGCCCGGTTAATATGTCTGGAAGCTATTATAACATAGTTCCATATGGTGTTGGAGATGATGGATACATTGATTATGATAAACTAAGAGAAATAGCTTTAGAATCAAAACCTAAACTTATTGTGGCAGGTGCCAGTGCTTATCCAAGAAAGATTGACTTTAAGAAATTCAGAGAAGTAGCAGATGAAGTGGGAGCATATTTAATGGTAGATATGGCACACATTGCAGGTTTAGTTGCAGCAGGAGTTCATGAAAGTCCAATTCCTTATGCACATGTAACAACAACTACTACCCATAAAACATTAAGAGGCCCTAGAGGTGGAATGATTCTTTCAAGTGAAGAAGTTAACAAAGAATTAAACTTTAACAAAGCAGTATTTCCGGGAATTCAAGGTGGTCCATTAATGCATGTTATAGCTGCAAAAGCTGTAAGTTTTAAAGAAGCATTAAGTGAGGATTTTAAAGTATACCAAAAAAACATTATAAAGAATGCTACGGCATTAGCAAATGGCTTAACAAGCAGAGGATTTAACTTAGTTTCAGGAGGAACTGATAATCATTTAATGCTTGTTGATCTTAGAAATATGAATGTAACAGGAAAAGATGCAGAAAAATTATTAGATGCTGCGAATATAACTTGTAACAAGAATGCTATTCCAAACGATCCTCAATCACCATTTATTACAAGTGGTATCAGACTTGGAACTCCAGCAGTAACTACAAGAGGAATGAATGAGCAGGATATGGATGTTATTGCAGAAGCGATAAGCATGTTAATAAAAGATGTTAATAGTAATAAAGAAAAAGCAATGTCAATGATTAAAGAACTAACAGACAAATATCCATTGTATTAATAATTATAAAAAATCGGCTGACGCAATTGGAATTTGTGCATCAGCTGGTTTTTTATAATTTTCTGTGTTTAGTTATAAAAAGTAAGAGGCAGTCGTAAAATATTTCAACAGCCTCCAGTTATTATTAAGTAATTTGGTTATGCATTAAATTTCTTTATAAAGCTAACTCCAATTGCATAAGGGCCTGTATAAGTTCCGATTGTAACACCTACAGGAAATAAAGGATATTCTATTTTTTTACCAATTAAGGCTTCAGTTCGCTCCTTCATTTGGAGAGCATCTTCTTTACATATAGCATTTAGTATGCAAAAATCATAATCACTGAATTTCTCACCAGTTTCATTAAAATATTCAGCAGTCATTTCAATACATTTTTCTAAAGATTTCTTACGGCCTCTAACATTAGCGTAAGGTATTAACTCACTTTCTTTTAATTGAATAAGTGGTTTTAGATTAAGCATAGCTCCTGCAAGGGAAGCAACTTTCCCAATTCTTCCTCCTTTTTGAAAGTATTCCAAAGTATTGGCAGTAAACATAATTCTTGCAGTTTCTTTTAAATAATTAATCATACTTACATTATCTTCAATACTAAATCCGGCTTGTTGCATATATGCTGCCTGAAGAATTACAAGTCCTTGACCTGCTGTGGCTTGAATAGAATCGACAATTATAATCTTTGAATTAGGGTACTCATCTTCAAGAATATTTTTTGCATTAACAGCAGATTGATATGAACCACTGAACTTTTCAGTAATGCAAATACATAATACATCAAGTCCGTTCTTAATACTTTCTTTAAATGCATTAATGTAATCTTGCACTGATGGCAGGGAGGTTTTGGGAAATATATTTTCACTGGTTAATTTTTTATAAAAATCCTCTACAGAAATTTCTACTATCTCCTTATAATAATCTTCCTGATTAAATGTAACATAAAAAGGTATAGTTGTAATTTTATTAGCTGTCAATAATTCAAGTGGAATGTCGCATGATGAATCACTAAATATTTGATATTGGTTCATTGTAACCCCCTGTATAATTTAATAATATTTTTTAATTATTGAATATTCTTATAAGATTATAACATATAATTATATGAAATGTATAGAAGAATTTAAAAGAAATTAGTTGCTATTCTCAAGTTATAGGACTGTGAATGGTTAAAAAGAGAAATCCAAAATTTATTTAGTCTTTACTTGCAAAATATTATGTAGATGATATAATATTTTTGGAGAGAAATAGAAAGTAGGAAAAATATGTCAAAAAGTTTATACATATCAGAAAAACCAAGCGTAGCACAAGAGTTTGCCAAAGCACTAAAATTAAATGTCAAAAAAAGAGATGGATACATGGAATCAGAAGAAGCGATTATAACTTGGTGCGTTGGGCATTTAGTTACAATGAGCTATCCCGAAGTTTATGATATTAATCTTAAGAAATGGAGCTTAGATGCACTTCCCTTTCTACCATCAGAATATAAATATGAAATTATTCCAAATGTGGCTAAACAATTTAATGTAGTAAAATCCTTACTTAACAGAGATGATATTTCAATTATTTACGTGTGTACTGACTCAGGAAGGGAAGGAGAGTATATATATCGTCTTGTAGATCAGATGTCAGGGGTTAATGGAAAAGAAAAGCGGCGAGTTTGGATAGACTCCCAAACAGAAGAAGAAATACTAAGAGGAATAAAAGAAGCAAAAGATTTGTCAGAATACGATAACTTGGCAGCATCAGCATATTTAAGGGCGAAAGAGGACTATTTAATGGGAATTAATTTCTCAAGACTATTAACCCTAAAGTATGGATATTATATAAAGAAATACTTAAATGCAGAAAAAGCAGTATTATCTGTGGGAAGAGTAATGACATGTGTACTAGGAATGGTAGTAAGAAGAGAACGTGAGATACGACTTTTTGTAAAAACTCCATTTTTTAGAGTATTAGCAGATGTAGGACTGTGTGAAAAAAGCTTTGAAGCAGAATTTAAAGCAGTTGAGGGTTCAAAATATTTTAACTCAAAAGATCTGTATAAAGACAATGGTTTTAAAGAAATGGAAAAAGCAGAAGAGTTAATATCTAATTTATCTAAAGAAACACCAATACTTGGTATAGTAAACTCTGTGGAAAAGAAAAAGGAAAATAAAAATCCTCCATTATTATTTAATTTAGCTGAATTACAAAATGAATGTTCAAAGCTTTTTAAAATCAGCCCTGATGAAACTCTTAAGATAGTTCAGGAGTTATATGAAAAAAAATTAGTAACTTATCCAAGAACTGACGCAAGGGTACTATCTACAGCCGTAAGTAAAGAAATCTATAAAAACATAAGTGGATTAAAAAATTATAACCATGCATCAAGTTTTGTAACAGAAATATTAGAAAGTGGTTCATACAAAAATCTATCAAAGACAAGATATGTAAACGATAAACAAATAACCGATCACTACGCAATCATACCCACAGGACAAGGTTTAAGTGCAATTAATTCATTATCTGTCAATGGTTCAAAAGTATATGAATCCATAGTAAGAAGATTTTTAAGCATATTTTTTCCAGCTGCTGAATATCAAAAGGTAAGTATAATTATCAAAATAGGGGATGAGTGTTTTTTCTCAAATTTCAAAATTCTGGTAAAAGAGGGTTACTTAAAGGTAATTACTAATTCCTTTGATAAAAAGAAAAGTGAAAAATCAGAAAATGAAGATTCCCAGGAATTGGATAAAGAATTTTTTGAAGAAATAAAAAAATTGAAAGTAGGAACCAGCCTTTTAATAAACAATCTATTTATTAAAGAAGGAGAAACATCACCTCCCAAAAGATATAATTCCGGTTCAATAATACTAGCCATGGAAAATGCCGGTCAACTTATTGAAGACGAAGATTTAAGGGCACAAATTAAAGGCAGTGGCATTGGGACAAGTGCTACCAGAGCCGAAATCCTAAAAAAACTAATTAACATAGAGTATCTATCACTCAACAAAAAAACTCAAATAATAACCCCTACTCAAATGGGTGAAATGATTTTTGACGTAGTAAGTGCCTCAATTCAGTCACTTTTAAACCCAGAGCTTACTGCCAGTTGGGAAAAAGGCTTAACCTATGTATCAGAAGGAAGCATAACACAAGAAGAATACATGAAAAAATTGGAAGACTTTGTATCCATTAGAACTTCAAAAGTAAAAAGCTTAAACAATCAATACCTTTTACAAGGCTGTTTTGATGAAATATCAATTAACTATAAAAGCAAATAAAGGAGAGAATTTATGGAACAATTAAAAATCAGCAATCTATTTGATCTAAATGAAACAATTGCAAAAGATATATTTAACGATTTAGAATATCCATGGGAAGCTCTTAGTAAAATCGGTGACTTCATAATTCAACTAGGTAACATATTACCCCAAGACGAATACGACAAAATATCAGACAACGTCTGGATTGCAAAATCAGCCCATGTATTTCCTTCAGCCCACATAAGTGGACCTGCAATAATAGGCAAAAATGCAGAAATTAGACATGGTGCATTCATAAGAGGTAATGCTATAGTAGGAGAAGGAGCAGTAGTAGGAAACTCCACAGAACTAAAAAACGTTCTTCTGTTCAACAAGGTGCAGGTACCCCATTACAATTATGTAGGAGATTCCATACTAGGTTACAAAGCCCACATGGGTGCCGGAGCCATAACCTCAAACGTAAAGTCTGACAAATCCCTAGTTACAATCAACATATTTGGCGACAAAATTGAAACAAACCTTAAGAAATTTGGTGCAATGCTAGGAGACAATGTAGAAGTTGGCTGCAACTCTGTACTTAATCCTGGAACAGTTGTAGGAAAAAACAGCAACATTTACCCTCTATCCATGGTGAGGGGTTATGTAACTGAAAATAGTATATTCAAGAAGCAGTCTGAAATCGTTAAAAAGACAAATGATTTATAAAAATATTGTAATTTAAGTGAAGAAGTATTATTCTATCAGTAAAATTAAAAATATTAACATTTATAAACGTATAAAAACGGACATAATAAATACAATTTTTAGATAACCAGCTTTGCCCTCAATACACTACAAGAGTTCAGTGAAAAAGTTGGTGGTTAGATATTAAAATTTCAAATAAATAAAAATATAGTATCAAATTGTGCAGACCGGCCGAGGAAGCGTTTATGTTTTGTCAAGACTTTGCATAGAAAAGGCTTGTAAAAAACATGCTGAACGAGGGTAAGGCAAACAATTTGATACTATATTTTTATTTATTTGAAATTTTAATATCTAACCACCAACTTTTTCACTGAACTCCACAAAAACTACAAGGCAAAGCGTCACTTTCACAAAAAAACCTTAAACTTGAAACTTACTAATCATCTGTGCCAAATCATCTGCGGCAATTTTAGTCTTATTAACATTCTCCATAATTACCTTAGCATTAGAAGAAATATTATTAACTTTAGAAGCCACGATACTTGTATTTTCAGCTCCATTGCTAGTAGCCTGTGTAACTTCAGTGATCGTAGTTGTAATGGCATTAATAGAGGCATGTAACTGTTGGGAGGTAGCACTTAATTCGCTTGTCATATCATTAACTGAAACAGCATCTTTATCATAATCAAGGGTTGCACTAAGCATTGAGTTATAATCTTGTGATATATCTACAGATACAAAGCTTAATAGTTTGTTAGAATCATCCACTAACTTATTAACAGAAGAAATAACAATATTAGCAACTTTTTGAATCTTATTAACTGTTTCTGCTGAATTCTCAGCAAGCATTCTTATTTCATCGGCAACTACAGAGAAGCCCTTTCCTTGTTCTCCAGCTCTTGCAGCTTCAATAGCAGCATTTAATGCTAATAAATTAGTTTGGCTAGTGATGTTTAAGATGGAATCTGCCAAAACATTAATTTCTTCAACTGCTTTTGCATCTTGTAAAGATTTTAATAAAGTAACCTGAAGAGTATTAAACATTTCATCTGAGTTCTTTTTAGAATTAGTAAAGTTTTCTCTTAGATTGTTTGCTCTTTGAGAAATATCACCTGCCATAATAGCACCATCTTGAGATTTGTTAGCAACTACTTCAATAGCATCTTCAATTTCAATAGCTGTTGCATTCATTTCTTCAGATGAAGCAGCAGTTTCTTCAAGTGCTACTGATAAATCATTGGCAGCATGAGACGTTTCGTTTAAACTGGAATTAAGTTCTTTCAAAGCAATAGTATTTTGATCAACTAAAGTATTTAATGTCTCACTTGAATCTTTAATAAGTAAAATAGTATTAGCCATATTCTCTGTCATGAAAGAGATGGATTTTGCAAGCATACCTGTTTCGTCTTTTTGAGCAATATATTTATCATTAACTCTAGCTATCAGATTACCCTTAGATACTTGTTCTGAAATTTCACAAACATTTTTAAGAGGTTTTGTAATGGAGTTTGATAATATTGTGGCTAAAATAGAAGCAAATACAATGGATACAAGTAATATAATTACACTAATAACTAAAGATAAACTAGTTTGTGCTGACTGACTGTCATTTTTCATAGAAGCTAATTGGCTTGTTGTTGTTAATATTTCGTTAATTTTATTTTGAACATTAAGACCATCGGCTTTCAAATTAACTGATAGTTCGTGATAAGCTTTTTCTTCTTTACCTGCATCAGCCATTTCCATAATTGAATTATTTACTTTTACGAATGCAGCAATTTCTTGTTCTAAACCATCAATTATCTCAATTTGAGATGTGGCATCAAGGTTAAGTTTCATTTCATCAAGCTTAAGTTGTATTTCGTTTAGATTTGCATTGATTTTGTTCTTAATATCAACCTTTAACTGTTGTTCTGACGCCATAATATAATCTCTGGATAAATTTCTGGTATTCTCAAAAAGTCCATATGTAAGTGCCACATCATCTAATCCGCTTATAGACTTTGCAAGTAAAGTACCATATGAGTTATCTGTAATTTTTAGCTGAATAATACTATAGACTGCAATAATAAAGGAAAATAGTATTAATACTATGTAACCAAAAACAATTTTGTATCGAACCTTAACATTTCCTAAAAATTTCATATGAATTCTCCATTCTATAATATTCTTTAATATAATAATTATATTATGCGTACAATATAAAGTCAATAAAAAAACAATGAAATTATAAAAAATAAGTATTTTTTTGGTGAAATTTACTAAAAAATAAAAGTCCTTAAGATAATTAGTCAATTCAAAATATCTTAAGAACTTTTTATTCTAAATATTCAATTTATGGGTTATCCATTTCCACATCAACTGGATCCTTTGAGGTATTAGTAGTTGGATTTGTTGATACAGTAGTGTTTTCTGTAGTAGATGGCTCCTGAGTGTTAGTTGTATCAATTGTATTTTCAGTGGTTTCTTCTGGGTCCATAATTATTATTTGATGAGTATGGACATCGCAACTACTATCATCAAGACCTGTTGGCAATTCATACTGATAATCCTGAGATTTTAATTCTACTCCATTTGTATCAAACTGTTTTTGCTTTAACAAATAAATCATTTCCTTTTTGTCTGTTGAAGGACAAAATTCTGTAGCAAGTTTGTTAGATACTGTACATATTGTTAACTTTACATGAGCATCACATTTATCTGTTGGAACTGTTCCCTTTGTAAAATATTCAGTTTTAACAGTTGAACCTGTAGGAGCAAGGTTGCAAACTCCATCAACAGCAAGTTTACCGGATTTTGTACAAATTTTAGCGGTAACAATAGAAGAAGGTTTTTCAAATTCTTTTATTGATAGATCCTTGTTAACCTCTTCCATAATAATTCTCCATAATTTTTTATGGTAGCTTGTATCTTCTTGAGTTAGATTATTATTATCATATCCTGACCATATTGATGCGGTGTAATAAGGAGTATAACCACAAAACCAAAGGTCATATGAATCAGTAGTTGTACCCGTTTTACCTGCTACAGGCATTTTAGAATTTGAAAATGAAGCGGCAGTACCAGTACCAACTTTAACTACATCCTGCATGGCATTTGTAAGAAGCCATGCGGTGGATTCTTTCATAACGGAATGAGATGTCGGTGTTTTATCAATTAATACTCTGTTATCATGGTCTAATATTTTGGTATAAAATGTAGGTTCGATATAAGTTCCATTATTAGCAATTGCTGCATATGCAGAAGTTAATTCAAGATTGGTTACACCATCAGTGATTCCGCCAAGTGCCAGTGAAAGATTAATGTCTGAGTAAACTTTATCATTTCTGACTATATTATCAACTAGGGTTGTAAATCCAAGGTTTAATAGATAATCATATCCAATTTGAGGAGTAACAGCATTTAGGGTTTTTACAGTAACAATATTCATTGATTGGGTAATAGCCTCTCTGATGGAAGTAAGTCCTTTGTATTTGTTATTCCAGTTTTTAAGAACTTTTCCATTAGGATAAGTGTATGGAAGGTCATCTTGTACAGTAGCAAGGGTCATACCGGCAGTGTCAAGGGCAGGTAAAAAAGTTGATAAAATCTTAAAAGTTGAACCAGGTTGCCTTACAGTAGAGGTGGCACGGTTTAGTGTACGATTGCCTTCTTTTTTTCCTCTGCCGCCAATAATTGCTTTAACTTGTCCATTAGATTGATCAATAATTACAAATGAAGATTGAGGCTGAATAACAGTAGATAAACGTTCACCTGTAATTGTATCAGTGGAAGAAACCATTGCTTCTTTAAATTTTTGTGCATAAGTTTGAGCTTCTTCAGCAGTAGGAAATAGTAAATCAAAATTCTTATCTTCTGTTTTAAAATATTCAAGTAAGTTTTTTTCATTGTAATGTGTTTCTTCATCATCTTTATCACATACGGATAATCTGTATGTCAATTCAAATTGGGAATTTTTAGGGAAATTCTCAATATTAGAAAATGCATCAGTGCATATTTTTTGGAGCTTAGAATCTTGGGTAGTGTAAATACTAAGACCGCCCCTATATAAAGCATTAGTTGCCTGAGTTGAACTGTATCCTTTAATTTCTTGTAAATCTTTTATTACCTGAGTAATTAATTCATCAATAAAGTAAGAATAGACAGATGAAGTTGAAGCATTTTCTTGGTTTACTGATAAAATTCTGGCATAAACAGACTCAGTATCATTAACTGCTTCACTATACTCTGCTTCGGAAATATATCCTTGTTCTTTCATATTGCTTAATATTTTAGCACGTCTTTCAGAATTGTTTTCTGAGTGGGTAACTGGGTCGAAAATTGTAGGATTTTGAGTTATGGCAGCAATAACTGAAGCTTCAGATATTGTTAACTCATTTACATGCTTATTAAAATATTTATTTGTTGCGGCTTGCACACCTAATGTATTTTGACCTAAATTAATTGTATTTAGGTAATATTCCATTATTTGTTTTTTACCAATGGTTTTTTCAAGTTGTATAGCAAGAAATTGTTCTTGTAATTTTCTTTCAACACGATCAAGGAAATTATCTTCCCTACCTCCATTAAATACATTATTTTTTAATAATTGCTGTGTAAGTGTACTGGCACCTTCGGAAAAATCTGCACTGGTTACACCAACGAATGCCGCTCTGAAAATACCTCTTACGTCAACACCGCTATGTTCCCAAAATCTTTCATCCTCTACAGCAACAAAAGCATTTTGAAGTGTTTCGGGAATCTCATCAATGGTGGCATATACTCTGTTAGCAGATGAACCAACAAGTTTAATTAACTCATTGCCATCTTGATCATAAATGGTGGTTGAAAAACCTACCGGTGCAACATTAATTTGTCCCATATCAGGAGTATTATCAAGTATTCCTTTCAAAAAACCAACACCAGCACATAGGCATATAATTGCTAAAGAAACCATACCAACAAGTAATGCTCTAAAAAGAGTTATTGAAAATTTTGTTGAAAGTTTACTGGGGGTGGATTTTAAACTTCGTTGTTTTTTTATTGTGCCTGATTTGCTAAAATTCATTATTTACCCTCCTTTATTACTGATTATTGGAAGCATTTTGTGAGCATAGATATGTACTCATTAAAACATTATATCAGAAAAATATTATTTAATCAAAGAAATATTTATAAAAAAAATTATCAAATACCATAATATGTAAAATTATAATATAAGTATTTACAAAAATAAATGAATATAATCTATGATAATAAATTTTTTGTGATTGATAATTACCTAAAAATGTTATATAATATTTATTGTGTAACTAATTTAATAGTATATGGAGGTAGATTGCTATGGCAGGTAAAATAAAACAATCTATAGACAAGATTTTTGCTGAAAAAGCTAAGGGTGATACAATTATTGCTAATTCCATTAAAGTTAAATTAATCCTTAAAGGAATTAATGTAGATAGTTATAATGCATTGTCTCCAGATGATCCGGCAGTTCTTGAAAAGCTAAAAATTATAGCAAAAGATTTTGGCGTAATTATTTAAAAAATTTATATAGTTGAAGGAGTAGATAAGATGTATATAAAGACTGTGTTTACCAATAATGAAAGCCCTCTAACGGCAGTAGATGAATTAAAGAAACAATTAGATGGATTTAGTTTTGATTATTTATTTTTCTTTGCATCATATGCATATGATGCTAAATTAGTAGCGGAATGTTTAAATGAAAGTTTTTCGGACAAAGTTCTTATTGGATGTTCATCTCTTAGTGAATTTTATGACAATAGAGAAGAAAAAAAATCTATAACTGCGATGGCTATTTCAAAAGAATGTATAGAGGATATAAAAGTTGAGATATTACATAATGTTTCAAAAGAAATAAAAGTAAGAGAAGCTTTTGAAAACTTTGAAAATCATTACAATATAAAAATGAGCGATGCAAATTATAAAGAATATGTAGGTTTAATGTTAGCAGACGGATTATCTAATGCAGAAGAACGTATTATTGAAGCTGTTGGAGATTTAACTAATGTATTCTTTGTTGGAGGATCGGCTGCTGATAATCTTTCATTTAATGCTACATATGTTTACGCTAATGGGGAAGCTTATCAGGATGCATGCATTTTGGCTCTTCTAAAAATGAAAACAGAATTTGCAATTGTAAAAACTCAAAGTGTTAATAAGACAGAAACTTCATTTACTGTAACTAAGGCGACGCCAGAATTAAGATTAATTAATGAAATTAATGACAGACCGGCAGCCCAATACCTTTCTGAGATATTTGATGCACCAATAGATCAATTGGATGATTTATTTTTTAACTGTCCGGTAGGATTAGTAGTAGGTGAAGATATATTCATAAGAAGCCTTAAAAATGTTCAGCCGGATGGAAGTGTTTCAACATTTTGCTCTGTTGCAGAAGGATTAGACCTTTCTTTATTGAATATTAAAGATATGGCAGAGGATACAAAGAACTGTCTGATTCAAAAGGAAAAGGAATTAGGACAAATATCTGGCATAATTAACTTTAACTGTGCATTTAGAACATTACAATTATACAACCAAAACAATATGGATAATTTCTGTCAGGTTTTCACAGGATACCCTACAATAGGTTTTTCAACATATGGAGAAATTTATCTGGGTCATATTAATCAAACAGCAACTATGTTGGTATTTAAATAACACTAATGGGCTGCTATAGCAGCCCATAATTTACTTGACAAAAGCATAAAACAATGATAAGCTACAAAAAATAAATAAAGTCAATGATCAAAAAGAGTACTTTAGTATATTCATTACAGAGAGTCGGGTTAGCTGGAAGCCGATATGAAAAGCTAATAGGAATGGGTTTGTGAGACGCAAGGTGAACTTAAGTAGCCAAGCCGTGTTTGCACGTTACAGCAATATGATATCGATTTATTCTGTATCAGTAGAGTTAAGTTTAATTATAATACTTTAATTATTCTTAAAAATAGGGTGGCACCACGATAAGACATCGTCCCTGGGTTTTCCAGAGAGGTGTTTTTTTTATATTCTTTTTAAGGATAATTATGTTGGAATTATTAAAGGCTTTTATATGATGTATATTAAAAATCAAGGAGTAGAATATGATATTAGATGATATAGTAAATGATAAAAAAAGAAGAATAAAAGAATATAAGGAAATAGTAAGTTATGTAAATATGAAAGAGATGGCATTAAATACTACAAGAACATGTAAGGATTTTTATGGTGCATTAAAAAAGCCTGGTTTATCTATTATAGGCGAATTTAAAAAAGCTTCTCCAAGTATGGGTATTATAAAGAATACAATTGAATTAACGGATAGAATAGAGCAATACAACAATTCTGTGGATGCTATATCAGTACTTACAGAGGAAAACCATTTTAATGGATCAGTTGATTATTTAAAAGAGATTAGAAAAATATCTGAATTGCCAATACTAAGAAAAGATTTTATTATTGATGAATATCAGATATATGAGGCTAAAGTAATTGGAGCAGATGCTATTTTATTGATAGTTGCCATACTTAGGGATGAGGAACTAAAGCAGTTTTATGATTTGGCTAGTAGTCTTTCACTTAGTTGCTTGGTTGAGGTTCATGATGAAGAAGAAATGGATAGAGCAATTAAACTGGATGCAAAAATAATAGGAGTTAATAATAGAAACTTAAAAACTTTTGAAATTAGTATTGATACAACTAAACGTTTGTATAAAATTCTTGAAGATAAAGGAATAGAGGATAAAATTTTTATTTCAGAAAGTGGGATTAATTCTAACGAAGACATTGTATTTTTAAAAGATTGTAATGTGAATGGAGTACTAATAGGAAGAGCATTTATGGAATCAGATTCGCCCCTTCAACTAGCTAATGAGTGGAAGAAAATTTTTTCATAAGGAGTCAAAAATGATACCAAAAATCAAAATTTGTGGATTAACAACCATTAATGATTGTTTTTTATTAAATGAATTTCAAGTGGATTATGCAGGAATTGTAATGTTTTATGAAAGAAGCAAAAGGTATAACACGGTAGAAAATGCTAATGAACTTATAAAATATTTGGATAAAGGTATAAAAAAAGTAGCGGTAACAGTCAGTCCAACATTGGAGCAAGTTAAAATTATTGAGGAGCTGGGGTTTGAATTTATTCAAATTCATAGTGAACTGTCAGATGATGTGATAAAACATACCAGACTTAATATATTCAGGGCTTTTAATGTTTCAGGCAATATTAATATAGGCTCATATAATAATATTAATAATATAGTGGGCTATACTTTTGACGGGATGGTTTCTGGTAGCGGAGAAAAGTTTGACTGGACAATATTAAAAAGATTAGATAGAGGAAATAAAAAATTAATGCTTGCAGGGGGATTAAATAAGGATAATGTCCTTGAAGCAATTAAAATAGTAAAACCAGATATTGTAGATGTTAGTTCAGGTGTTGAATTAAAGGATAAAAAAGGAAAAGATAGGACTAAGATAAAAGAATTTATTGGAAAGGTGATTGCTTATGAATAAATACTATGGAGAATTCGGCGGACAGTATGTATCTGAATCATTAATGAATACATTGGAGGAACTTGAGAAGGCATTTTTTGAGGCAATAGAAGATCCTAAGTTTTTGGAGGAATATAATTATTATTTAAAAGAGTATGTAGGCAGAGAAACTCCTCTTTATTATGCAGAAAGACTAACTAAGAAATACAGAGCAAAGTTTTACTTAAAGAGAGAAGATTTAAATCATACAGGTGCACATAAAATAAATAATGTTATTGGTCAAATTCTACTGGCTAAAAGAATGGGTAAGAAAAAGGTTATTGCTGAAACCGGTGCAGGTCAGCACGGTGTTGCAACAGCAACAGGTGCAGCATTATTTAATATGGAATGTACTGTGTATATGGGAGCAGAAGACATTAAAAGGCAAGCACTTAATGTTCTTAGAATGGAAATGCTTGGTGCTAAAGTTGTTAGTGTAACATCTGGAAGCAATACCTTAAAGGATGCAACTAATGAGGCTATCCGTACATGGGCTAGGGAAGCAGAAGATACTTTTTATGTTATAGGTTCTGCCGTTGGACCTTATCCATATCCAAGGATGGTTAAAGAGTTTCAAAAAGTAATTAGTATTGAAACAAAAAAACAAATTCTTGAGATTGAAGGAAGACTTCCGGATACAGTTATTGCTTGCTGTGGGGGCGGTTCTAATTCTATTGGTATGTTTGCAGAATTTTTGGAAGATAAAGCTGTAGAATTAATTGGTGTAGAAGCAGCAGGATATGGTATTAGTACTGGAAAACATGCAAGTGCAATGGCTCTTGGAAAACCAGGTACGCTTCATGGAATGCGTTCATATTTATTGCAGGATGAGGATGGTAATGTTGAGCTTGCCCATTCTATTTCAGCAGGTCTTGATTATCCGGGAATAGGTCCCGAACATGCTTATTTAAGAGATACTAAACGTGTAGAATATGTATCCATAACTGATGATGAGGCAATGGATGCATTAATGGAAATTTGCAGATTAGAAGGAATTATCCCTGCAATTGAAAGTGCACATGCCATAGCATATGGTTTTAAAAAGGCTGAAACTATGAAAGAGGAAGATATTATAGTTATATGTTTGTCAGGCAGAGGAGATAAAGATGTTCATACAATTGCAGAATATTTATCAAAAAGGAGCAGTAAGAATGAATAGAATAGAAGAAAGACTTGAAAAATTAAGATTAAATAATGAGAAAGCCTTTATTACGTATATTACTGCCGGATTGCCGGATATGGATAGAACTTTAAAGATAATTTTAGAGCAGGAAAAGGCAGGAGTTGATATAATTGAAATTGGTGTACCTTTTTCTGATCCAGTGGCAGATGGGGTGGTAATTCAAGCAGCTTCCTACAAATCAATACAAAAAGGCACTAATTTAAAAAATATATTTATAATGATAAAAGAACTAAGAACTAAAAGCAATATTCCAATAGTTTTTATGATGTATTACAATATGATACTACATTACGGTGTTAAAGAGTTTGTAGAGAAATGTATAGAAGCAGGGGTAGATGGTTTAATAATACCTGATTTACCATTTGAGGAACAAGGGGAGATGAATAATTATCTTGCAATGGATAAAGCACCTATTTTAATACAGTTAGTTGCACCTACTTCAAAGGGCAGAGTGCCAAAAATATTAAAAGACGCAAGAGGTTTTGTATATTGCGTTTCAACTATGGGAGTAACCGGTCAGTCAACAGGATTTCACAAAAATGTAATCAATTATTTGAAGGAAGTTAAAGCTGTTTCTAAAATTCCAGTAATGATTGGATTTGGAATAAAAGAAGCTAGTGATGTGGACTTTGTAAAAGATATTATTGATGGTGCTATTGTGGGTTCACATTTAATACAATTAATGGAGAAAAATGAGTATGATTGTGACATAATTAGGAATTATTGTTCTGATTTTAAAGCTGGGATTAATCGTTTTAAATAATACATATCTTTTTGGTTATTTTTAACTATTTCTTGCAAAAAATCATTGATTATGATATTATAAAAAAAATAAGAATTTTATTACGATAAAGCTGTAATAGAATACAATACATATGATTTAGGGCATTAATTATAGTGCATGAATTTGTTGATATAAAGTTTTAAATTATTTACAATAAATATAAAAACAAAATTAAAGGAGAGTTTACATGAAATTAATGAACAAAATTGTATTACCTATTATCTCATTATTTACTATTAGTATTTGTATTTTCTTTTTTGTTTTTTATTATTTTCAATCTAATACAAGAGAACAAGAAATAACCAGTAAAATTGAATCCCAGTCAGAATATGTGGAAAAAGAATTAATTAATAATCAGGCAGATTTAGAAAAGTTAAAAAAAGATTTAAGCAATGACTATCTGGTGAAGGTAAGAACAGTTGCGTATATTATACAGCAAAATCCTGGAATAATTTATTCAATGGACAAGCTTAATCAATTATGCAAAGCTTTAGATGTGGAAGAAATACATATAATTGATGAAAATGGTGTATTAATGTGGGGAAATGTTGAAGCATATTATAACTTTAACTTTGCTGATTCAGATCAAACAAAACCATTTTTAAAAATTTTAGAAGAGCCTTCCTATGTATTGGCTCAGGAACCAAGCCCAAGGGGAGTGGATAATGTTTTATTTCAATACATAGGTTGTGCAAGGCTTGATAAAAAAGGAGTAATTCAAATCGGTGTATCACCAGAAAGACTATCAGAAAAACTTGCCCAGATAGATATTAAAAATATCCTAAATAATTTTTATATTGATTCTGGCGTAAAATTAGATTTAATGGATTTAAGTACGAACATCATTGTAAGCAGCCATATTGAAGAAAATATAGGAAAAACAGCAGAAGAGGTTTATGGCATAACTAACGTTTTGGAAAAAGGTTCACTTAATAAAAAAATAAATGGTAACAATACATATGTTTACTATAAATCAATTAACGGATATGCGTTAGTTGGAAGTATATCCCGTAGTAAAATGATTAGTGATTCATGGAAGCTTATATTTCAATTTATATTAGTAACATTAGTAGTATATATTATTTCATTAGTAGTAATTTCAAGATTAATAAAATCTAATGTTAGTAATCAATTAAACATTGTTTTAGAAGGCCTTAAAGAAATTGAAAAGGGAAATCTTGTCGGAAGAATTAATACTAAGCCTATTGCTGAGTTTAATAAACTTTCTGAGGGAATTTATTCTGTAACCCAGTATTTGCGTGAGGTTATTGGGAGGAGCAGAGTTATAGCTTCTATCTTATCAGACTCAGCACAAAAGCTTGATCAGGTTGCAGAAATATCAACTAAAGGTGTTACGGAAATATCCAGTACAATTGAAAATCTTAACCAAATAACAACACACCAGCAAGCAGAAGCAAAAGCCGGCACTAATGTTGCAAAATCTATAGAATTTATGTCAAAAACCATTATTGAAGGAGCAGGGCAAACTGTTGATACAGCTAAAAAAACCAATGAGCTTGTTATAGATGGTAAAACCATAATTAATGAGCAGGCAAATGGAATGGATCTAGTAATTAGTGAATTTGACAGGGTAAGGGTAGATGTGGAAGACTTAAATGGTAAAATTATTGAAATAGATAATATTATTGAAACCATAACTAATATTACTGGTCAGATTAATTTACTCTCACTTAATGCATCTATTGAAGCTGCAAGAGCTGGAGAAATGGGGCGTGGATTTGCAGTAGTAGCACTAGAAGTAAAAAATCTTGCCAGTAATTCAGAAGAGTCTACAGTTAAGATTGCAAAATTAGTTGAAAAGATAAAAGAATCTATCGTAAATATAGGAAAGAATACACATATAGCAGTTGAGGTATTAAGTGAACAAAAAGGTACAGTTGAAAAGGCTACTAATAAGTTTGAAGACATTGCAAAAGCTATGAAAGACTCTTTAAGCAAGGCTGATGAAATATCCAAGTATGCAAATGACATTAATTCAGATATAACAAATGTTGTTGAAGTAATCAATACTGTGGATAATCAAGCTCAATTAGGTGTAAAATATAATGAAGAAATTAATATTTCGGTAAAAGAGCAAGAAAAATCTTCTTTAAAATTATCTGAAATGTCAGCCGAGTTAAATAAAACCATAATTGAACTTGAAGAAGTAATAAAACATTTTATTATAGAATAGATTCATGCTTTTGGGCAAAGCTGGAATTTAAATATTCTCAAAAAAATATTGAATTTAATTAGGAAAGTATGTTATAATATACCACGGTAAATTATTAACTCACACATTTGACAGTTTTGTCGAAATCGAAATTGGAGGATTATTATTATGGAAAGAATGGTAGGAACAATTTCAAGAGGAGTTCGGGCACCGATTATTAGAGAAGGTGACAATTTAGTGGAAATTGTAGTAGACACTGTGTTATCAGCAGCAAAAGCAGAAAACTTTAACGTAGGCAATCGTGATATTATTGCTGTTACGGAAGCAGTAGTAGCAAGGGCACAGGGAAATTATGTAAGTATTGACGCTATTGCTAAGGATATTAGGGATAAGTTTCCTACAGGTGAATTTGCCGTGATATTCCCAATACTAAGCCGTAACCGATTTGCTATATGTTTGAAAGGCATTGCAAAGGGTGCAAAAAAGATATATTTAATGCTTAGTTATCCATCTGATGAAGTAGGTAATCATTTAGTGACTGTTGATGATTTAGATGAAAAGGGAGTTAATCCTTGGACAGATGTGTTGACTGAAGCTAAATACAGGGAACTGTTTGGAGAAAATGTTCATCCATTTACAGGAGTAGATTATGTAAAATATTACACAGATCTTATTCGTGAAATGGGAGCTGAAGTTGAAGTTATATTTTCAAACAATCCTAAAATAATCCTTAATTATACAAAAAACGTACTTACTTGTGATATTCACTCAAGATTTAGAACAAAGAGAATATTAAAAGAAGCAGGTGCAGTGAGTATCTATGGATTAGACAATATCTGCAATGAAAGCTATAATGGAAGTGGATTTAATGCTGAATTTGGACTTTTAGGTTCCAATAAAGCTACAGAAGAAACCGTAAAATTATTCCCAAGAGATTGTACAAATTTCGTTAATTCAGTTCAAAAAATGGTCAAGGAAAAAACAGACAAAGATGTAGAAGTAATGGTTTATGGTGACGGTGCATTTAAAGATCCTATAGGTAAAATATGGGAATTGGCTGATCCGGTAGTATCTCCAGCATTTACCAGCGGTCTTAATGGACAACCTAACGAAATAAAGCTAAAATATTTGGCAGACAACAATTTTTCACACCTAAAAGGTGAAGAATTAAAAGCAGCTATTTCAGAATATATTAAACAAAAAGATGACAACTTAGTAGGTTCAATGGAATCTCAAGGAACCACCCCAAGACGTTTAACAGACCTTATAGGTTCTTTATGTGACTTAACCTCTGGAAGCGGAGACAAAGGAACTCCAATAGTTTTTATCCAAGGTTACTTTGACAACTATACTGTTTAAACCCTTTAAAATATAAAAAGTTCCAGTTGACAAATAAAAACCCAAAATGATATAATAAAAAACATATAAATTATATCAATACAGATAATACATTGAAGAGAAGAGTAAAATGTGAAATAATACAGAGAAAGATATAAGTGCTGAGAATATCTTATTTAGGAAACATTTGAAAACTACCTCTGAGTGACTCTAATCCAGTCCGTTGATTACGTTACAATCATATTTGTGTAGCACACAAATTCTAAGAGGTTTCTTTATTTTAAAGAAACAATTAGGGTGGAACCGCGATAAATCGTCCCTTGTATCATTTAATGATATGAGGGATTTTTTTGATTTTGAGATCAAGGAGTGACGCTTTGCCTCGAAAACCTAAATCTCCCTCTGGTTCTTTAAATATATTCTTTGAAAATGCCTTACGGATTATGGAAATGAGACTATAAACATCAGGAAAGATTTGCTTTCATGATGTTTGTAGGCTCATTGGAATATTTGACCGTCGACATTTTCAAAGAATATATTTAAAGAATCAGAGGGTCAAAGACAAAAGGCAAAGCGTCTGTTAAACCATCAATTAAAACCATCCCCCCAAAATTGAAAGGAGAACAACAATGAAAATAAAATTAAAAGACGGAACAATAAAAGAATACGAAAATTCCATGCAGGTAATAGACATTGCCAAGGATATAAGCGAAGGCTTAGCCAGAATGGCCTGTGCCGGTGAAATAAACGGCGAGGTAGTTGACCTTAGAACTACTGTTTCAGAGGATTGTGACTTAAGTATACTTACCTTTAATGATGAGAATGGAAAGAAAGCCTTTAGGCATACTGCTTCTCATATTTTGGCACAGGCAGTTAAAAGATTGTATCCTCAGGCTAAACTTGCAATTGGGCCTTCTATAGATACAGGTTTTTATTATGATTTTGATGTAGAGTCTTTTTCAAGAGAAGATTTAGATAATATTGAAAAAGAAATGAAGAAGATTGTGAAAGAAGGCAGTGAATTAGAGAGATTTACTTTGCCAAGAGAAGAAGCAATTAATTTTATGAAAGAAAAAGATGAGCCTTATAAGGTTGAGCTTATAGAGGATTTGCCAGAGGATTCGGTTATTTCATTTTATAGACAAGGGGAATTTGTGGATCTTTGTGCAGGGCCTCATCTTATTAGTACTAAGAATGTTAAGGCATTTAAGTTGATTTCATCGTCGGGGGCTTACTGGAGAGGCAGTGAGAAAAATAAAATGCTTACTCGTGTTTATGGTACTGCATTTACTAAGAATGCTGAGCTGGAGGAATATTTGGCTTATCTTGAGGATGTTAAGAAAAGGGATCATAATAAATTAGGCAGAGATATGGAACTGTTTACAACAGTTGATGTTATTGGTCAGGGGCTTCCTCTTTTAATGCCAAAAGGGGCAAGGATTGTACAGACACTTCAAAGATGGATTGAGGATGAAGAGGAAAAAAGAGGATATTTGCTTACTAAGACTCCTCTTTTGGCAAAATCTGATTTATATAAAATTTCAGGGCATTGGCAGCATTATAGAGATGGTATGTTTGTGCTTGGGGATGAGGAAAAGGATGACGAGGTGTTTGCACTTAGACCTATGACATGCCCATTCCAGTATTTTATATATAAGGCAAGTCAAAAAAGTTATAGGGATTTACCATGCCGTTATGGCGAAACATCTACACTATTTAGAAATGAAGATTCAGGAGAAATGCATGGACTTATTCGTGTAAGACAGTTTACAATATCAGAAGGTCACTTAATTGTTACACCAGAACAGGTGGAGGATGAAATTAGGGGAGTGGTTGATCTTATTAACTACTGCATGAGAACGTTAGGAATTGATAAGGATGTAACTTATCGTTTTTCAAAATGGGATGAAAATAATAAGGAGAAGTATATTGGTTCAGCAGAGGAATGGGAAAAGGCTCAAAATATAATGAGAGAAATACTTAACCATTTAGGACTTCCATTTACAGAGGCTGATGGTGAAGCAGCATTTTACGGACCAAAGCTTGATATTCAATTTAAGAATGTCCATGGAAAAGAAGATACAATTATTACTGTTCAATTAGATTTTGCTCTTGCAGAAAACTTTGATATGACTTATATTGACAAAAATGGTGAAAAGAAAAGACCATATATAATTCATAGAACGTCTATTGGTTGTTATGAAAGAACTTTAGCCATGTTAATTGAAAAATATGCAGGACTTTTCCCAACATGGTTATGCCCTGAGCAGGTAAGGGTTCTTCCTATATCTGAAAAATATCATGAATATGCAAATAAGGTAGTTAAAGCACTAAAGGATAATGGTGTTAAATGTGATATTGATGAAAGAGCTGAAAAAATCGGATATAAAATAAGAGAAACCAGATTAGAAAAGGTTCCTTATATGTTGGTTATTGGCCAAAAGGAAGAAGAAGACGGGCTTGTGTCTGTAAGAAGCAGATATAATGGAGATGAAGGACAAAAATCTTTGGATAGTTTTATAGATGAGATTTGCAGAGAAATCAGAACTAAGGAGATTAAGGAAATAAAGGTACAGGAATCATAAAATTATTTAAAATAAATATTGACATATATTAGAATTTGTGTTAATATTAAAAAGCTGTATGTAATCAGCCAACAAGAAGAGTATCCACTCTCACCAAGCACACCGTGTTAAGCACGCATAAGTGACTATGGTTATTATTTTAAGATTATGATGTTTTTTATCGAACTTGAAAGTGGATAGTCTGACTATTCACTTTTTTTATTGTAAAAATAGGCACTATGTGCAAATTCCTATGGAGGTGTAATACTATTAGCGATTTAATGATTAATGAGCAAATTAGAGACAGAGAGGTTCGTTTAATAGGAGAAGAAGGCGAACAACTTGGTGTAATGTCTGCAAAAGATGCAATGAAGCTTGCAAAAGAAGCTAATCTTGACTTGGTTAAGATAGCACCTACGGCTAAACCACCTGTATGTAAAATCATAGACTATGGAAAGTATAGATATGAGATTGCAAGAAGAGAAAAAGAAGCTAAGAAAAAACAAAAAACTATTGAAGTAAAAGAGGTTCGTCTTTCACCTAATATTGATACCAACGATCTTAACACTAAAGTAAATATGGCAAGAAAGTTCTTAGAAAAAGGTGATAAAGTAAAAGTTTCACTTCGCTTTAGAGGTAGAGAAATGGCTCATATGGGAGTTGGAAAGCAAATTTTGGATAGTTTTGCAGAACAGTTAACTGATATATCAGTAATAGAAAAAGCAGCAAAATTAGAAGGAAAAAGTATGATAATGTTTTTATCCGAAAAACGTTAAACATAAATTAATACACATAAATAAGGAGGAAATGTCATGCCAAAAATGAAAACAAGCAAAGCAGCGTCTAAACGCTTTAAGAAAACAGGTACAGGTAAACTTAAAAGAATGAAGGCATATAAAAGTCATATACTAACTAAAAAATCAACTAAAAGAAAAAGAAATCTTAGAAAAGCAGTTATGACTGATGCAACTAATATTAAAAACATGAAAAAAATATTACCATACTTATAGAATACAACAAGGAGGGAAATACCAATGGCAAGAGTTAAAGGTGGCTTAAACGCTAAGAAAAAACACAACAGAGTATTAAAGCTAGCAAAAGGTTACAGAGGAGCTAGATCAAAACAATATAGAGTAGCAAAACAATCAGTTATGAGAGCATTAACAACTTCATATGCAGGCAGAAAAGAAAGAAAAAGACAATTCAGACAATTATGGATTGCCAGAATTAACGCTGCTGCAAGAATGAATGGTTTATCATATAGCAAATTTATGCATGGTCTTAAATTAGCAGAAGTTGAAATGAATAGAAAGATGTTATCCGAAATGGCTATTAACGATGCTGAAGGATTTAAAGCATTAGCAGAGCTTGCTAAGAAAAAATTAGCATAGTATATATCCCTTGAGAATTTATTTTTCAAGGGTTTTATTATATGATAAAGCATTAAAAGCTTAAAGATTCTAGCGGATGTGTCACAGGAGGTAATAATATGAATAATACAGGGCACATAGATGATGTTTTTAACATTCCAGCACTTGGGTTTGATGTTAACGGACAAAAAAAGATAGGTAGATACTTATTATCTATAGATATAAATTTAGATTTAGATATAACAAACGAGGATGGAAAAATAGTTAAAACCATTCAGGATGTTGAAACAAGAAGAGAAGTATCTGATATTAAGAAAATGATTAAACAAATCTATACCAACCAGCTAAATCATTTGGAATATGATTTTTCAGTTGGAAATTATTTCAATAAATCAGATTTCGAAAAAAAGTTTATTGAAAACCCCATAATGCGAAGATTTGCCAATAGCATAGTATGGGGGGTGTATTTAGAAGACTTATTAGTTGATTGCTTCCATTATCGTAAAGAAGGATTTTATGTAAATAGTGATAATGAAAAATATGATTTATTAGATAATACAAAAATTGGAATTGTTCATCCGATAGAAATTACTAAAGAAGAGATAGAAAAATGGAATAGGCAATTGAAATTTTATAATATAACCCAACCATTTACCCAGATATATTTAAGAACAGTTTACATTCCTACTCAAAAAGAAAAGGACAGTAGCTTTATTACCACATATAAAGATAAAGAATTGTCAATTAGTATGTTACTTTCAAGACTACAGGTGTTAGGCTGGAAGTCAGGTCAGGCAGATGATAATGGATTCTATAGTTTTTTAGAAAAAGATTTTAATGATATTAAGGCTTATCTGCATTTTGAAGGAAAAGTAATAAAAGGAAAAGAAAAAGAATCTGGAAAAGTAATGCTAAAAGAACTTTCTTTTAATAAAAAAATTGGTGAAATACTGCCAAGATATGTAAGCGAAGCATGGCAGGAAGTAGGAGGAATAATCCAGTATTTAAAATATCTGGAAGGTATGAACTAATTGGAATTTATTTAATGAATTTAACCCCTTTTTAAGAGTATCTGAAAAGTCATTGCTTTAATCTTTCAAATTTTTCAGTGACATTCTTTTTAAAGGGGTTATTTGTTATTCAGTAATTTTTAAAATTCTCATTCTATAACAATTCATTGCATTTTCCCGAAGCCTTTCCAATAACGTATAATTTGCCGCTGCTCCAAAAGCAATACCAGCAACGGGAATAATTTGCAATAATTTTACCAGATCAATATAATCCCTATATTCAACCTGAAATTTTTCCCAATCAATATCGTTCATTTCCCTTTTGGTTTCTTCCCAATGGCTTATCTTATAAAAAACCTCCTGCCGATGATTATCATCCGAAAAAGCTAATTGAAAAACATAAAGTATATATAAACGTTCTTCCTTACTATCAACATTAAATCCGTAAATATTAGCACAATCAAATAGAAATTTCATCTTAATACTTAAAAGTGCTGGAAAATCAGCCGCAGAAAGTAAAATCCCCCCTGCACCAAACCCTGCACCTTGTGCAGTAGCAACTTTTTGATACATTTTAAACTTCTCCATAACTAAAAAATCCCGTTCACTTAAAGTAAGGTGCATAGTATTTTCTAGATTTGTTAAAGAGAGAGACCCAAACATAATAGTTTTAGTCATATGCTTAATTCCATCAGTCAAAATTTTATTTACCTTAGAAGGCATCATCCCCTGAATCTTAGTCTGTGCCGCCTTAGACAACTTCTGAATAGAATTAGCCTTTCTATAAATACCCTTAATCCAAATATTTAGCTCCCTATAAACCTCTTTTTCATACAAATTCAATATAAACCCTCCATTTCAAACAAAATCATCAATAATCAACCTTTAACCATAATTTTAACACACAAGCAACCATAAGACAATTGTACAAAAATTATATTTTCCTTAAATAAGTCAAACCGATTATTATTTAAACCAGAACCCTAATATAAATCCATATCTAAAATCGTCCGTCCGCAACAAAACACTTGTTAAACCATTTATTTAATGATATACTATGATACGATAGAAAAGGAATAATAGGAATAAAAAGAGAAAATGCGGAGGAACCACAGTGTCAGATCAAAACAAAGAAATAAAAAGAAGAAGGACATTTGCAATAATATCTCATCCAGATGCTGGAAAGACAACTTTAACAGAAAAGTTTTTATTATATGGCGGTGCAATAAACCTTGCAGGTTCAGTAAAAGGCAAAAATACAGCAAAGCATGCTGTATCAGATTGGATGGAAATTGAAAAGGAAAGAGGTATTTCAGTTACTTCATCAGTTATGCAATTTAATTATGATGACTTTTGTATTAATATATTAGATACTCCGGGGCATCAAGACTTCTCTGAGGATACCTACAGAACATTAATGGCAGCAGATTCAGCAGTAATGGTAATAGATGCCTCTAAAGGTGTAGAAAATCAAACTAAAAAATTATTCAAGGTATGTTTATTGCGTGACATCCCAATTTTTACATTTATTAACAAGATGGATAGGGAAGCTAATAGTCCTTTTGATTTATTAGATGAAATAGAAACTGAACTTGGAATAAAGACTTGTCCAATTAACTGGCCTATTGGTGCTGGAAAAGAATTTAAAGGTGTATATGACAGAGAAACAAAATCAATAACAACCTTTCAAATGACTTCTATAAAGGGGCAAAAAGCAGTAGATACTAATGAAATAAGTGTTAAAGATCCTAGTCTTGGAATGCTTATTGGTGAAGATAAAAGACAGGAACTTATTGATGATATAGAATTACTGGATGGTGCCAGTGAAGAACTTGATATGGAACTGGTAAGTAAGGGAAAACTATCACCAGTATTTTTTGGATCAGCATTAACTAATTTTGGAGTGGAAACATTTTTAAAACACTTTTTAAAAATGACGTCCTCACCTCTTCCAAGAAAATCAAGTGAGGGAATAGTTGACCCTTTTGAACAAAATTTCTCAGCTTTTGTATTTAAAATTCAAGCAAATATGAATAAAGCCCATAGAGATAGAATTGCATTTATGCGAATATGTTCTGGAAAGTTTGAAGCTGGTATGGAGGTAGTTCATATTCAGGGAAATAAAAAGATGAAGCTTCTTCAGCCTCAACAGTTAATGGCTCAAGAAAGAAAAATAGTTGATGAGGCATATGCAGGAGATATTATAGGAGTTTTTGATCCGGGAATATTTTCAATTGGTGATACAATTACTAATTCTTCAAAGAAATTTTCATTTGAAGGAATACCGACATTTGCTCCTGAGCATTTTGCAAGGGTCAGACAGATTGATACCATGAAAAGAAAACAATTTGTAAAAGGTATAACTCAAATTGCTCAAGAAGGTGCAATTCAGATTTTTCAAGAATTTAGTACTGGTATGGAGGAAATTATTGTTGGAGCAGTTGGTGTTCTTCAATTTGATGTACTAAAATACAGGCTGGAAGTTGAATATGGTTGCGATATCAGAATGGAGAATTTACCTTATGAGCATATTAGATGGATCGAAAATACAGGGTTTAATTTAAATGATATTAAGGCAATTACTGATATGAAAAAAATCAAAGACATGAAAGGTAATCCATTGCTTTTATTTGCAAATAGTTGGAGTATAAAAACTCTTTTAGATAGAAATGAAGGGTTAATTCTGTCTGAATTTGGAAGAAATTAAAATTTGTATTATCTTATATTTGGCGAAAATCTTAAGCTAAAAGCTCTTAATTTAGAATGTTGTAATTCTAAATTAAGAGCTTTTTAGTCTTAAATATTATTATACTACCCGGTAAGTAATTGAAAAAATCTCTTTATCTATAATATATACATCATTAGGGTCATCACTTCGCACCACAAGATAGTCACCTATTTTTCCATACATGTATTTATTAGGATCCCATGCTGTAAATACTTTTGTGACTATTTCGATTGGTTTAGCATAGATAAAAGTTTCACCTGTTGTTATACATGAATTTGCATAATGCAAAAGGTTATGGCTTTTGCCGTTTAAAAGATTTTTTACACTTGGAATATATTGGGCATTAATTGTAATTGGCTCAGAGGTTAAACGGTAGCTTTTTTCAAACTTATCTTTTTTTATTGGATGAACATCTCCTTTTATGCCGATCATAATGTAGAGGTCATCTTGTGTTAATAAATTAATATCCCCTTCGATTGTACGTATCATTATAGGAGTATTAACAGGCAGTATATCAGTGGTTTTTACATAGCCAACAATAACTGGAATTTTTTTATACATAGTCATTAAATTGGTGTCAATATTTGCCCTATCTGCATGTATAACTACATAGCTTTTGAAATATTCATGCATTTTGTTAAGTAAAAAGTGCTCAATAGAAATGTTAGGATATTTATGATTAAACTTTCTTTTGAATAATACAGCTCCAGCTTTTTCAATATGACCTCCGCCTGAACCAACGCTTTCGGTAATATATTCTGCCAATTCGCTGGCATGAACTTCTTTTATACAACTTCTAATAGAAAATTTATATCCATTTATAGTTTCATTATATACTACACATATATCTATAGAATCAACTTGTTGTACTAAATCGCTTATAAGCCCAAGTATATTAGGGTCGCATGGTTTTGATTTTATTATTGCAAAGCGGTTATCTTGATGATAAGTATGTCTAATTAATGCCAAACCATCAATTTCAAGCTCAGACAGTGACAGATTTGAGTTTTTTAGTTGTGTAATTATACTTAAATCTACCTTTAGAGTATCTCGCATGTCTTTGTCAATGGGATGATAGATTTCAGAAAAATTATTGGTATCTGAAAACAAACCATAATACAAAGCAGTAGATAATTGTATGTCTTCATGTACAGGGAAGTTTTCCTCTAATAGCATGCTCCATACTAAGGTACAGCAGCTTCCAAGGTAACTTCGGATTTCAGTTAATTCGCAAGAAGTATTTTCTATTAGATGATGATCAATTATTGCAACATTTTTAGCAGGTAATTTTTTTATATTGCCGGCTTCATATTGACAGTCTATAGTAATTAGTAATTCCGCCTCTGCAATTGAATCTACATATTCAATGGGTATTTTTAAATAATCAACCATCATTACAAGATTGCTTTTTTGTATTTTATTTTGACCACTATAGATTAATCGTACGTTTTTCTCTTTTTTAAAAAAATAGTTATAGACGCCAAATCCAGATGCTATGGTGTCTGCATCAGGATTATCATGGCATTGAACAATAATATTATTATATTGTTCTAAATCACTTAATCGCATATGTTTATTCCTCCAGTAAATAAAAAACTTAAAAATAGTTTACCATATATATTTTAATATTTCTATAGTTTTTGTAAGTTTATAACTTTGATAATTATGATTAAAGGGTCTAAATTTGTTTATTTATTAGTATATATTATTAATAAATATATTAGGTGGATTTATGGAAAAATCAACAGAAAATTTATCTAAATTTTTACAATGTGGTATTGCAGTTCTTAGCCTTGTGTTGGTTTTGGGGGCTGCAATTAAATTTACACCCCAAATAGTTACTGTTAGTAGTAGTAAGAATGGAAAAGAATTGCCAATTTATTGTGTAGATAAAGGAGAGAATCCTCAGATTTCATTAAGTTTTGATGCAGCATGGGGTGATGGGTGGTTGATGGAAGTGAGATGATACCAGTGAATATGAGAAAGGATATGGCAGTTTTGTTTATTTCAAAAAAGCCATATCCTATTTTTACTGGTTGTATCATCATATGGTGGTGCTTAATTGTAGTTGAATATAAATGTAAAACAAAACTGCAAGTTTCTATTCACGGTCTGATTAATATCAGGCCGTGAATAGTACAACTGCAACTGTAATATTTGTATAAATATAGAAATATATTGACAATATGCGACAATTATGGTAGTTTTAATATAGAAAATATTGGTTAAATTTAATAATATTTAGAGAATTAAGACGATTTAATACTTATAACTACTAAATAAGACAATATTAAACTTATAATGGTTATTAGATTTAGAATTTCGCAATTATCAATAAGTTAATTTATGGAAGGAGTATATACAAGTAATTAGCTGTATATAAAAAGAAAATGAATAAATTAGAGACAATATATATACAAGAAATTAAAATTGAAAAGTTTAAGCAAGAAATTAAAATTATTATTTTAACAGCAACTGATTTGGAAAAAGAACAAGTTTTAAGTAGATTACAACCTATTTATAAAAATAAAATTTATAAAATACAATCAGAAAGTAATACATATACAATAGGAAAGATGGGTATTTATCCAGTTGTACATGTACATACAGAAAAAGGAAATTCTTCTATTCTGGTAACAGAAGATACAATAAAAAAATGGAGTCCAATTCTTTTAATTATGGTGGGAATCGCATTTGGAAAGGATAAAAGAAAACAAAAAATAGGTGATGTTTTAATATCAGAAGGGATAATTCAGTACGAACCATCTAAAATTGTAAATGGAAAATATATTCATAGGGGAAATATAGTAAGTAGTGGAAAGGTTTTATTTGACCGTTTTAACAGTTGCAATGAATGGATGTATAAGTTAGAGGAGAATTCTTATTCAAATAAAATTACTGGGAAAATACTAAGTGGAGAAAAGTTAATAGATGATAAAGCATTTAAGGAAAAATTGTTAGCTGCTTTTCCAGAAGCAATAGGTGGAGAGATGGAAGGGAGTGGAGTATACCTATCTTCATTTCATAATAATATCAATGAATGGATTATTGTAAAAGGAATTTGTGACTGGGGTGTAAATAAATCAGCAAATAAGCTAGCAAATCAAAAACTTGCAATTGAAGCTGCTGTTTCTTTATGTGAACAAGTGCTATCTATAAAATATACATTTTCAACATTGGAAATAAAAATGTGCACGGAAATTAATATTGATGAATTAATTGATTCAATCTATAAACCAGATACTGATGAAACAAATTTTAAAGAAAATAATAAAAATTGTAATATAAATTATATAGAGCATGTTGATGTATTAACTATAGATCAAAGCTTTAATAAAAATGAAAGGAATTAGTAAGTTGGATAAAGATAATACACAACAAGATGATATATCTACAGAAGAAAGTATTAAGGAAGAAAATATTACAAAAGATGATTTTGTGTATAACTCAAATATAAATGTAGATCAAAGTAATGTTGAACCAGAAAATAAAATTGATGAAAATAGAACAAAAACTGGGGAGCAAAAGGTTAACCCAAATAATGAAGACTCAAACGAAATAAATCAAAATCAATCTGAACAAAAATCTGATTCAAGTGAGGCGTCAACTCAAAACAAAGGGACATTTAATAAAAAATCAGTTAAAGAAGAGGAAGTAAACAAAAAAGAAGAAGAAAAAAATATATATGATAAGGTAAAGAATTTTGATAAAGATGATACTTTTCAAGCAGAATCAATGAATGTCAATAAAATTGATAAAGCAAATGTGGTAAATATTTTACAGAATCATCCAGACGTTCAATTTAAGATAAACAAAGAAAAGATTCTTGAAAATGAAATAAAATTTTTAAAAGATAGATATATAAAAATAAGGAATTATGAACAATTCAAAAAGGAATTGCAAGGAAATAATTTGTTACTATGTTATGGTAAAAAAGGAATAGGAAAGTATTCAACAGTACTTTATGCATTAAGTGAAATAGATACAAAAAAATCCATTTATATTTTATACAATGTAAACGATTTGAAACAACTTTTAACTTACATTGAAAAAGATACAACATATATTATAGATAATATAAATATAAATTTTAAAAACAACAATAGTTTTGCAATCTTAGATGACTTAAACAGAAAATTATTAACTATTGGTTCTAAATTAGTCATTGTATTGTCAATGGATTATTTGTCAAATTCTTTTTATGACAGTGGATATTTTTATAGAATTGATGAAAATGAAGAAAAATATGAAATATTGATTAAACATATTCAATTTGATGAAGTGGCAGAGTCAGATAGAAAGGAAGCATTAATACAAAAGCTTAATGAATGTGAATCTAAAGAGCTAATTAATTCTAAATTATATGCAAGAGATGCTACTAGATTAGCAAAATTATTGTTAGACGAAAGAGATAGAGAAGTAAATGTTTTAGAGCTTCTTCAAGAATTCTTAAAGAACGATATTGTAAATAATGAAATAAATCAAATGTTACAGGAAAATGTGGATCTTGATGTTATTGTTTTTTTGATTTCTTTAGCAGTGTTCGAAAATAATTCTTATAGGAAAGTATTGATGTATGCAAAGATTTTAAAAGAAGAGATTAAAAAAGAATGTAATAATGATGAGCATTTAGAGTCTTTAAATAAGATATTAAGTTCACAAAAGAAAGATAAAATAGATAAGGTACATGCTGTAATTAATAAGAAGCAAATTGGTTCTACAAGTAATATATACGAAGATTATGTAAAATTTAAAAATCCATTTTATGCAAAAGAAGTATTAAAATATTTATGGAATGAATATGATCTGCTATATTATCCAATTAGAAAATGGTTAGAGTTCTTATCAAAATATGAAGAAGAATCAGTTATCAATGCATTCATCACAATCCTTAAAGAAGACTTTGATTATATATCTATTAATATTATTGGGAATTGGATAAATGAAATAAAAGAGAATAAAATTCAATTATCTACGTTTATTGACTTGGCTTCAAAAGACGAAGACTTAAAGCATCTGGCTATTTCGTATTTTGAATTATTTTATAATAGTAAAGATTTGGATTTTAACATGGTTGCTATTCATGCTTTGGGTAAAGATTTTGGTAAATGTAACCCCAAAAACTCAATTAATCTGTTGTTTCAGACACAATACTTAAATATTTCAAGTAAGCTATGTAATAAAAAATTATATGATTATAGTTATATGGATCATGGAAAGTTATTGGAACTATGTAAACATATAAGAATA
>JAVBPB010000100.1:0-28070 GCA_031549965.1 Mobilisporobacter sp. | reverse complement strand
GAAGCGTTTATGTTTTGTCAAGACTTTGCTTGCAAAGGCTTGTAAAAAACATGCTGATGGAGGGTAAGGCAAACAATTGGATATATATACACTCATATTCATTTGAAAAATTTACACAACCTAAATCAAGGACTTTTTCAGCCCCTCAAAAAACTACAGTCAAAACACCCCCAAAACGCAAATAAATAGCACTTAATAACCAAAAGTTACTAAGTCCTACTCATTTACACTTTAAAATAAATATTAAGTTAACTATTTATGATGTTCTCTTTCAGCCAATTCAATTCTAACTAATGATCTTCTTAAAGCCATCTCCGCTCTAATTACATTAATAGAACTATCTCCGCCTTTTAATCTTCTTTCTGCTCTTATCTTAGACTCATTGGCACGATTTAAGTCAATTTCATCCGGCCATTCGCAAGATTCAGCAAGTAAAGTTACATTATCATCTACAATTTTAATGAACCCACTTAGTACGGCAGCTTTTTTAATTTCGCCGTCAGTTTTAATCCTTAATACACCTGGTTCAACAATTGCAGTTAATGGGATATGACCTTTAAGAATACCCATTTCACCAAGAGTAGTCTTAATTTCAACCATATCCACTTCTCCCTCATAGAAAGTTCTATCTGGAGATATTACTTCTAATTTTAATTTATTATCAGCCATATTTACCTCCATGCTGGGCTATTTGAAAACTAAAACTTTCAAATCAAATTTATTTTACACGAGCTAAAACGTCGTCAATATTACCTGCATTTAAGAAATAGCCTTCTGGAATATCGTCATGTTTACCTTCAATGATTTCTTTAAATCCTTGAATAGTTTCACTAAGCGGAACATAACGGCCTTCAATTCCAGTAAATTGTTCTGCAACGAAGAATGGCTGTGAAAGAAATCTTTGAACCTTTCTCGCACGGGCAACAACTAATTTATCTTCTTCTGATAATTCGTCCATACCAAGCATTGCAATAATATCTTGTAATTCCTTATATCTTTGAAGAATTCCTTGTACACCACGAGATACATTATAGTGTTCTTCACCAACAACACGTGGGTCTAACATTCTTGAAGTTGATTCCAATGGATCAACTGCTGGGTATATACCAAGCTCAACTATTGAACGTGATAAAACTGTTTTAGCATCCAAGTGAGCAAATGTAGTAGCCGGAGCTGGATCTGTTAAGTCATCGGCTGGAACATATACTGCCTGAACTGATGTAATAGAACCATTTTTAGTTGAAGTAATACGTTCTTGTAATGCACCCATTTCAGTTTGAAGTGTTGGCTGGTAACCAACTGCTGATGGCATACGTCCAAGAAGTGCTGAAACCTCTGAACCAGCTTGGGTAAAACGGAATATATTATCAATAAATAAAAGTACGTCCTTACCGCCTTCGTCACGGAAATACTCTGCCATAGTAAGTCCGGTAAGACCAACTCTCATTCTTGCTCCTGGTGGCTCATTCATTTGACCAAACACCATTGTTGTTTTGTTTATAACTCCTGAATCTGTCATTTCATGGTAAAGGTCATTACCTTCTCTTGTTCTTTCTCCAACACCTGTAAATACTGAGTATCCACCATGCTCTGTAGCTATATTTCTTATAAGTTCCTGAATAAGAACTGTTTTACCAACACCTGCTCCGCCAAATAAACCGATTTTTCCACCTTTTTGATAAGGGCACAGTAAGTCAACTACTTTAATACCTGTCTCAAGTATTTCAGCAGATGTAGATTGTTCTTCAAAAGAAGGTGCCTTTCTGTGAATTGGTAAGTATTTAACTTTGGTTGGTGCTTTTTTATTATCAATTGGATCCCCTAATACATTAAAAATACGTCCTAATGTATTTTCACCAACTGGTACTGTAATTGGTGCACCAGTTGCTTCTGCTGCCATGCCACGTACTAAACCGTCAGTTGGACCCATGGCTATACATCTTACAGTATCATCACCAAGATGCTGTGCTACTTCTACTACTAATTTACCACCTTCTTTGGTAGTAATATTAATAGCCTCGTTAACTTCTGGAAGTTTCCCTTCACTAAACTTAACGTCAAGTACAGCTCCAATGATCTGAGTGATTTTACCAAAATTTTTTTCTGCCATGCCTTGTTTTCACTCCTTTTTATTAACTTATAGCTGCAGCTCCTGCAACAATTTCTGTAAGTTCCTGAGTAATAGAACTTTGTCTTGCTCGATTATATTTAAGCGATAAATCTGAAATAATTTCTTCAGCATTACTTGTTGCAGAATCCATTGCCTGCATTCTTGCACCATTTTCACTGGCAACCGCTTCAACCAACGCCCCATAAATTAAGCTATGAATATATTTTGGTATAATCATATTTAATGCTTCCTCAGCTTCCGGCTCATAGTTCATAAGGGCTAATTTTTGTGCACCGCTTTTTTCTTCTACCTCAATATCTACTGGAAGTAATTTAGTAAGGGTTGGCACATGGGTTACTGTGTTTTTGAAACTTGTAAATGCTAAATATATTTCTCCTATCTCATTATTTGCAAATGCTTCTAAAACCTGATTTCCAATATCTATAGCATCCTTATACATTGGCTCATTAATAACATCTGAATGATCTGCTTTTATCTCATAACCTCGTCTTGATAAGGCATCTCTTCCTTTTCTGCCAACTGCATAGATAAAAATATCTTCTTTTGGAATGTTTCCTTTAAAAATCATTTTTGCAATATTAGAGTTATATCCACCAGCTAAACCTCTATTGGAAGTAATAGTAATTATTGCTTTCTTTTTAGAAGAACCAGCAGAAAGATAAGGATGTGATATGTTACCAGATTTTGCAAGCATTGAGGATACCGCTTCATACATATGGTTAAAATATGGCTTTGAATTCTCTGCTTTTGCTCTAGCCTTTTGAAGTTTTACAGTTGATACTATCTTCATGGCTTTAGTTATCTGCTGAGTACTCTGGACACTGCCTTTTCGCCTTTTTATGTCTCTCATTGACGCCATGACATCACACCTTTACTATTATTTTTTAAATTGAGCTTTAAATTCATTAATAGCTTTAACTAACTTTTCTTCAGTATCGCTGCTAAGTTCTTTTGTCTTCTTAATAGTTTGCGGAATATCTGAATACTTAGTATTAACAAATTCAAATAACTCAGTTTCAAATCTCTTAATATTATGAACATCTATATCAAGAAGATGTTTTCTGGTTACTACATATATCATGATTACCTGATACTCAACTGGCATTGGATTGTATTGAGGTTGCTTTAATACTTCCTTAATACGTTCACCTTGTGCTAGTTTTTCTTTAGTATCTGCATCAAGTTCTGAACCAAATTGAGCAAAAGCTGCAAGTTCACGGTATTGTGCAAGTTCTATACGAATTGGAGCGGCAATCTTTTTTATAGCTTTAATTTGTGCGGCACCACCAACACGAGAAACTGAAAGTCCTGCATTAATCGCCGGCCTAAAACCTGCATTAAACATTTCTGTTTCCATAAATATCTGTCCATCTGTAATAGAAATTACGTTTGTTGGTATATATGCTGAAATATCACCTGCCTGAGTCTCAATTATTGGAAGTGCAGTAAGTGAACCTCCGCCTAATTCGTCTGATAATCTGGCAGCTCTTTCTAATAGTCTTGAGTGTAAATAGAATACATCACCTGGGTAAGCTTCACGTCCTGGTGGTCTCCTTAGTAGTAATGATAATGTACGATAAGCTGTAGCATGTTTTGATAAATCATCATATACAACTAATACATCTTCTCCCGCTTCCATCCATTCTTCACCGATTGTACATCCTGAGTAAGGAGCAATGTATTGAAGTGGAGCTGGTTCACTTGCTGTTGATGCTACAATTGTTGTATAATCCATTGCACCGTATTCTTCAAGGGTTTTTACAATTGTGGCAACTGTTGATGCCTTTTGACCAATTGCAACATATATACATTTAACACCTTGACCTTTTTGGTTAATGATTGTGTCAATTGCTATAGCCGTTTTACCTGTTTGACGATCACCGATTATAAGCTCACGCTGACCTCTTCCAATTGGAATCATTGCGTCAATTGCTTTGATACCTGTTTGTAATGGTGTATCTACTGATTTACGAGCAATAACACCTGATGCAACCCTTTCAATCTGACGAAACTTGTTTGATTGAATTGGACCTTTTCCATCTATTGGCTGTCCAAGTGCGTTTACAACACGTCCTATCATTGCATTACCTACTGGAACTTCTACAACTCTGCCGGTAGTTTTTACAGTGTCACCTTCATTAATGTTTTTCTTATCACCTAGTAATACGGCACCAACATTATCTTCTTCAAGGTTTAACACCATACCAAATACATCACCTGGGAATTCAAGAAGTTCACCTTGCATAGCATTTTCTAAGCCGTGTATACGTGCTATACCATCATAAACTTGAATAACTGTTCCAACATCTGAAACTTCAAGCTTTGAACTATATTTTTTAATTTGTTCTTTAATAACTGAACTTATTTCCTCTGGTCTTAAATTCATGGAGCTAATGCACCTTCTTTCCTTAATAAAATAACTATTTGATCGAACTAATATTAGGAATTATACAAGTTGGATCTTTGATAAATCTTTAGCAAGTTGTTCTAATCTAGTTTTTATACTGCTGTCTACAACACGGTCACCAATTCTGATTACTAATCCTCCAATTAATGAACTATCAACCTTATAATTCATTTCGATTTTAACATGTTTAGTTAAATCCAGTAATCTTTTTTCGATTTGTGCCTTTTGTAGTGCTGAAAGTTCAACAGCTGAACTAACCTTTGCTACTCCAATGTTTTTATGCTCTCTAACTTTATTAATAAAATATTCAAATATGTCTACAAGATCATTATGTCTATCTTTTGTTACAACAATAGTTAAAAAACCTACTAATGTATCAGATAGTCTGCCTTTAAAAATGTTTTCTACCACAGCTAATTTTTCTTCTTTATCAATTTTTGGATGATTTAAAATCTTAATTAAATTTTCTACATCTTCAAAAGCATCCATTAATAGTTTAACTTCATCCAATATCATATCTAAAGTATTTTCTTCTATTGCTACGTTAAATAGTGCTTCACCATATGTTTTTGAAACTAGCTTAGCCATGTACTATCACCCATTTCTTTTAAAGCATCATCAATTAATCCAGCTTGAGTTTTCTGGTCAATTGAAGCTGTAATAAATTTTCCTGCCATTAGTGATGCTATAGCAATCATTTCTTTTTTAACTTCATCTCTTGCCTTCTTCTTCTCAAGTTCTATTTCATTATTAGCTCTTTCTAGTATTCTATTAGCTTCTAATTTAGCTTCAGCGATAATAAGTTCTTCATTTTGCAAAGCTTTTTTTCTACTTGCACTTAGAATTGTCTCTGCTTCTTTGTTAACATTGTTTAACTTTTGAGTATATTCTTCTTTTAACTTTATGGCTTCTTCTTTATTGCTTTTGGCAGTTTCATTTTCACTATTTATTCGTTCTCTACGTTTTCTTAATATTTCTCTTGCTGGATTAAAAAGAAGATAAGAAACAAAAGTAAAGAGAATAAATATATTTATTGCCTGCAAACAAGCATCGAATAAAAGTTGTGCGTCAAGCCCAAATATTCTTCCGTCCAAGTTTTTGCCTCCCTTCGGATTTTTTTGCCATTTATTTATTTAGTTCTTTGTAATCCGAATTTTTACAATTTTCCAATTAATGGATTTGCATATAAAAGAATAAGCGCTATAACGAATGAATAAAGACCTGTTGATTCTGCAACCGCCTGACCTAAAAGCATTGTTGCCTGTACATCACCTTTTGCACCTGGATTACGTCCAACTGCCTCTGCTGCTTTACCTGCTGAATAACCCTGCCCTGCACCTGCACCTAAACCTGCTATCATTGAAATACCTGCACCAACTGCTGAAAGTGCTAAAATTAAACCTTCATTTGTTATTTGATTCATTTTTTATTCCTCCTAAAATTTAATTACAATAATGAAAAAATTTCATTTTGATTGTTTGATTGTTTGCTTGATTACTTTTTTAATTATTACTATTCATGTTCTGGGAATTTTGCTGAAACAAAAACCATTGTTAACATTGAAAATACAAATGCTTGAATTGCCCCTGTAAATAGATCTAGATATAAATGCAAGGCAGATGGAATAGCTATTTTTACTATTGTTGGCAACAGACCATAATATAGCCCCATCATAATTGTTCCTGCTGTTATACTACCAAATAAACGTAGCGACATTGATAATGGGGTAGCGAATTCTCCAATTAAGTTAATTGGAAATAGTAGTGGAGTTGGTTTAAATAATTCTGTAAGGTTTCCCCAACCATGAAATTTAAAACCATTAATCTGAACCAAGGTAAATGTTATTAAAGCTAGTGCTAATGTTGTACCATAGTCTCCAGTTGGTGGTCTTAGTCCAAACAAACCTGCCGTATTAGCGAAAAAGATAAACAATAGCAATGTTCCAATATAGTTAGCAAAACCAGCTCCATATTTTACTCCCATATTACCCGTTGTTAAGTTATCAGCGGCTTGAACCAAAAATTCGATTACATTATGTAATCCCTTGGGTGCTTCCTCTTCATTTGCTCTTTTTATTGCTCGGTTAGCAAATATTGCAAATATAATTATTAATGACGACACTAATAAAGTTGCAATATGAGTTGTGGTTATATGCAGGGTCTGCCCAAACAATTCAAACTCGGAATATCCGCTAATCATAAAGTCAAGCTCTTTTTCTTCCTCAGCAAATACCATGCTCATGCCTGCGAATCCTTTTGCTAATAAAGCAATCTCATTCACCATATTCTCACCTTCCTTTATTTAATATTTTTAATATATATATAGTTAAAGGCCGCATATAAATTGCCACCTTAAAACTCATGATACCAACAAGACTTCCAAAGAAGCTTGTTTTTCCAAAATAAAAGGATATCACTAAGGCAATAATGACTATCCCCACTCTTATAAAATGCATTTTATTTGTAAATTTAGATGCATTAGAAGATGACATATCTAATGCTCTTTCTATTGAATAGTTTAAATGTATCATGTAAATTACAGCTGTAACCCCACCTATAATGATTCCTATTGCATATTGTAAATGCTCTTTAAAAGCAATCGAACCAATTATTCCAATTACAATATTAAATAACAAAATACCAATCAAAATATAATTAAGTGTTTCATTACTTTTGTTCATTATCTTCTTTATCATTGTTTTCCCTCTTAGTATAAAAACTCTTTGTCATGTAATAAATGTTTCTAAATCCTGACAATATTCCTATAATTACAAAAGGAATAAAGAGACTTGTTCCAAACCTATTATCTATAATACTTCCTACAAAGGCACAAAAAACTATAGGTACAGCCATACTAATCCCTACCTGACCAACAAGGGCTAAACTTTTAAATACATCTTTGTTAAACTTCATATGCCACACCTACTATATTCCAAATATAATGCATAAGTACTATTATACCATTATTTTTGATTTTGTCTATAAATTAATTAACAATAATTAATATAATTTTAATATTTTTTTGTTTATTTTTTATAGTTATTCATATATCATTTCTTTTATCTTATCTTCACCTATATTATTAGAGTCAACCCATTCATAATTAACATTTATAAGTTCTAATATTTCACTTCCACTTACAGCTTTTATTGCTGTTTCAACTGCAATATATCCCATATTTATGGGATCTTGTGCTATAAATCCCAACTCAGATTCTTCGCAAACTGCATTAATTTGTTCCGTACCCGAATCAAATCCAGCAACAACAACATCCTTTCTTTCAAGTCCTTTCATGGCACTTAATATACCTATCATGGCAGATTCATTAGTACCAAATATTCCCTTTAAGTTAGGATATTCCTGAAAAATATTTCTGGCAATGTTTTCAGCCTTTTCTGAATTGCCTTCACAATATTGTATATCTACTATGGTTATTTGCTTAAATTCGTTTAATATCTTGTATTTAAACCCATCTCTTCTGTCTTTACCTGAATTATTTAAATTACTATGAGTAATTATAGCTATTTCACCAGAAATTATTGAATCCGCCATCTTTTCCGCAACTAAAGAAGCAGCTTCATAATTATCTGTTGCACAAGTAGATGTAACTCCATCATAGTCTGTCCTTGACTCAAATACAATAATTGGGATTTTTTCTTCTTTAGCCTTATCATAGTAAGGAATGCATTTTTGATCGTCAAGACCAGATATGCAAATAGCATCTACATGTTCTTCTATTGCTGCTTCTAATAAACTTAATTGTTCATCAATAGCTGTATCTTTTTTGGGAGCTTCAAAGTCAAAATCTATTCCATAAGTTTCAGCAGCATTAGTAGCACCTTCTTTTACCCTTTCCCAAAAAAGGTTCTCATAGCCTTTTCCAATCATAACAATATGAATTTTATTTTTTTTATTACCATTTAAGTTATTGGTACTTATACCTTTATTTGTACATGATGATAAAATCATCATACAAAACATTATACTAATAATTATTTTCTTCATAGCTGCAACCATTCTTTATTTTTTTATAAGAAAACATAAAATATCTCTCCATTTTACACCATTTTAACTTTAATTATACCATATAAATATTTTTTTTCAAATATAATCTTAACAAATTCAAGCTAATCGTATATTGACTTTATTACTATTAGGATATAAAATTAAACATGATAAAGCTGTTTAAATTATTGTTAAAAACACACATGGAGGAAAATATGTGCCAAATTCAGATATACAGAAAAAGATTTATTCCAAATGAATTTATCCACTTAAAAGATGATGAAATTATCTCTTATAATAATAATATTCTTATTACAAAATGGAAATCCCTAAAACCTCGAAAAGATATTTCTCACGGTATTTCTTGCTATTTACTTAATAGTGGATTTAAAATCAGTAAAATATTTAATTCTAATAATGAAGTAGTCTATTGGTATTGTGATATTATTGATTCAACTATTGACACTAAGAATAATAAAATTATTTTTACCGATTTATTAATAGATGTTGTTGTTTATGAAAATGGAAATGTACAGGTTTTAGATACAGGAGAATTGGCAGATGCCTTTGATGACTGTTTAATTGATGAATATTTAGTTAAGAAATCCCTAAGACAATTAGATAGTCTTTTACATATAATTTATTCAAATGAATTTAGTAAATTTCAAAATTACATAAATGAAGTAGAATAGCAAAACCTGAAATTGCAAATAATTGTGCAATTTCAGGTTTTTATAAATTATTCTTCAATTAAAGATATTCTTCTCTTATGTCTTTCCACATCTGAAAATTCAGTATTTAAAAACACTTCTACAATTTTAATTGCATGTCCAGCACCCACTACTCTGGCACCCATTGCAAGTATATTAGCATCATTGTGTAGTCGTGTAGCTTCTGCACTAAAGCAATCATGACATAATGCTGCACGGATTCCTTTAATTTTATTTGCAGCAATTGATATCCCAATACCTGTACCGCAAATAATAATACCTTTGTCACACTCACCATTTGCAACTGCATTTGCAACTTTCTTACCATATATTGGATAATCACAGGCATCCTCACTGTATGTTCCATAATCTTTATATGCTAAATTATTTTCAGATAAATACTTCATAATTTCATTCTTCAATTGAAATCCTGCCTGATCGCAACCTAGAGCTATCATATGTTAAATCTCCTTTATTAATCTATAAACTATTTTCTTTACTAAGCGGTTAAGCTCTACAAAACAATCTTCATAGTCAATTAAATCTTTTCCATATGGATCAGTAACGTCACCATTTTCCCCAACAAATTCTTTTATAGTATATAGGTTAATAACCTCCCCATAGTTTTCAGAAACCTTTTTTTTCTGCCCCTCCGTCATTGTAAGGATTAATGTATTATCATCTATATCTTCTTTGGCTAATTGGGTAGACATATGATCTGTAAGCTCTAAATTGTGAGAATTTAACACAGCTACAGCTTTAGGATTAGCCGGTTCTGGAAAAAGAACTACCAGACCCTTTGAAAAAATTTCCATCTCACTGTCACTTGCAAGACCCTTATAAATGGTTTCTGCCATAGGCCCTCTACATGTATTACCAGTGCATACAAAAATCAATTTTTCATATTTTATCATATGTTCCTCCTTAAAGTTTTATAACTTTATACCCAGCGGCTTTTATTAGTCTGTTCATAATTGCTTGAGACAAACCTGAACCACAAAATCCTTCTGAATAAATATATTCAACTTCTAAATCGTCAAATTCAAGAAGAATCTCGTAAAGCATATTGGCTATTGTAATCTCATCCTTTTTTGAACCTATTACTTTTATAATTCCATTTTTATACTTATCCATAGTTTCTTTTGTAGCTATTATACCTACTTTTATATTTGGGTTATCCTTTTTTAAAACTAATCTGTTTATTTCACTGCAAACATCCTCTTGATTACCTTCAACTATGGTAAGCTCCCCTTTTGGTGCGTAATGCTTATATTTCATTCCTGGTGCTTTTGGAATTATACTCTCATCAGCCACTGTACTAATACATGCTTTATCAATTATAACTGTTCCAATTTCTGATTCAATCATTTCTTTAGTGATAAAACCAGGTCTTAAAATCACCGGAATATCAGAGGTTAAATCTATAATTGTTGATTCTATACCAATAGATACTTTTCCTCCATCTATTATCATCTCTATTTTGTTATTCATATCACTTAACACATGCTCACCTTTTGTTGGACTTGGTCTTCCTGATATGTTAGCACTTGGGGCAGCTATAAATACCTTTGAATATTTAATTAATTCTAATGCTATCTTATGATCCGGTACTCTTAGTGCAACTGTATTTAATCCTCCGGTTGTAGAAAGCGGTACTGCATCACTTTTATTTACTATCATAGTCAGAGGTCCTGGCCAAAAAGCTTTTGCTAGTTTTTTTGCACTTTCTGGTACATCCTTTGCAAGTATCTCAAATCCATCTTCGTTAGCCATATGTATTATTAAAGGATTGTCACAAGAACGACCTTTAACTTTAAAAATACTTAAAACAGCTTCAGCATCTAATGCATTTGCACCCAGTCCATAAACTGTTTCAGTAGGAAAAGCAACCAGTCCTCCATTTTTTAATATTGTTGTAGCTATTTCTAAAACATTAATATCAATATTTTCAACATCCACTTTACTAAAAATAGTATTCATTTTATTATTCCTTTCGCTATTAATCAGATGTTAATAAATCATTCATCATAAATTAAGGTCGAAGTTAAGAGTATTAATTAGCTTAAGCTTACATTCTTAAGCGAACTATAAAATTATACCACATGTAAGTATTAGATAGCAATATATTTATTTTATGAATGTTGGCTTAAAAATTTAAGTATTGCTAAATGAATTGACCAAGCCATCTTTTCCTGATAATATTCCTCACTCAAAAGCTTTGCCTCTTCACCATTTGATAAAAATCCACATTCAGCTATTACTGTTGGGCAATTGGTATTCTTCAAAATATAATAGCTGGTATTACCCTTTGGTTTTCTGTTATTATTAGGAGTCAAATCATCTTTAATCTGCTGCTGTATTAATTCTGCCAATACTTTCCCTTGGGCTGATTGATTATGATAAAACATTTGTGCTCCTTTAGAACTTTCCTGACCAAAACTATTTTGGTGTATACTAATTACTATTGTCGGCTCTGCATTTTTAATAATTTCTATTCTTTTTTTCATATCAGCATTCTTTTTATTTTTATCTCCATCACTATATAAACCATTGTCATCTTCCCTTGTCATAACAACGATTATATCATTTTGCTCCAAAAAAGTTTTTAGCTTTTTTGCAATTTGCAAATTTATATCTTTTTCTAATTGATTGTTAATGCCAACCTTTCCCGGATCAACACCTCCATGCCCCGGATCAATTACAATTACTGTTCTATCTTTAATTTCTGCATTTGCGTTAATAGCATCTATTCCTTTTTTTGCAAATAATACTACAGCACAAAATACAAATATTAAAAACAAAATATGAAATGGATTGCTTAAAATTTTTTTCTTAAATTTCATATTTTCCCATCCTGTATTAATTATTAAATTATATGACTAAGATGGTTTAAATTAGAATATAATCTGTGCATTTCTTTGTTGTCTTAATTAGTGTATTTAATAATTGTATTCCATACCAAAGGATCTTCAAGACCAAGCTTCCAGCATGCAACACCTGCTAGTTCATATTGTTTAATTAATTTCATTTTTGATTCTATGGATTTTTCTTCTTCAAGCCACATACGATAATTAACTCCATCCTTTTCGTATTCACCATAATACTGCTTAAGGGCATCATCCCATGTTGGTATAACATTATTAGTATCAAATATCTTTTTTGCATTTTTCATACTTAAAGCTTCTGAATCAATCTTAACTCCATCTTTCTCATGCCATAATCTAGTGTAGAATGGTATTCCATTAATAACCTTTTCTTTTGGAACTTCACTAAGAGTGTTAACAATTCCCTCTTCAACGAATGCGATTGAAGCTACTGATCCACTTTCATCTGAGCCACTATAATGCTCATCATATCCCATGATTATTACATAATCTGTCACTATTCCCTGTTCCATTCTGTTATAGTGACTTGTATAAGCCTTTGGCACATAGTTATCAACGGATAGAATAATACCATTATTTCTACATTTTACTGAAAGTTCTCTAATAAACTGTATAAAATGTTCACCTGATTGGGTAGTGATTTTTTCAAAATCGATATTTAATCCATCAATATTGTACTTTATAACGTTGGCTATTAATTCATTGATTATTTTTTCTCTAGTTGAAGTATGAGATAATATATTAAACATATCAATGTTTTCATTGAAATCATCTATTAATGCCCAAACCTCCAGACCTAATTGATGGGCATTACTAACATATGTTTCACTTATTAATGATGAAATATTACCCTCATTATCTACTATTGAAAACCATGTTGGAGATACGGTATTTACTCCTTGAGTCTGTAATATTAGATTTGACAGATTATTATTACTGTCTTGATTAGTTACCTGATGCCATACCATGCTTATTTTATAATCTTTTTGTATACTTGAATATACTGGCTTTACATAGTTACTTTTTAGAAGCTTTCCATAGGATTCTTTTAAAAACTTATTTTTAACAAATCCACTTACTCCATCTGTGGTCTGAACTTTTGTCCATTCCTCACCCTGCTCTAAAATCAAAACTGAACTATCTTTTTGAAGTTCTAATAGTATGGCACTTTTAATTGAATCTTCTACCCTTAATTTTGTAGATTTTTTTATGTCTGAATAAAGCACTTCTTCCCATTTGTAATTAATAACTACTCTGTTTGGATTATCATATATTGTATATTCTATATCAGAAAACTTTTTAATATATGAAAGGGATATATAGGCTTCATCTCCATCTGCTTTTACTATAACATAATTTTCACTACTTTTACTTTTATTCACATAATAGTCTTTGCTGGAAACCTGAGCCTTAATCACTTCTGTAGGGGTTGTATATATTAATAAATTCTCATTATTGTCCCAATAAAATCTTTTGTTAAAATATTCTTTTACTGTTTTATAGTCAATGTAAACTTCTCCGTCAATTAATCTTCCTGTCTTTTCATATAATTTATCCTGTAAAATTATTGCTATTTGATTATCTTCTGATTTAAAATATTCTGTAAGAGACAACTCTTCCTTACTTGGTGTATATTTTTTAACTAAGATTGTAGTAACAGTTATTAATACAATCAGTGTAATTATTATTGCTCCGACAATAGCCTGTTTTGCTTTCATACTCATTAATATTCCTCCTAAATAAATGCTTTTATATTGCTATTATAGCATTTATTTGAGATTACGTCATTAATATTCGACATAATTTTCTATTTATTTTTTAATTAACTTTTTAAACTGCCACAAAACAATAATTTTATGGCAGCCAAAATGTGTAGATCTTATTTTTCTCCATAATTGCAAAAATTATTAATTATATTAAGAGAACAATGGTGTGCATTTGAGTCATGTTATGCCTTGTGATATGTTATGACCTAATTGTCTAATAATTATTATTGTGCATTATAGATTTTTAATATGATTCTATTATGTTACTTTGTCAAAAATCACTTCTACATCATCCTGCAAAACAAATGGATCAGGTGCAAAAGGTAAGCTTAAGGCTATTATTCCATATTCTTTTTTAAATAGTTTTAGTTCAAAATCATTGGCGAACTTTATTAAATATATAAATCTTTCAAAGCCACAAATTTTTTTATTTTGCTCAATGAAGTTAATTAATTCCTCTTGTTTCCATTCCGTAAAACTGCCAACAATTAATCTTATTTCACTTCTTAATATATGATTTTTATACTTTTTATAATTTGTTCCTAAGTCAAGTATTATATATGAGAAATCTTCATTTAGAATATTAATTATCTCATCTTCAGATACATTTTGAATATATGTAACCTTCCTTATTGCAAATCTCTTTCCTGTTGTGCCATTTTCTTTATAAGATGGTTTGAAATTTTTATAAATTTTTTCAAAATCATCTTTGCTATTTAGTTCTAATATAGCAACTTTCTTCCCTGACAAATTCCTAAGATATATTGAAAACATAATACAGGTATGAGTCGAGCCTATTCCGGAAGATAATCCAATTACAGAAATGATTGTTCTTTTATATTCTTCCTTTACTTTATAGACTTTTTTTGATAACATTGGTTTCTTTTTCATAATTTCTTTATTAAAATTAAAGGTATTAAATATTTTGAAGTATATCTTTTAACATCTCATCCAACAATTCTATAATTAATTTATCCAATTGTTCAATATCTGGTGAAAATGGTATCCTATAATATTTATATCCATGCATATTTTTAGTAATTATCTTAAAGCTATAACTGTCAATATAGTTAAACATGTAGTAAACATTTTTATATTCTTTTAATTCTTTTATTATATTCTCTGAATAATCCAGTTCCCAGTCCTTAGCTCCCAAAACAATAATTTTAATATCTGACTTTAAAAAGATTGATTTATTTTGTGAATTAAGAACTCCATAATCTTTTATTCTTGTATAGCTACTATATATATTATCCAAGCATTCATCATAATCAGGTATTAACTTTTTATTATTTATTAAATACATACCATTGCTCTTTATTACTTTTTCATATCTGTTTACAATTGTTCTTACTGTATTTTTGTTATTAGCTTCCATATATACGCAATCATAATTTAACCTTTGTAAATAATGTTGCAGTAAAAATGCTACATGAGTTGTACCAATTCTTTCTTGTGAACCTGCCAAAGATATTATAAGAGATTTATGAGGCAAATTTATGCCTTTCTGATTGATTAATTCTGATAATTTTTGTTTTAGCTGTTTTACATTCTGATATCTTTGCAAAGGATAGTACATTAATGATTTATTGATTATGTTTTTTAATTTTTTAGAACAATTATTATAAAGACTAATATTTTTCTTTTTGTCTTTATTATTAAATGCAATTCCTGTAATTAAAAAATATAATATCATTCCAATACTGTATATATCACTTCTTACATCAATGTTTTTATTAAAATATTGTTCTGGCGATGCATACCCCACTGTTCCAAGTAGATACTTTCTTTGTTCCACATCTTTTAAATATATGGCTGTACCAAAATCTACTAACTTTAAGGTATTATCTTTTACTATTATATTATCTGGCTTTAAATCCAAATATAATATTGGTGGAGTTCTTGTGTGCAAATATTCAATTAATTCACATATTTGAATTCCATATTTTATTATTTTTTCTTGTGAGATGTAGATATGATTTTGTCTGTATTCTTTTAGAGATTGACCTTCAATATATTCTTCTATAATATACGTGTACTCAGTACTTTCTTCAATGTCATATATTATTGGAATACATGGATGGTTAAGAGTTTTTAGAATTTTAGATTCGTTAATTAATTGTTCATATAATTTATTAGACTTATTAATTGTTTTTATTACTCGATATACTTCAAGTTTAATATGTTTTACAAGATATACCTGATCACTTTTTGATTTCTTTAATATCTTTTGGACAAGGTATTTGTTAAACAAAATATCTTTTATTCTTATCTCCTTTCTTTAAATTATCAATCAGTTGTCTCTCTTGTTTATTGTATCTAATTTTTTAATATTTTTCAAGTACCTTTTTACTTTTTTGATAAAAAATAAATAATTTTCATCTTATGTCTTAAATCTGTTGACATTACATTCTATTTATTTTAGAATGAAACTAATTGTATATTTGGAATTAATCTCAAAAGCTATATATTAGAATTAAACGTATAAAAATATTTGAATTAATGTCCATATATATTACTGGAATAAAATCATATTATTGTTAGTATTCCCCTCTTTACATAATAATTATTCGTGTATATAATAGTATTAAGAAAAGTTTTGTTTCGATTGAAGCACATTAGCGAAGGAAGTGACTCTATGAAGATAGAAAAAATTAGTGAATCCCAAATACGTTGTACCCTTAATAGAGACGATTTAGTTGATAGAGAAATACGAATTAGTGAGTTGGCCTATGGTACTGAAAAGGCTAAAGCACTATTTAGAGATATGATGCAGCAAGCTTCTTATGAGTTTGGTTTTGAGGCTGACGACATACCCCTTATGATAGAAGCTATACCTATTTCCTCAGAATGTTTAATTTTAGTAATTACAAAAGTGGAAGACCCTGATGAATTAGATACTAGATTCTCTAAATTCTCATCTGGCGATGAATATGATGATAATGATTTTTATGATTCTGAAAGTCATTCTGGTGCCGATGAAATTTTAGATCTTTTTAAAAAAATATCCGGAGAATTAGATGAAATTAATAATGACATAGATGATTTTGAGGATGTAATTGACGAGGAAGCTGCTGTTGAGGTAAATGATTTTATTCCACTTCCTGAAACTATTGCTAAAAATAACAAACATGTTGATACTACCCAACCTAAAAAATCAACTAAGAACTCCGCTACTATTAATACCAATCTTGTTAAAACATATTCTTTTGACTCACTAAATACTGTTTCTAAATTGTCAAATATTATTGTGTTTAATTATAACGGAGAAAATACTCTTTATAAGAATCCTGTAACTGAGATTTATTACTTAGTAGTTAATAAATCTGAGCACTCACCTGAAGAGTTTAATAAAATTTGCAATATTATATCTGAATACGGAAAGAAAGAACGTACGACATATGCAAGCACTGCATTTTATCAAGAACATTATGAGATAATTGTAAGAAATAAAGCTGTGCAAGTTTTATCCCAGGTTTGATTTTATACTTTTTCAATATAAAAGACTGTGGCTTTTGCCACAGTCTTTATATTATACGCTTGCTAAAAAAGCATTAATTTCGTTAACCAATCCATCAACATCAATACCATGAACCATAGCCGCTTCTTCTAGGGTTTCTGCCTGAGCTGAAGGACATCCAAGACAGTGCATTCCTGATTGTAACAAAATCGGAACAACTCCCTGATTAACCTTTAAAACATTTGAAATAGTCATTTCTTTTGTAATTTCTGCCACCTTTAATTCCTCCTTTATAAAATCATTATTACATTATAATTCAAACTATTTAGTACGTCAAGGGATAGTTTTTAATTGTTTATATATAAGGAGATTTTGCATATTTATTTATTGTTAATGTAGTTTATCAGACCCTCTGCTGATATTATCTTTTGCATAAATTCTGGGAAAGCCTGCCCCTTAAATTCAGTGTTTTTGGTTTTGTTGTATATCTTTCCACTGTCAAAGTCTATTTCTACTTCATCTCCGGCTTCAATTCCTTCTGCGGCTTCTTTACATTCTATAATAGGAAGTCCGATGTTTATTGCGTTGCGGTAGAAAATTCTTGCAAAGGTTTCCGCAATTACGCAACTTATGCCTGCCGCTTTTATTGCTATTGGTGCATGTTCTCTTGATGAGCCACATCCAAAGTTTTTTTCGGCTACTATTATGTCACCTTTTTTAATGTTTTTGATGAAGTCTTTGTCAATATCTTCCATGCAATGTTTTGCAAGTTCTAAAGGATCTGATGAGTTTAGATACCTTGCTGGTATTATTACGTCAGTGTCAACGTTGTCTCCATATTTGTGCACTTTTCCTAAAGCTTTCATTGTTGTACCTCCTATAATCCTAAGTCACATGGACATGATATTTTACCGGTTATTGCAGATGCAGCTGCAACTGCGGGGCTTGCAAGATATACTTCTGAATCAACATGTCCCATTCTTCCTACAAAGTTTCTGTTTGTGGTTGCTACTGCACGTTCACCTGCTGCTAATATTCCCATGTGTCCTCCAAGGCATGGACCACAGGTTGGTGTGCTTACTACCGCACCAGCTTTTATGAATGTTTGTATTAAGCCTTCCTCTATTGCCTGTAGATATATTTTTTGAGTAGCTGGAAATATTATTACTCTCATTCCTTTAGCTACTGTTCTTCCTTCTAAAACTTTGGCTGCAATTCTAAGATCTTCTATTCTTCCATTTGTACATGAGCCAATTACTACTTGATCTATTTTTATATCTCCTACTTCATCTATTGTTTTTGTGTTTTCTGGTAAATGCGGGAATGCTACTGTAGGTTTTAGGCTGTTTAAATCAATTGTGTACGTTTCGTCAAAGACTGCATCCTCGTCTGCTTGGAATATTGTGTACTCTTTTGTTGAATGTTCTTTCATGTACTCTATGGCCTTTTCGTCCACTGGGAATATTCCATTTTTTGCACCTGCTTCAATTGCCATATTAGCCATTGCAAATCGATCATCCATGGACAGGTTTTCAATTCCATCCCCAACAAATTCCATTGATTTGTATAATGCACCGTCTACTCCAATCAAACCGATGATGTGTAGAATTACATCTTTACCGCTTACCCATTTTGCTGGTTTACCAACTATGTTAAACTTTATTGCAGATGGTACTTTAAACCATGCTTTTCCTGAGGACATTCCTGCCGCCATATCAGTACTTCCAACACCAGTTGAAAATGCACCTAATGCACCATAGGTACATGTGTGTGAGTCTGCCCCTATTACAACGTCTCCTGCAACTACTAAACCTTTTTCCGGAAGCAATGCATGTTCTATTCCCATTTCGCCAATTTCAAAGTAGTTGGTAATGTTATTTTCATATGCAAATTCCCTTACGCATTTACAATGTTCTGCTGATTTTATGTCTTTATTTGGAGTAAAATGATCCGGTACTAAAGCAATTTTATCTTTGTCAAATACTCCCTTTTTATTCATTTTTTCCATTTCGTGTATTGCTACAGGTGCAGTTACATCATTGCCTAATACTAAGTCAAGATCTGCTTCTATTAACTGACCGGCAACTACACTTTCAAGACCTGCATGAGCTGCCAATATTTTTTGTGTCATAGTCATTCCCATAATTAATTCCTCCTTAAAGGTTTAAAATTTATATTGATATTTTATCATATGATTTGATATAATTCAAATACATAATAAGAATAATTATTATAACAGGAGGTTATATATGGAGCAAAATCTTTCTTTTTATAAAATTTTTTATACAGTTGCAAGCTGCGGTAATATCTCACATGCTGCCAAAAAATTATATATCAGTCAACCTGCCATTAGTAAATCCATTACTAAGCTTGAAGAAAATTTGGGGGTTCTTTTGTTTTTCAGAAATTCAAGAGGAGTTAGTTTAACAGATGAAGGAAAATTATTATATGAACATTTGTCACTTGCCTTTGATTCTATTACTATTGCTGAGAAAACCTTACAAAATCAGATTAAGCTTGGAGTTGGCCATATTAAAATTGGAGTAAGTACCACTTTATGTAAATATGTCTTACTTCCTTATTTAAAGGATTTTACATCTCTCTATCCACATATAAAGATTACAATTGACTGTCAATCCACATATCAAACTATAAATCTTTTGGAAAACAATAAAATTGATTTGGGTCTTATAAGAAGTCCTGAAAAAATCCCTAAACATTTGATTTTTAAATCAATTGGAGAAATTGAAGATATTTTTGTTGCTACAGATTCTTATATTGAAAATCTCCTAATTAGATATTCAAGCAACAAATTGGATATATTTAAAAATGCTAACTTAATGTTATTGGATAAGGGAAATATAACCAGAGAATACATTGATAATTATTTTAAGGCATATGCCATAGAAAGTGAACATGTATTAGAAATTAATAATATGGATTTATTAATAGAGTTCGCTAAAATCGGACTTGGTATTGCATGTGTTGTAAAGGAGTTTGTTACTCAGGAGATTAATGATAAAATTCTTACTCAAATAGAACTTCCTAATCCTATTAATAAAGGAGAAATTGGATTCGTATACAATAAAAACAGCACACTTTCTTTGTCTACCAGTACTTTTATTGATTTCTTAAATTTATAGTATATATATATTTGAAGCAATTTATTTAATGCTTACATTTGGTATTTTTGTCATAACATTTATCACTCTTATTATGGAACTAATTAAATTGTTTCACAATAAAAAATGATTATCCTAGACTTTTCCAGATTATGATAATCATTCTACACTCGGGCAAGCATAAGTTTTAACCTTATGCTTTCTATTACCCATTATAGCAGTAATCATCACTTTTGTAAAGTGGTGATTACTGTTTTTTTGCTTATTAAAAATAAATAAAAGTAATTATTTAAACATTACTTAAATCCTTAATTAAGGTTTCCTTTATCTGTTCAAGCTGTGCCTTTGATGGAATATATGGTATCCTTATTCTTTCTGAAAATATTTCAAAACCACATGACAATAGTTGTTCTTCAACATGAGCAATACTTTGTCCACCCCAGCCATATGAACCGAAAGCTAATACTTTACGATTTTTAGGTGAAAGTCCTTTTAAATATGTTAAAAATGCCGAAACATTTGGCAACATATTATTATTTAAAGTTGACGAACCTACGCAGATGTATTTTGATTCTAAAACGTCTGTCATAATATCAGAAATGTCGTTTTCTTTTAAATCCATGAACTTTACCGGTATGTCTTTGCTTACAAATGCTTCTACAATAGCTTTTGCAATTTTTTCTGTGGAATGCCACATGCTGTCAAACACAACAACTGCTCTTTCATCTGGCTCGTTCATACTCCATTTTTTATAATATTCCAGTATTAAATTCACATTATTTCTCCATATTATACCATGACTTGGAGCAATTATATCAATGTCTAATTTCGATACTATATCATAAGCTGATTTAACTTGAGAGGAAAATGGCATAACAATGTTTGCATAATACTTTTTAGCCTGCTCAACAACACTATCCAGTGGATTGTTATCATCAAAACGCTCTGCTGATGCATAGTGCTGGCCAAAAGCGTCATTTGAAAATAAGATTTTTTCCTCTTTACAATAAGTTACCATATTATCTGGCCAATGAAGCATTGGTGTGGCTACAAATTGAAGTGTTCTGCTACCAAGGCTTATGGTTTCTCCCTGTTTTATACCATGATATGGATATTCGCCATAATGGGCAGTAAGACCTTTAACTCCTTGTGGTGCACTTGTAACTATTGTTGCATTTGCAGCCAGTTCCATTATTTTAGGAATTGCTCCAGAGTGATCCATTTCAACATGATTAGAAATTAAATAGTCAATCTTATCTAAACTAACGATTTGGGAAACCCTCTCAATAAGCTCCTCTGAAAAAGCCTCTTTTACTGTATCAATTAACGCAATTTTCTCATCAATAATTAAATATGCATTATAAGTTGTTCCTCTGTCTGTAGTATATCCATGAAAGCTTCGTACAGACCAGTCAATTGCACCCACCCAGTATATACCCTTCTTCAACTCAATTGCATTCATACGTTTTCCTCCTGGTGTAACTAAAATTAATTTTCTTCAAAATCGTCTTTACCAACTCCGCAAAGTGGGCATACATAATCTTCAGCAAGTTCATCAAAAGTCGTGCCAGCTTTAATTCCATTAGCTTCATCGCCTTCAGCTTCATTGTAAACATAGCCACAAACTGTACAAGTATAAGTCTTCATAATCTAATTACCTCCTAATATTTGAGTTTATAATGTTATCACATTATTCTATTATTTTATATCATAGTTTAATATTTTACAACAATAATTTAGAAAATCTTGCCACTTTATTTTGAGGTAATAAATCATAATCCACCTCAATTATTAACTAAATTAAATATCCATTTTATCCATCCGCTTACGGAAGAAGAACGCCTGCCAATTAAACTGTCACTGCAAATATTTAATTCTTTCATTCTTTTTTCAATAAAAGATTTTGACACAAATTCATTAGTTCTTAAAACTACTTCAAAAATATTATTGAATATCTCGTGTGATAATATTAACTTTACATATTCTAACTGCCTTTTTTTGTATGTTAATTGCAATAGGTTCTTTCCTTTATCTGTTATAAAAACTTTCTTGATCCCATCAGTATCCTCTTCCTTTATTGCCAAACCCAAATATTTACATGCATTAAAATAATAATCTGACTGTCTTTCCTTAAATCCAAACAACTCAGCAATTTCCATTGTGGTCATTGGACTGTCATTGAGATTCTCAATAAGAGAAATAATTTTATTAAAACTGTCTGCCTGAACAAATGTAACATCTGGTTCTGGCAATATTATGGTTTGTCTATGTACTAAAGCAATATCTGAAAGGGTGATTTTTGTATCTTCAAGACTATAATTTTTTTCCTGCACCAGCTTAATTGAATCATAATAATTAAGATTAGTAAACTCATATTCCAAAAGTCTGAAAATATTGTTAGAGTATACCATAAAAACAGGCCTTATAACTTTTTTTATCTTATCAGACCACAATCTCATTGGATAATATAATTGCCTTACTAAAAAATTACTATGTACCACATTCTTTCCTTCAATTATGGAAAAAATATTTTTATTTTCAAAACCTCCGTCAATTTCAACCTGAGAGTTTTGTACATTAATTAACTCATTAATACCTTTTCTATCTTTAATTAAAAATGAAAAATTGCCAGATCCCATTCTTCCAGAAATAGTTTGTACTAAATCCAAATCACACAAAAAATCCTCTAAAATTCCTGCTATTCCCATTATGTTAATGGCATTTGCTTCTGAACGTATATCATTTATGTCTATAGTTTCAAAGTAGTTTGGTATTTTTGCACTTGTTATTTCAGTAATATCTGACTTTATTTCCGGAAAATCTTTATACAGATTAAATTCACCTATAACATATTTTCCTCTTGTTACTGGAAGTATTCCTAATTTATTGTTAAAAACCCCTGGTAATGACTCTTTGGTATCAAACTTTGTCATAAGTCTTGGTTCTTTAAACTCTCTGATTTGATCCGCAGTAATATAAAACAACCCATTCTTTTCTATTTCATTTTCAATATTATATTTATTAAAAATCAGTTTCCATTTCTCATCCAATTCACTCATAATTTCTCACCAATACCTCATCTATAACTCCTCGCTTATCAGGATTAGCATTAATAACCCTCTTAGCAGAAACTTTTTCGATAATATAATCTTTATATAAATCTTCAATAAAATCGCAACTGGAGTTAGATAAAAGGAATTTAATTCCCTTTTTATTTAAAATTTCGCACTGTTCTTTTAATAATACTTGTTCCCTTTCTCCAAATCCTGCCAGTGTATACCCTGTAAATGAAGATGTTAAACTTATTGGCATATATGGCGGATCCAAATAAACAAAGGCTCCCTTTCTAATTCCTTTTAATGCATCTTTATAATCGCCACAAAGTATAGATATCTTTGATTTATTAAAATACTCGCTCATTCCCCTGATTACTGATTCATTAGTAATATTAGGGTTTTTATATTTTCCCCATGGCGAGTTAAATTCTCCCAAACTATTAACTCTAAATAATCCATTATAGCATGTTTTATTTAAATAAATAATTCTTGCTGCCCTCTGAATTTCATTAAGAGATTTGTACTTTTTTTTATCTCTGTCTAAAGCTCTTATTGTATAAAAATATTCTTCGCAACTTTTTTCTTTATGTTCTGCTAATATTTGTATTAATTCTTCTGGATTAGATTTTATTACATTATATACATTCATAAGTTCTGGGTTATAATCATTAATCACAGCCTTTTTTGGTTGTCTGTCAAATAATAAAGCCCCTCCTCCAAGGAAGGGCTCATAGTAGGTGGAATATTGTGGAATTAATGGGGTTATGGCATCTAATAATTGCCTTTTTCCGCCTACCCATTTTAGAATAGGGGATACTGTTGGATTTATGTTAATCATATTTGCCTCCAAAATATGTTTTTTTGAAAAGGGTTATGCTTTGTTTATTTTTAATGTCCTTTAGTATTTTTTATTAGTAAATTATAGCATATCTTTTCTGATTCTTAAAGTGTTTTTTCAAATACCGAACAAATATTTGTGTTTTTAATTAAAATTCACAGCTTTGTTGAAGTTGCCCTTGAAAAAGTCCTTAATTAAAAATACTAATTGATTTTTATTAAAAAGTAATTTAAAATATTAATTACAATTATATTGTGCTCAACTTTACATACTAAGCAAATATAAATTAAAATTATGGAGGTTAAGTTTATGGAAACTGTATTAAATTTTTTGTCAGATTGTAAAACGTTTTTTTTAGCTACTGTTGAGGGAGATAGTCCTAAAGTAAGACCTTTTGGAGCAACTTGTAATTTTGGAGATAAAATTTATTTTGTAACAAATAATAAAAAAGAGGTTTATAAACAAATTTTGAATAATCCTAAAATTGAAATCAGCGGTACTGCTAACGGAAAATGGATTAGATTATCTGGAAATGCTAAGTTTGATAATAGTAAAGATGCAAAAATAGCCATGATAGAGGCTAATCCTGGATTAAAAAATATGTATAATGTTGATGATGGTATTATGGAAGTATTCTATCTTGAAAATGCTGTAGCTAATATTCTATCAGTAAAAGGAGATAAGACTACTATTAATCTATGATCTAACGAATCTCAAGCTTAAAGTTATTTTTTAGATGAATATTAGCCAGAATATTCATCTAAAAAATATGATAACCAAAATAAAGAACCTTCTAAAAATTAAATCTCCATATACTTTATCTTTTTATTAATTTCAATCAAAGCCATAATCGGCAACTATCTCTGTAATTCTCCAATAACCATTATCATTTACTATAAGAAGTGTGACATAATAGCTTTTATAAAATCCAGTGGAAGTGGCCGTATTAAACTTAATAATAACACTTTCTTTATTGGCATTAATGACTCTTACATTTACTATCTTATAATCAGAAACATATGGGCTTGAAACTCCTGTAACCCAATTAGGGTTTGTTTCTTCCCATTTTTGGTAATATTTATGTTTTAACTGCTTTGACATAACTTCATATTGCATTGCACCATTTCTGGTTTTAATGCCTTCTGCATAGATTCCTGCTGCATCAATTGCTGATATGGCTCCAATTTTATCTATTGCCGTTAACATTAATTCAAAGCGTATCCTATATTTATTTTCTTCATTTGAATTGGTTTTACTATTATCAGACATACCAAACACCTGACTTCTTTTTAGTATTATATGTTTAGTTATATGGTAATAATTCCAATTACAATCTTTAAAGAATAATAGATATTTAAATATTCTTAAGAATCTTATGAATTACATTCTTCCCTTCCTCATGACCTTCATCATATAATTCTAAAAGCTTTTTAATATCTTTAGCTGTACGCTCGACTTGTAATTTATTTTGAGGTCTGATAATAATTGCCTTTCCTTCAATTTCAAGCTGTTCTGCCAGTTTTAGCTGACGTTTGTAGACTTTATGACGATTTAACACAGATTCAACCATTTTAGGGTATTTAGGGTATAAGAGCTTTAATAATTTTGTATGTTTAAAAGCAGTCTTTGAATATCCTTTATTTCTTGTTAATACGATTACATGAAATTTATTACCATCGGCAATTGATTTTTCAATAGGAATTGGATCTGATACCCCTCCGTCTAATAGCTCAAACCCTTTATACCTTACAATTTTAGAAACCATTGGCATTGAACATGAAGCAATTATAGTTTCAAGTGAAGGTTTTATGTGATGTTTTTCAAACCATACGGTTTTTCCTGTCATGCAATCCATTGCACCGGTTAAAAACCGGATGTTTTGCTTTTTAAACATTTCCCAGTCCATATATATATGATTTTTAGGTACAGTATGAAATACAAATTCCATATTAAACAAGGAGCGGTGAAGTAAAAGATTCCGCTTACCAACATATCTTTTATCATTAGCATAAAATTCAACAACCTGACGGTTTCTTTTTGGTTGACCTGAAATATATGATAATGCATTTGCAGCTCCGGCAGAAACCCCTATCACATAGGGGAACATTATTCCTGCATCCATAAAAGCCTCAAAAACTCCTGCACTATAAAAACCTCTCATTCCGCCTCCTTCAAGTACAAGTGAATAGCCCTTTGGCAATATCATGGCTGGCTCTTTTCCCTTAATGGGATTATGTGTATATTTTTTATCTTGCATTTTTTAGCCTTCTTTCTGCTATATATTCCTCTGTTCATAGGAGGTGTAAATTTTATTATTGTAACAAAGTAATTAGATACTATGATAGAATAGCATAACTATACAATTAATTCAACACTTCTTACTTCAATGTGGTGTACTTAAATTGTTATGTTAATAGTATGATTACCTTGATTTGTATGTATTATTTAGTATAATTTAACATTGATCGTTTACTGTAGTAATAGTATAATTACAGTAAATACCTTAATTGTAAATATTCATTTACATTATGCTCTTTAATGAAGAAAGGATATACTTATGTATACAAAAAAAGATTTATTATATGATTTGAAAAAAATTGGTGTTAATCCAACTGGCACACTGATGGTTCATCTTTCATATAAAGCAATTGGCGAAGTTGATGGACGTGGAGATACAGTGCTGGATGCATTGACAGAATATATGCAGAATGGATTATTAGTACTTGCAAGCCATACTTGGAATAATGTGGGGGTAAATAATCCAGTTATGGATGTCTTATATACTCCCTCCTGTGTTGGTAAATTAACAGAAGCCTTTCGAAAACGTCCAAATGTACACCGCTCTTTGCACCCCACCCATGCCGTAGCCGCTTTAGGAAATGATGCTTTGGAATTCATATCTGGTGAAGAATCCATTAAAACACCATGTGGCAGAGGTGGTGCTTATTACAAGCTATGGATACGTAACGCTCAAATTCTTCTTTTAGGAGTTAACTTCACTCGTAATACTTTTATTCACGGCATTGAGGAATGGGATGGCGGTGTGGGTTCAATCTCTAATCAAAAAACAGATATGTATGTAATTAACCACCAAGGTAATCGCCTCTACACACCTCAATATCGTCACTGTGCTCCACTGAGTTCGGAAACCTTTAGTAAGCTTGAACCTTTAGCACTTAATCGTAATATTATGACTATGGGACGTTTCGGTGATGCTACCACCCGTTTAATGAATACTGTACCCTTGCGTGAAATGGTTGCTACATTACTTAAGTAAGACTCCAAATATTTGTTGAGATATTAATACTTTATATAAGCCACAGCAATTAAATCTTTTTATTTTAAAGCAAAAAACTACTAATTTTTATTAATTAGCAGTTTTTGTTTATTTAATTCTAATATTCATTCCCTATTCTCATTTAGAAACACAAAGATCCAAAATTATCGGAACAGCTTTTAAGTCTAGTACACCGTTTTGTAATTTCTTGTGCAAAATTCTGAGGATATTTTTCAGAGAGTGCATGTCAAAAAACGTAGGCGTAGCGGGCTAGAGGCTACTGAAAAAGTCCTTGATTTAGGTTGTGTAAATTTTTCAAATGAATATGAGTGTATATATATCCAATTGTTTGCCTTACCCTCCATCAGCATGTTTTTTACAAGCCTTTGCAAGCAAAGTCTTGACAAAACATAA
>JAVBPB010000157.1:0-39106 GCA_031549965.1 Mobilisporobacter sp. | reverse complement strand
TTCCTCTTACAGAAACAGAGGATGAAGTGCTTGAAAAAATCATTATAAGCCATGGAAATGAGACTATGATGCTTTTTCATAGGCTCATTGGAATGTTTGGATTATCTGATTTTTTCATAAATTATAATGTTTTTCTGAGGGAATATAGTTTGTAGAGGCAAAGCTGTTTTATAATATTAATGTAAAAATAATTTTCTAATTTTTAATAAATACTTTATTTTATTCTGAAAAAAGAGTATAATTAATAGAACCTGACAGGTCAGATTTTTTATAAACGCATCATTTTCGTAGTTGTTTGTAATGCCGATTTCTTATTCATATTATATTTTCGCCTGTTTCGTGTCATTTGTCGCTTAAACTTTCGTCCTGGACGTATGATTGAGCGGCATTTTATTGTTGCTTCTAGTATCCTTTTCAGTAAATATTCTCTTTTCTCGGGATGTTCAAATATTTCCTTTACATGTTTTGCAATGTTTCCTATTAACTGTCTACGATTTGATTGGTATTCTTTTTGGGGCTTGATTAATTCCTTTTTTCTACTTCCTTTTGTATTTCTGTGCCTGCTAGCCTTTTCATTATACTGCATATATTTGACATAAGTAGGCATGCATAAATGTCTTGTTCTACACACACTGGTTTTATTCCTGTGAAATTTTAGACATAGGCGTTTTTCAGTGGCCTCGTTTTTCTCTAGCAAGTTTTATATTAAATTTGGACAATAAAAATAGGACTTAATCTATGAAATCCTTGAAAATCAAGTCCTTTCTGATTAAGTCCTATCGTACACTTTTATAAATTAAAATTATTTAGCCTGCAAATCCTTCTAATGCTACTGTAGGTTTCCCATTACTATTCCATGCTCCCATGTTATATGAGTTAAATCCTGGGAATGCACATGGTTCCCAATAAAATACTCCTAAACCTTTTGAGTTTGAAAGAGATTTCACATTTTTAACCATTGTTGAAATAAATGTTTTTGCAGTTGCTCCCTGATCATAGCTCATTCCGATTTCACATAACATAACTTCTTTACCATATCTTGAAACCATGTCTTTCATGTTTGTTAAGCATTGACTTGATAATGTTGACCAGTTGCTTGTTGTTCCGTATAATGACATACCAATTACATCAAACTTTGCTCCATTTTTAGTTATTCCATCAAATAACCATCTATAAATTGTATTATTATCACCATTTGCCATATGTACAATTACTTTTGTGCTACTGCTTACTGCTTTTACTGCATCATATCCACAGTTAATAAACCATGCAAAGTTTTTCATGTTTACAGAAGCTTTTCCTTCATTCCACAACATACCGTCGTTAGTTTCATTACCAACTTGTACCCATTCAGGATAAATTCCTTCTGCTTTAAGTCCATTCATTACATCTAAAGTATGATTGTATACTGCTGTCATAAGTTGCTCAAATGTATAGCTTTTCCATGCTGCTGGTTTGTTTTGCTGTCCAGGATCTGCCCATGAATCACTATAGTGGAAATCTATCATAATGCTCATACCTAAAGCTTTTGCTCTTTTTGCCAATTTAATTGTAGCTGCTTTATCACAAAGACCATTACCTGCATCTTTTGATGGGTTAACAAAAACTCTAATTCTTGCTGCATTAATTCCAAAATCTTCTTTTAAAATTGTTAGTGGATCTTTTTGAACTCCGGCTTTATTATACCATTTGTAACCTAGTGATTCCATACCTGGGATCCAGCTAATATCTGCCCCTTTTGCAAATGTTGCCGCTTGTGTAACCGGTTGCCCACCTGTGTAGAAAAGTACCCCATTCAATAATAACATAAGACTTAGTACCAGTACTATTGCTTTCTTAGTTTTTTTGTTTCTCATTATTTAATTACCTCCTGTGTTTTGTTTGTAATTACATTATATACCAGAATTTAACATGTAGAAGGTAAAATTTTTAGATCTATTAGTAGTATTTTAATGAATGTAACCCCTTTCACAGTCTATCCTTTCAATTAAATTCCTTTGATAAAAAACATTTCCATAGGTTGCTCATATTTAGAAATATTGATAACTAATCCCCCTGCATCCTGATATCCTATTTTTCTATAAAAATGTTGAGCATCTTCATCTACTTGTGTAGATGTCATAATCATTCCATATCCTAATTGTTTCATATCTTTTTCCCAAAATTCCATAAGCATTCTTCCATTACCCTTGTGTTGATATTCCAAGTCCACAAAAAGCATAGTGCAAAAGGGTGTATTATCCCAAAAAAGATTATATCTGAGTAATCCAATCGGATTTTGGTCTTCCAATAATACATATCCCATTTTATCTCTAATTTTCTTTTCAAATTCAGTCTCTGACAAATGTTTGTCTAATTTAAACCAAAAAGATTTATCATCATTTTGGACATATCTAACACTCAGCATAATTATACCTCCATAAGTTTGGGCTTTTCTCAAGTTAAGACTCAAAAAAACTTCAATATTTCCTCATCATAACAACATATTTGTAAGTTGGATAAAATCAGTAACAATATTGCCATCGCATTGAACATTTCTACTATTAAATAAAACTGGATTCATTCCAACTTTTTTAGCCACTTCCAAATTTCCCTCTCTGTCATCCACATACAAACAATCCTCTGCCTTACAACCCAATTGCTCTATTGTAAACTGAAAGATACGCTCATCCGGCTTTTGAATTTTCAAATCACCACTTATGCTAATCACATCAAAGTATTTATTAATATCAAATTTTTCTCGAAGATACTTACTCCATCGACTCGAATCATTTGAAATAATAGCCATCTTGTAGTGTTTGCTTACTGACAATACAAAATCAAGAAAACCATCATTTATTTCTATCGTATCTAAATATTTTTTTTCAATTTTCTCTATATTACCTTTAAAACCAAGACTTTCCCACACCTCTAACGATGTCAATTCTCCCACATCAGCCTTGAACCATGGTGAATATATTTCTTCCGACTTTAAATTAGGAAATGTCTGTTGAACATATGGAACAAAGTCATCTCCCGTTTGCTTTACTATTACACCATACATATCTAATACTATAGCTTTCATAACATAATATCCTTCCATGAAATTTTAATTTATCTTTTTTAATTGCCATATAACTTGGCATTTATTAAACTTCGCAAACATAAATAATCTACAATTATAACTACTATCCAAAATTGTAATTCGCTCGTTACTCCAAACCAAAAAATCTTCCAGAAAGGCCGCCTATAATACTAAAAAAGTTGTTTTGATAAGGAATTCGTTGAAAAAGTCCTCCAATAAAGTAAATTAATTTTTTAGATGAATATTCTGTTAAATATTAAAATTAAAACTCATTTATGCTATGGAAAGAAGACCCAGAAATTTTGTCAGGCTCTCCTGACAAAATTTCCGTTTTAGGGGGCTTCTTGAAATGTTTTGCATAACTGAGTTTTAATTTTAATATTTAACAGAATATTCATCTAAAAAATTCACACAACCTAAATCAAGAACTTTTTCTAGGACCCCAAAAGGCAAAGCGTTCAAACCCTAATTCAAATGACAAGAAACATAATGCCCCTTTTCAATTTCTTTCAAAGCTGGAGCCACTTCCTTACATTTATCAGTAGCATAAGGACATCTAGTCCTAAATGTACACCCACTTGGAGGATTCAAAGGACTAGGTATATCCCCCTCTAAAATAACTCTTTTCTTTCCTCTAGTAACCTTAGGATCCGCAATTGGAATTGCAGAAAGTAAAGTTTTTGTATAAGGATGAACAGGATTTTTATAAAGCTCCCTACTATCGGTTAATTCTACCAAATGCCCCAAATACATAACTCCGATTCTGTTACTAATATGCTTTACAACCGAAAGGTCATGAGCAATAAATAAATAAGTAAAACCTCTTTCAGCCTGAAGATCTTCAAGCATATTTACAATTTGAGCCTGAATAGAAACATCAAGAGCTGATATTGGTTCATCACAAACAATAAATTCCGGTTCAACAGCTAAAGCTCTTGCAATACCAACCCTTTGCCTTTGACCACCTGAAAATTCATGAGGGAATCTATTAGCATGTTCTTTATTAAGCCCTACTATTTCCAGTAATGAATAAATCTTCTCCTGTCTTTCTGATCTGTTAGCATACATTTTGTGAATGTCAAGGGGTTCTCCTACAATATCCCCTACTGTCATTCTTGGATCAAGGGACGCATAAGGATCCTGAAAAATTATCTGCATTCTTCTTCTATATTCTAACATATCTACATGAGTAATATCTTTACCATCATATATGATTTTTCCGCTTGTTGGTTCATGTAATCTTAAAATAGTTCTTCCAAGAGTTGTTTTACCACAACCACTTTCTCCAACAAGTCCTAATGTTTCGCCTTTATTAATAAACAGACTTACATCATCTACAGCTTTTACATAGTTTTTAGTAAATAATCCTGTTTTAATAGGGAAATATTTTTTTAGGTTGGTTACTTCAACTAATTTTTTATCAGCCATTATTTACCACCTTCCTTATTAAATTCTTCTTGTACCGGAAGCCAGCAAAGAGCCTTATGTCCTTCACCCACATTGCATTCTGGTGGTTTTTTAGTTAAACAAATCTTCATACATTTATTACATCTTGGAGCAAAAGCACAGCCTTCTGGCGGATTTATTAAGTCAACCGGATTACCTTCAATTGGTATAAGTCTTTCGTGAGTATCATTATTTAATTTAGGAACAGATTTTAATAATCCCCATGTATATGGATGCTTTGGATTATAAAATATATCGTCAATGCTTCCTGACTCAATAATATTTCCAGCATACATTACAGATACCTTATCACAGATTTCAGAAACAACACCTAAATCGTGAGTAATAAATATAATTGACATATTTATTTTTTCTTTTAAATCTTTCATTAAATCTACTATCTGAGCCTGAATTGTAACATCAAGAGCTGTTGTTGGTTCATCTGCAATAAGAAGCTTAGGATTACATGCAAGAGCCATGGCAATCATAACACGTTGCCTCATACCCCCTGAAAATTCATGTGGGTATTGCTTAAGCCTTTTCTCTGGTTGATTTATTCCAACAAGTTCAAATAATTCAATAATCCTTTGTTTTCTTTGTTCTTTTGATAATTCTGTATGTTTTTTAAGGGATTCATCAATCTGGTCTCCAACTGTAAATACAGGATTTAGAGAAGTCATTGGATCTTGAAAGATCATTCCAACTTCTTTTCCACGTAGTTTTAACATTTCTTTTTCAGTAAGTTTGGTTATATCTTTATCATCAAATAAAATGCTTCCTCCGATAATTTTACCTGGCTCTGGAATAATTCCCATTAAACCATAAGACGAAACTGATTTACCACTTCCGGATTCTCCAACTATCCCCATAACCTCACCATAATTTAAGTCGTAGGAGATTCCACGAACTGCCTTAACCTCACCTGCATGTGTAAAGAAAGACACGTAAAGATCTTCTACTTTTAATAATCTATCATTATCGTTTTTAGTATTTGACATTTTTTAGTCCTCCTTATCTTTTTAATCTAGGGTCAAGTGCATCTCTAAGGCCATCACCAAATAAATTGAATGCTAATATTATAATACTAATAGCCAAAGCTGGAAATGCCAGTCTGTATGGGTAAGATGAAATACCATTTAAAGCATCAGAAGCTAATGAACCTAAGCTTGCCATTGGTGCAGAAACACCTAGTCCAAGGAAACTTAAAAAAGCCTCTGTAAATATTGCTGAAGGAATTTGCAACATAGTTGTAACTATTAATTGCCCAATACAGTTAGGAAGTAAGTGTTTTTTAATTAATCTGGAATTGTTTGCACCTAAAGCTCTTGCGGCATTTACATATTCCATTTCCTTTAATTGTAAAACTTGTCCTCTTACAATTCTTGCCATACCAACCCAATATAATAAACCATAAACTATAAATATCGAAATAATACCCGAACCTAATGCTTGAAGACCGGAGAACATTCCTCCTGAATCAAAAGCTTTTGCCAAAGGTTCCTCCAATACAATCTTTAACATAATAATAATCAATATATCTGGAAGAGAATAAATTATTTCAACAATTCTCATCATTACATTATCTACAACGCCGCCAAGAAGACCTGCAATTGAACCATATAATGCTCCAATAAATAAAACCAGTATTGATGCACCTATACCAATTAAAAGTGAAATTCTTGAACCAATCATTACACGTACAAGTAAATCACGTCCTAAATTATCTGTTCCAAATGGATGTGCAAAACAAGGTTTTAAGTTTTCACTTCCTCTTATTTGCTGTTCATATGAGTATGGACTTAAAAATGGTCCAATAATAGCAAATAGTAAAAATAACCCGATTACAATTAATGCAATAATTGCAATCTTATTTTGTTTTAATCTTCTCCACGCATCTTTCCAATATGTGGTACTTTCAGCCATAGTATTGATTTGATTTTTTTCTTCTGTAGTAGCTGGTGCAAAATCATTTGCTGAAACATCTATTTGCATACTAAATAATCTTTTATTATTAATTTTCATAATTTTGCCCCTTTCTATTTTAAATTAATTCTTGGATCTACAACTTTATAAAGTAAATCACAAACTAAATTCATTATAATTATAAATGTTGCAAGAAAGATTGTAGTTCCCATAATAACTGTATAATCTCTTGCACCTATTGAGTTAACAAAGTATCTTCCAAGTCCTGGTATATTAAATACCTTCTCAACTATGAAACCACCTGAAAATATGTATGCAATAAGTGGTCCTAAATAAGTTATAACTGGAATTAATGAGTTTCTAAGAGCGTGTTTATAAGTTGTAACAAACACAGACATTCCCTTTGCTCTTGCTGTTCTGATATAATCTTGTGAAATAGATTCAAGCATACTTGAACGCATAAGTCTTGCAATATAGCACATAGGATAAAATCCAAGTGTAAATACAGGAAGAATGTAATCGGCTGGTGAGGATAAACCAAATGAATTTAACCATTTTAAATTTACACAAAAGATGATCATAGTAGATGTAGCAACAACAAAGCCCGGAACAGCTATACCAAGGGTTGAAATAACCCTAATAACATTATCTTGCCACTTTCCTCTTTTTAGTGCACCAATACAACCAAGAGGAATTCCAAATGTAATTGCAAATGCTACTGCTATAAGCCCTAGTTTTGCTGAAACAGGAAATCCTTTTTTTATTATATCTACTACTGGTACATTTTTTTGTAATTTAAAACTTACACCAAAATCACCTTTCAATATATTTAACATATAGTTCTTATATTGAATAACTAATGGTTTATCCAAACCATACTTTTCATATAACGCCTTTTTAGTTTCTTCAGATACCGCTTTTTCACTTAAAAACGGATTACCTGGTACCATATTCATAATAAAAAACGTTAATGTGGCAACAATAAATATTGTTAATAATGCTGACAAAACACGTTTTGTTACATATGCGATCATATCTTTACCTACTTTCTTGTTATTTTATTTATCTTGCTATATAGACTGTTCTCCTATATAGTAAAAGCCCTTTGCTTCGTTTAATTTAACATTTACTAATTTTCCAATGAGACTTTCATCACCATTAAAATGAACTAATAAATTATTGCTTAATCTCCCTGTTACTAAAGAATTATCTGCTGTGTTAACTTCCTCTACCAAAACTTCTTGTACTGTATTAACATTCTTTTTTGTTTGTTCTTCAGAAATAATTCTAAGTTCTTCTATTAATTTATTAAAGCGAGACTTTATATCCTCCTTGCTAACCTGCGTGTCCATAACAGCAGCGGGAGTACCCGTTCTTTTTGAATAAATAAATGTATATGCACTGTCATATCTAACCCTTTTTACTACATCTAAAGTTTCAAGAAAATCTTCATTTGTCTCACCGGGAAAACCAACAATAATATCTGTTGTAAGTGAAATATCAGGAACTGCTTTTTTTATTTTATCAACTAATTTTAAATAATGTTCCTTAGTATATTTTCTATTCATCTCATTTAATATTATAGTACTTCCTGATTGAACTGGCAAATGTAAATGTTTACAAATCTTTTTAGATTCTTTCATAACCTCTATTAATTCATCAGATAAATCTTTTGGATGAGAAGTCATAAATCGTATTCTTTCAAGCCCTTCAATCTTTTCTATTTCTCTTAAAAGCTGACTAAAGCTCATAGGATACTTCAAATTTTTACCATATGAATTAACATTTTGACCAAGAAGCATTATTTCTACTACTCCGTCACTAACAAGCTCTTTAATTTCATTAATAATGTCCTTAGGATCTCTGCTTCTTTCCCTACCTCTTACATATGGAACTATACAATAACTGCAAAAGTTATTACAGCCATACATAATATTTACCCCAGCCTTAAACTTATATTTTCTTTCACTAGGTAAATCCTCAACTATCTGTTCTGTATCCTTCCAAATATCAATTATCATACCTTTTGACTCAATTCTTGACATAATAAGTTCAGCTAATTTAAAAATATTGTGAGTTCCAAATATAATATCCACAAATCTATAGCTTTTTCTTATTTTTTCTACAACTGCTGACTCTTGCATCATGCAGCCACATAAAGCAATCATCATATTTGGATTCTTTTCTTTTAATTTACTTAAAAATCCCAATCGTCCGTAGACCTTTAAATTAGCGTTTTCTCTGACAGTACAGGTGTTATATATAACAAAATCTGCATTTTCTGTATCAACAGTTACAAATCCTATTTTTTCAAGTATTCCTTCAAGTTTTTCAGAATCTCTAGCATTCATCTGACATCCAAATGTTTTTATACATGAAGTCAGTTTTCTTCCTAATCTCTTAGATTCTTCATCTACATATTGTCGTACCTTCTCTATATAAAATAACTGTCTTTCGGTTTCATTTACAGGTATTTCATTATTAAAATTCATTTTATCCTCCAAACTTTTTATTTATATCAGGCATTTATAAACACATTTTTTTCTTAATGTATGGTTAAAAACTGCCTGCATAATTTACATTACACAAATACATATTATAACACAATATTTCTAATAGCACAATAATTTTTTAATTTTCAATAAAAACTAACAAAATACGAAACTAAATTTCTCATTCAAAAAAGCTAATGCAATCATAAGATTACATTAGCAATTTAAATTATATTAATTTATGCATATTACCGGATACATTATTAGCTAAAGAATCTATTTCAATTGACTGAGCTGATATTTCCTCTGCTGAACTTGCAATAGAACTGGTCACTCCATTTAATTGTTTGATGCATTCAATAAATTCTGTAGTTTCATGAATCAAACGATTAATAGCAGGAATTAAATTATTACTATTATTCTGACTTTCAGTAACAGCCAGTCTGGTTTGTTCTGCCAAATCCCTTACTTCATTGGCAACTACAGCAAAACCTTTCCCCTGTTCTCCTACTCTTGCTGCCTCAATACTGGCATTAAGAGCTAACATATTAGTACTGTTAGATATTCTTACAATAGTATCATTAGATTTTTCAACTTCCTCAACACTAGAATTAATAAACTTAAGAGTATCCTCAATTTTATTTCCAAAATCAACTAGATTATTAATACCTGCTGCCATCTCAGTAATTTCTGAAGCACTTTTATTATTTCCATCAGAGAGATTATTAAGAGCAAATTTAATATTATTAAAGTCTTCATAAATTTCTTTATAAAGTTTTTCTTTATTTTCTTTATCTTGTCTGATTTCTTCTACTATATCTTGAATTTCAGTATTCTTAGATTTCATCTCATTCTGATCTTTAATAAGTGTATCTTTTAAATAATGAATACAATTTTCAACATAATTATATTCATTATGTACAGCTATTGCCATTTCCTTACAAGTCTCATAACCACAACAACCACAATTAATTGTTTTAGATGCACTATCATATTTATTTAGTAATTTATAAACACTTTCCAGCTCATGATCTGTTATGCTTTTTTCGATAACTGCTCGATTAGTATATGTTCTATAAAAATCCTCCAACTTTAAATTAGAAAATTGTTTATTTAATTTTTCTAATCTCTTACCACAAGAATAATCCTTATAAAATGCTGATTTCTTAACATTTCTTTTTGATTTTCTTAATTTGCTTATTTCAAGTAGAATATTATCATTATGGGAATGTCTGAATTCGGTACCTGTGCCATAATTACAGCCTTGAGAGCAGTTTAAAATATCAACTAAAATTGGCTGTTGGTCAATTTTAGTTATTGTTTGTTTATAATTATCTAAATAATCATAAGCATGTGCCTCACCTTCAACCTGTCGAACAAACTCGTCGTATCCGATAAAGTTTTCAACATTCTCCCTAAGGCCTCCAGGCATTGGATAAATTGATCCAAGTCCATTTAATAATTCATCGTCCACTTCCTCATAATTGTTAAAATTAATATTCTCAGCTTTTAAAATCTCCATTAATCTCTTATATGTAACGTTATAGTCTGCAAGACCATGCATATTTTTATCATCTATTTCGTCTTTTTTTGCTATGCAAGGACTAATAAATGCTATTTTATTTTTGACGTTTAAATACTTTCTTAAATATGTAAGGGAACATCCCATTGGACTTTGAACCTGTATTAGATTATCCAATAATTCGGGGGTATATTTTTCAACGTAATTAACAATTGCAGGGCAAGGCTGTGATATAAGACCTTTTTTACCCGTCTTTGTAATATAATTTAAATATGCCCATGTACAAATATCTGCACCATAACTTACACTAAACACATTTGGTGAGCCTAATGATTTAAAATATCCTAATACACTTTTATAAATTTTAGCATAATTACTTGCAAAAGCAGGTGCATACAAAATCACAATCTTTTCTTTATTTCTTAAATCCTTTAAGAATCTTTCAGTATCATCTCTATACATTCTGGCTTCGTGTGGACATTGATCTATACATTTTCCACAATGAATACATTTATTTGGATCTACATACACTTTATTAGCATTACCTTCTATCTTAGCAATATTAGCAGCTAATACAGGACATCCCTTTATACATTTATTACATCCAACACACTTATCTGTTGTATAAATAATCCCTTGATTTAAGTTGTTCATCTCATATCCTCCAAGTTGTTTTTAATAAATGAATACTTTTGTAATTTATTATTACATTTTTATATCAACAGAACTGCCTATTAAATCTTCATCTAAATATGTCTGTACGTTTTTTTCTGAAATAGCCTGTTTAATTTTTTCATATAGCTCATCTATAGAATCTGATTCTACACGCACATATCCTTTTGCCTTTTGATTAGTTTTATCATTTTTATATTTATCTATTTTGTTTTCATTTTCACTTTTAACATGGTCTTTGTCATTGGTTTTATTTTCAATTTTATGATTATTTAATTCTGCCAGATATTTAACAATTCCATCTTTATCAATTGTAATTGTTAAAGATTTTATTTTGTCAACATCTTCTTGTAATTTATCTTTTAATTCTTTAAATTTTGAATCGGCAGAATTTAGTACATCTTCATATTTATTTCTAACATTTTCGTCCTTAGCCATTTGTTCTAAAGTTTCAGGGTCTATAACTACATTAAATTCCTTTTTATTTCCTCTCATGTGCTTTCTTGCTGCTTCTGAATTTTCATCGCCTATCATAAAGTCCATATTAGAATATTTATCTTTAAGATTTTTTAAATATTCTTTTGCTTGCGGACTTAAATTATCTTCTGCTGAGGCCGATTTTTTTTGAACTTTTTCATTACCCAAAAGACCTGAAGTTTCGCTGGATTTTTTTGAATCAGATGAGTTTTCATTTTTAGTTGCTTTATTCATTTTCTTTAAATCTTTTTGATATATATTTGTTAAGCTTCCAATTCCGTTTAGTGCCATAATTATTCCTCCTTGAATATTAATTATAAATATTTTTCAATTATATTTATATCGGCATAAATTTAATATTTTATTATATGTTAACCTCACAAATAAATAATTTTTTTTGTAAAAAAATAAAAAACTGTTACAAAATAATTTTTTAATAAAATTAACTTACATTTCATTAGAAATTATATTTATAACAGTTTTTTCTATATATTGTTTTTTAATGTCTTTTACCTTTGTTAAACTATATTACTTTTTATTACCGCAGCTATCTACAGAGCACCCACTACAACCACATCCGCAACTATTTTTAGATTCACCGCTCTTTACTTTTCTAATATAATTAATTACAATAGCTGACAAAATTAATACTATACTGATGACTATTACATAATCTATCATAAAGAACCTCCTAATATTTAAAAAATTAAATTGCCCACTACATTAATAATTAATGCAACTATATACGCAACTAGCATTTGGAATCCAATTGTTCTAAATGTCCACTTCCATGAACCCATTTCTCTTTTTATAGCACCTACTGCTGCAAAACAAGGCATACATAATAAATTAAATGCCATATATGAAAATGCTGAAACTTTAGTAAATACATCTGTAATTGCAACTAATCCCTGTTCACCTGACATTATAGATTCTATTATTGCTTCGTCGTTAATTCCTCCAAATAACTGACCAAATGTTGCAACTATATTTTCTTTTGCTATAAATCCGGTTAAAACACCTACTGTTGCTCTCCAATCACCAAATCCTAAAGGCACAAATATTATCTTAATAGCATTACCGAATGTTGCAAGGAAGCTATCTTCCATATCACACATTCCACTAAAGTTAAAGTTTGATAATAACCAGATTAATATTGTTGATGCAAAAATTATAGTACCTGCTTTTATGGCAAATCCTTTAACCTTTTCCCATGCATGAATTAAGATACTTCTAAATGTTGGTATTCTATACTGAGGAAGTTCCATAATAAAGTTAGATGTTTCCCCTTTAAAAGCAAATTTATTAAGTAATAAAGCACTAATAATTGCAACCACAAGTCCAAGCATATAAATTGAGAATACTATTAATGTTTTATTTGAATCTATAAATAATGTTGCTACAAACATTGCATATATCGGAAGTTTAGCACCACATGACATGAAGGGAGTTATCATCATTGTAATTCTTCTGTCTTTTTCATTTTCCAATGTTCTTGATGCCATAAGGGCTGGTACCGAACAGCCAAATCCCATTAATAAAGGTATAAACGATTTTCCTGATAAACCTAAACGACGGAATAATCTATCCATAATAAATGCAACTCTTGCCATGTACCCACTGTCTTCTAAAAATGATAAAAGTAGGAATAAAACAAGTACTAATGGTAAAAATCCAACTACAGCACCAATTCCAGCCATTATACCATCAATTACTAATGAAAATGCCCAATCAGATGCACCTGTACTTTCTAATATACTTTCAAGGAAACCTGTTAAAAGTCCCCAGCCCTCTTCTACTAAAGAGGCTAACCATATTCCCGGACTTGGAAGTCCTTTTATAAATAAAAAGTCCTCACTAAATGTACAGGAAAAAAGAAAATACATTACAAAACCAAATATAGGTAAGGCAAATATTCTATTAGTTAGTATTTTATCTAATTTATCAGATTTGTTTAAACCAGAATTCTTTAGGTTTTTCTTAACACAATTTTTAACTACTTTTGATATAAACTGATAACGTAAATCTGCTATTTTAGCTTCTGTGTCTCCATCAGCACCTTTTTCTGCTTTTTCAATAATCTTAGTAATTAAAGATTTAGTATTACTATCAAGTCTGTTATGTACTACTTCATCTCCTTCTACTATTTTTATAGCTCTCCATCTAGCCTCGTCTGGTTCTGACATATTCAAAACTTTTTCAGTTTCTAAAATAGCCTCTTCTATATTACTATCAAATATATTTAAATCTTTTGGCTTTTTATTAGATTTTGCCGTTTCAATTGCAACATCCATTAATTCTTTTACACCTTTACCACTTCTGGCTGTAATTGGTATAACTGGTACACCTAATGATTGTGATAATTTCTTAAAATCAATTACATCTCCTCTGGCTTCAACCTCATCCATCATGTTCATTGCGATAACCATTGGTATTTTAGTTTCAAGAATTTGTAGTGTTAAATAAAAATTACGTTCTATACTTGTTCCATCAACAATGTTTATAACGGCATCCGGCTTTTCCTCTACTATATAGTCTCTGGCAATGATTTCTTCCGCTGAATATGGTGACAGAGAATAAGTACCTGGTAAATCTAAAATAGTTACATCTTTGTTTCCTCTGTATGTACCTTCCTTTTTATCTACTGTAACCCCTGGCCAGTTTCCAACATGCTGTTTTGAACCTGTTAAATTATTAAATAAACTGGTTTTTCCGCAGTTAGGATTACCTGCTAACGCTAATTTTATTGGCATTGTGATTCCTCCTATATTTTGGGTTAGCATTAGCTAACCATCTTTTCCAAAATAAGCAGACCATCAAAATATACTGCTCTGCTTATTTTTCTATTATTATCTGACTTGCTTCATCTTTTCTTAAGCTTAATTCATATCCACGTATATTAACTTCAATAGGATCTCCTAAAGGAGCTACCTTAACTACTTTTATTACTGCTCCGGGAGTTATTCCCATATCCATAATACGACGTCTTAGTGGCCCTTTTTCACCAATGGATATTACTTTGCCTTCTTCACCAGGCTTTAAATCCCTTAATGTCATATGAATCCTCCTATTTAGTCAACCATTATTTTTAAAGCTAAACTTCTATTTAATGCAACCCTAATCCCTTTTACCAAAAGAATCATTCCACTTGGATTGTCACCAAGAACTTCAACTGTTTCACCTTTTATAAAACCAAGGTCTTGTAAGTGTCTTTTCACATCTTCTTTTCCTTGAAACCCACAGATTTTCTTTTTTTCACCTAATTGAACCATAGCTAGTGGCATAAAAAACCCTCCTTGATTTTGTAGTTGATATTGATTATCATTTTCTTTAATGATACTACATTTTGTCTTAAATGTCAATAGCCAAATGATAATAATTATCATTTGGCTATTTTTATAGGTCGAATTTAATAATATTATGTTTTTTTATATACTTTTACTAAATTGCTCAATTCTATTACTTATTGTTTTATTGTAGTTCATTACAGAACGTTCGTATTCAGTAGACATATATGTTGAACTTAATAAAAAGTCTGCCGTTGCCTGATTGTTTGCAATTGGAATATCGTATACTACCGCTATTCTAAGAAGTGCTTTAACGTCTGGATCATGTGGCTGTGACTCAAGGGGATCCCAAAAGAATATTATGAAGTCAATTCCCCCCTCTACAATTCTTGAACCAATCTGTTGATCTCCCCCTAATGGGCCACTGTTGTATCCTTTTACTGGAAGACCTGTTTTATCTGCAATTAGTCTTGCTGTAGTTCCTGTTCCACACAAAAAATGCTGACTTAGTAATTCTTTATTTTTATCCGTCCATTCTACTAATTGAGCCTTTTTACTATCATGGGCAATCAAAGCTATATGTTTTTGTTTTGCTAATGTAAATTTGATAAAATCATCATTAATCATAACTACCTCTTTCTAAAAGTTTCTTCCATTCAATCCCCAATGTAAAACTTCTTCATATTTTACAAATATTTTATCCTGACTAATTCCAAGTACTTCTTCAAATAACCCACAAATAGCTGCTGTCAGTTTATTATAGGCATCACTTGATGCTTTTCCAAACAGTTTCACTTCAACAAAAGCAACCTTTTTATCTTCTCCTCTAAAGTAAAGTTCGCATTCTTCTTCAAACTCTAGCATTAACCAATCACTACTTTTTCCAAGTAATGATATGAATTGTTCTAACCCATCCTTAAGTGTTTTTTTGTTTTCATCAGTTATTTTTACAGTTACTTTTGAATTTATAAATGGCATATAATATCCTCCTTATTATTTATTGAAAACTTCTCATATTAAGAAAACATTTCACTTGCTTGAACGCAGTTATTCATTAGCATAGCTATTGTCATAGGCCCAACTCCGCCAGGTACTGGAGTTATAGCTCCTACAATATCAATTACATCATCATAATCAACATCGCCACATAACTTATTATTTTCATTTCTGTGAATGCCAACATCTATAATTACTGCACCTTCTTTTACGTATTCTTTTGTTATAAATTTTGGTTTTCCTATTGCAACTACTAATATATCAGCACGTTTTGTAACTTCTTTTAAATCTTTAGTTTTAGAATGGCATATTGTTACTGTACCATTTTCTCTAAGTAAAAGTAAGGACATTGGCTTTCCAACTATGTTGCTTCTGCCAAGCACTACACATTCTTTCCCTTCTATTTGGATGCCTGAACGTTTAAGTAATTGAATTACTCCAAAAGGAGTACAAGATACAAAGCCGTTTTGACCAAGGCTTAAAGCCCCTACACTTTCAGGGTGAAAGCCATCAACATCTTTCTTTGGTGAAATTGTTTTTATTACTTTTTCTTCATCAATATGTTTTGGCAATGGAAGTTGAACTAAAATTCCATTAATATCCTTTCTGTCATTTAGTTCATTTACTAATTTTAAAAGTTCTTCCTGTGTTGTTTCTTCTGGAAGTTCGTAAGAGACTGAACGAATCCCAATGTATTCACATGCTTTTTTCTTATTGCCAACATAAACACTTGAGGCAGGATCATTTCCAACTTGTATTACTGCTAAGGATATCTCAATTCCTTCACTTTTCTTTTTTTCTACAATTTGTTTTAATTCTTCTTTAATTTCTGCTGAAATCTTTTTTCCATCAATTATTTGTGCCATGTTATTCTCCTATCTTTCCTACATTCTGTCTGGTGCATTAATCCCTAATAAATCGATACATGTAAGCAATACTTTATTTGTTAATGTAATAAGATTAATGCATGATGTTTGCTTTTCCTTATCTTCCATAGTTATGATTTTATTTTCATGATAAAATCTATTAAGTGAATTTGATAAACTGTAAATGTACTGACATATTTTATGTGGTGCAAGCTCGTTAAAGGAATTTTCAATTACTTCATTAAATTTTGTTAATTCAAGCATTAAATTCTTTTCACTATCACTTGATGGATTGATTATCTTTGTGTTTTCTAAAACTTCTTTGCCATGTTCTTTAAATTTATTAAGTATAGATTTAATTCTAACTATGGTATATAAAATATATGGCCCAGTTTCTCCTTCAAATGAAGTAAATCTTTCTACATCAAATATATAATCTTTTGTAGCCTGATTTGATAAGTCTCCATATTTTAAAGCAGATAAGCCAACTATTCCGGATATATTCCTTAGTTCTTCTTCACTTAATTCTTCTTTTCCTTCTTTGTTTTCTTTCATTTTTTGGTAAACAGCCTGATTAATTTCATTGATTAAATTCTCAAGTCTCATAACTCCGCCGTCTCTGGTTTTAAATGGTTTACCATCTTTTCCATTCATTGTGCCAAAGCCTAAAAATGTTAATTTCGTATTGTCATTAATAAGTCCAGTTTTTTTAGCACATCTAAAAACCTGTTCAAAATATAATTCCTGTCTTTTATCAACAACATATAAGATACGATCAGGATTAAACAGTTTCATTCTTTCTACAATTGTTGCAAGATCTGTAGTATTATATAAAGTTGCCCCATCTGATTTTAATATCATACATGGAGGTATTTCTTTTGTATCTGTTTCTTCCTTAACATCTACAACTAATGCTCCTTCGCTGATTTTCGCGTAATTATTATCCTTTAAATATGTTACCATCTCAGGAATATAACTTTGGGCATCACTTTCTTTTTTCCATAATTCAAATGAAACATTAAGTTTATCATAATTACTTTTCAAATCATTTATTGACACTGTTAATATATGATTCCAAAGTGCTAAATAACCCCTGCGACCGTTTTGTAAAAGATAAGTTGCATTCTTTGCTTCTTCCTTAAACGCTTCATCGGTTTTTGATTTTTCGGATGCTTTTGGATATATTTCTTCCAATTCAGTTATAGTAAATGGAGGTTCTTCTGGATAATCTAATGTATATGATTCATCAAAATACACAAGTTCTGGTTTTCTATTTTTAAATTCAGTAATTATAAGCCCCATTTGAAGACCCCAATCACCTAAATGAACGTCTCCAATAACATTATGACCTAAATACTTACCTATTCTTTTTATACTTTCACCAATAATTGCAGATCTAAGATGACCCACATGTAACGGTTTCGCTACATTTGGCCCACCGTAATCTATTATAATTGTTTGTGGGGTTTCTACCTTAGATAAACCATGATTTGGTTTTTGAGTCATTTCATTTATATAATTTGTTAAAAATTCATCACTTATATTTATATTAATAAACCCTGGTGCTACTGCTGTAATATCTTTAAATGTTAAATCTTCTTTAATTTTTTCAACTATTTCATTAGCGATCATAATTGGTGCTTTTTTGTATGCTTTTGCAGCAGACATTGCTCCGTTACATTGATATTCACATAAATCTGGTCTATTTGATATAGTAACTGTTCCATATTTTTCATCATAACCATTACTTACAAATGATTCCTTTAGCTTAGAGCTTATTAAGTCTAGTATCTTTTCCATTTTTTCCTCCTGATTAATTAATTGAATAGCTTTTGTATTTATGTTTTTTTGTATAATATCCGTTTGATTTCAGATTTATAATTAACAATTATGTTTATGTAAATAATATAACACTATATTATTAAAGTCAACTTTTTTCTAAACTTGTATAAACAATGGCCTTAAAAATTGAGCTTGCTAATTGTTATTTAAATTCACTATCCTTAATTTATTGTTTATGCTATAATGATAGTAAATAGTCAACTTCAATAATATGTATGAAAGGAAGTGTTACGATGGCATTATCACAAGAACAAGAAAGAATCTATACCATTGAAGATTTAAATAATCTTTCAAAAGGGCAAAGGGCTGAACTCATTGATGGGCGGCTTTATATGTTGGCTGCACCAAGCACTACGCATCAAAGAATTTTAAATTATATCAATAATAGCATTTACAACTATATCAAATTAAATAAAGGTGACTGCGAAGTGTTTCCAGCCCCATTTGCTGTTTTTCTTAATCAAGATGATAAAACATATCTTGAACCGGATATAAGCGTTATTTGCGACCATAGCAAACTTGACAGCAAAGGTTGTATAGGTGCACCAGACTGGATTATAGAAATTACTTCTTCAGGTACATCAAGTCATGATTATTTGAAAAAGTTGAACTTATATGCTGACTATGGTGTCTGTGAATACTGGATAGTGAATCCTCAAAAAGAAATTATTACCGTTTGGAATTTTAATGAAACTGATATTTTCCCTCAAAATTATACCTTTAAAGATAAAATCAAAGCTAATATCTATGATGATTTGGTAATTGATTTTAACGAAATTAATTTTTAGTATTGCCAAATATTTAAATATAGGGCGTATGCAATAGCATACGCCCTTCTCAATAGCAAAAGATTCAATAACTTAAACGAAGAGTTAAACTCTTATCCTCTGTAATAGTTAATTAAACAACCTTTAAGTATAATTTCTCTTTCATCATCTGTTAATTCACCAAGTTCTAGTGTAAATTCTTTTAATTGGTCAGAAACTACATATGCTTTTATCTCAGAAAGTTTATTTTCTATTGCCCTTTTAATTTCAGGAATAAATATATAATCACCTTGTCCAAAACATATATCTTCTTTTAGTATAAATGGAAACATACCCCAGTTAATAAGGTTAGAACGATATCTCTTTGTAGCATATTCCTTTGCAATATTAGCCAGACCTCCAAGAACTTTTTGACAGCTTGCAGCCTGTTCTCTGGCTGAACCATCTCCTGGTTTAATCGCATATATTAAACTTCCTATTTCTGTTTCCATTGGGTTAACATTAAACTTTTTATTTATATTTTCAAACACTTTTGCAACTTCTTCATTTACAGCTAGTGGATCTTCTCCGTTAATTCTGGCTTTTTCTGCTTTTTGAACTTCTTTAGCACGTCCTACATATAAAGGATCTTTTCTTGAAAGAGTATATTCAGCAAGTCCTAATGGATTTGAACGAAATGATGAGGTTTCTCCTGACGGAATTAATTCATCAGTTGTTGTAACTGGGTCATTAATTACTGATACTACTTTTAAAACCATGTTATCTGTTAAGTTTGACATCTTCGGCCAATCAACTATTCCAGGCCCAAATTTAATTTCTAATGAATTATCAGCTTTTCCCACTCCATTATATACTCTATTTTCATATATTGATTTATCAAAATAATACTTTTTACTGTTATAATTAACGTCTAAATCAGTTGCTGCTGTTAAATATCCTTTATTTGCCGCTGTTGCTGCTATTGAACGAGCATCCATAAGTGCAACCGATGCAATTTGTCCATTAGTAATTTTAGACCCTTCTCTGTTAGGGAAGTTTCTTGTTGAATGTCTAATACTAAGTCCATTGTTGGCTGGTACATCTCCCGCACCAAAGCATGGACCGCAAAATGCTGTTCTGATCGTTGCACCTGTTGCCATAAGTTCAGCAATTGAACCATTTTTAACAAGTTCCATGTAAATTGGCTGACTTGCAGGATATACGCTTAATGAAAATTCATCATAACCTATGTTTTTACCTCTTAATATATCTGTAGCTTCACATATATTTTCAAATCCACCGCCTGCACAACCTGCAATTACACCTTGTTCTACATAAAGCTTTCCATTACGTATTTTATCTCTTAATGTGAATTTCACTTTATTATTGTCAAGACTTACTAAGGCTTTCTTTTCAATTTCAGCTAATATATCATCAAGGTTTGCATTTAACTCTTCAATTGTATATACATTGCTTGGATGGAAAGGCATTGCTATCATTGGCTTTATTGTTGATAAATCCACATAAATCATACCATCGTAATATACTACACTTCCTGTGTTAACTTCTTCATATTCTTCTACTCTTCCATGTATCTCATAGAATTCTTTTACTTTTTCGTCTGTTTTCCATATCGACGTTAAGCATGTAGTTTCTGTTGTCATAACATCAATACCTATTCTAAAATCAACGCTTAAGTTTTCAATTCCATCTCCAACAAATTCCATTACTTTATTGTTTACGTATCCATTGGCAAATACTGCTCCTATAATAGCTAATGCAACGTCTTGAGGACCTACTCCCTTGTTAACATTACCAGTTAAATATACTCCTACTACTTCTGGCATGTTTATATCGTATGTTTTTGAAAGAAGCTGTTTAACAATCTCAGGACCTCCTTCTCCAATTGCCATTGTTCCAAGAGCACCATATCTTGTATGGCTGTCAGATCCAAGTATCATCTTTTTACCTCCTGCAAGCATTTCTCTTGCAAATTGGTGTATAACTGCCTGATGTGGTGGAACATATATGCCACCGTATTTTTTAGCACAGGAAAGACCGAACATATGATCATCTTCATTAATTGTTCCTCCAACTGCACATAAACTATTATGGCAGTTTGTTAGTACATATGGAACTGGAAATTCTGTAAGTCCGCTTGCTCTTGCTGTTTGTATTATTCCTACGAAAGTAATGTCATGGGATGTTAGTCTGTCAAATTTAATTTTTAACTTTTCCATGCTTCCAGAAGTGTTGTGAGCCTCCAATATGTTGTAGGCCATTGTGTTTTTCTTGGCTTCTTCTTTTGAGGTTTCCTGTGAGATTTTGCTTTTTAGTATTTCATTTGCATTATGGCTGTCTTCAATGATTTCAGTGTTGTTTATTAGATATACACCATTTTCGTAAAGTTTTATCATTTTTTTCCTCCTGATTTATGTATTATTTTTGTGTAATTATAGGTTTTAGTTTTGAACTCTATTTGTTGATTACGGTACTGTAGTCTTTCAGAATATTTTTTCCTCAATTTATAATTTACTTAAAAATTAAGAAATAATTTTTTACCTTGTCATATTATACTTTAAATTTATTTAGAAATCAATTAAAAATGTTTCCTTTTGAAATTTACAGTTACTATTAACAATATAATAGTCCGTAGAACAAAAAACTTAATTTAATATTGTAATCTTGTCCTTTTTGTATTAAAATATATAGAAAATATACTTCAAAAATGTATAGGAGGTCAATATGAAGCATTTAATTAGTCCACTGGATCTATCTGTAAAGGAACTTGATGATATTCTTAACTTAGCCAATGATATCATTAATGATCCAAATAAGTATTCTGAAGTTTGTAAGGGTAAAAAATTAGCCACTTTATTTTATGAACCAAGTACAAGAACAAGACTTAGTTTTGAATCTGCCATGTTAAGTTTAGGAGGCAGTATTCTTGGTTTTTCCAGTGCTGATTCTAGCTCTGCTGCTAAAGGTGAGAGTGTTGCCGATACGATTAGAACCATTTCATGTTATGCTGATATTTGTGCTATGCGACACCCAAAAGAAGGTGCTGCTACTGTTGCAGCCATTAATTCTACTATTCCTGTCATAAATGCTGGTGATGGGGGCCATGAACATCCATCTCAGACTATCACAGATTTACTTACAATAAAATCTCTTAAAGGTCGCCTTGATAATTTAACCATTGGACTTTGTGGTGATTTAAAATTTGGGCGTACTGTACATTCTTTAATAAATGCTCTTGTTCGATATGAGAATATTTCATTTATTATGATTTCCCCTGAAGAACTAAAAATTCCTGCCTATATTAGAGAAGAAGTTCTTATGGCTAACAATGTTAAGTTTAAAGAAGTTGATGAACTTGAAGAAATTATGCCTGAACTGGATTTATTATATATGACACGTGTTCAAAAGGAACGTTTCTTTAATGAAGAAGATTATATCAGAATGAAAGATCTTTATATATTAGATGCAGAAAAAATGACTTATGCCAATAAGGATATGTTAGTCTTACATCCTCTTCCACGTGTAAATGAAATTTCAACAGAAGTTGATACAGATGAAAGAGCAGTCTATTTTAAACAGGTTAAATACGGCGTTTATGCAAGAATGGCACTTATTATGAAACTTTTGGAGGTAGAACTATGAAAAATAATGATGGTAGCCTAAATATAAGTGGTATAAAGCAAGGAATTGTAATTGATCATATAAAGGCTGGACGAAGCAGTCAAATATATGACTATTTAGAACTTGACAAGACAGATTGTACTGTTGCAATAATTAAAAATGCAAAAAGCAATAAGATGGGTAAAAAGGATATTATTAAAATTGAAGATAATCTTGACATTGATTTGGACATTTTAGGTTTCATTGATCACGATATTACAGTTAACATTATCACAAACGGTACAATTACCCAAAAGAAAAACCTAACATTTCCTAAAAAAGTTACAAATATTATAAAATGTAAAAATCCAAGATGTATTACTTCAATTGAACAAGAACTTCCACATACATTTAAATTAGCTAATCCGGCTAAAAAAACATATAGATGTATATACTGTGAACAAGAATTTGCTAATAATTAATTGAAAAATAAACTTAAGAATATTTAACAAACGGACACTTTGCCTCAAAAACTTACAACTCTATGATAGGGGATTTATACTATAAAAAGACCGACGTTTCAAACATTCCAATGAGCCTATGAAAGAACCATAGTCTCATTTCCATGGCACTAACGGTCTTTTTATAGTATAAATCCCCTATCATAGAGTTGTAAGTTTTTGAGGAAAAGTTGTGTATTCATAAAATATAAATAATTTAAGAAAATTCATTACTTTTAGTTTGGGTTTTCTTTTTTTATATTTAGATGTAATAAAAGACATAGATAAGTAGAATGTATGATATACAAATTGGTTCTATTAAAGTAGTTTTTAAGAGGCAAAGAATTCTAAAAAATGCTACAGGGATTTTTCCCTTTTTAGATTTAAAAATTGATATTATAAATGATTATAAGTTTTAGTTTTGTGACATCTCATATTGAATAAATGCTCTTTAAAGTAATTATATTGTATGAATATCAGCTTTGCCACAAAAACCTACAACTTCATGATAGGGGATTTATGCTATAAAAAGACCGTTAGTGCCATGGAAATGAGACTATGGTTCTTTCATAGGCTCATTGGAATGTTTGAAACGTCGGTCTTTTTATAGCATAAATCCCCCTATCATGGAGCAGAAAGACTAACAAAGGCAAAGCGTCAGGATTAACTATAACTAAAATAACCCCACAATTACCCCATTATCATCAACATCTATCCCTTCAGCCGCAGGCTTTTTAGGAAGTCCCGGCATTGTCATAATTGCACCAGTAATTGCAACTACAAACCCTGCACCAGCAGATACATAAACTTCCCTGATGTTTATTGTAAATCCAGTTGGTCTACCTAATAACTTTGCATCATCTGACAGTGAGTATTGATTTTTTGCCATGCATATTGGTAAATTATTAAAACCTAATTCTTCTATTCTTTTAATAGCTTTTGTAGCAGCAGGTGAATAGGTTACATCTACAGCTCCATAGATTTCTGTTGCTATTGTTTTAATTTTATCCTTTAGAGAAAGTTCATCTTGATATAGAACTTTAAAATTACTTTCTTTGTTTTCTAAAGTTTCTAATATTTTGTTTGCCAGTTCTATTCCGCCTTCTCCACCTTTTTCCCAAACTTCTGATAAAGCAAACTCACAACCCCTGCTTTCACAAAACTCTTTCACAAAATCTAATTCAGCCTTGGAGTCAGTTATGAATTTATTAAGAGTTACCACTACAGGAACTTGATATTTTTGTAAGTTTTCTATATGCTTTTCAAGGTTTACAATTCCTGTTTTTAATGCCTCTAAGTTTTCAGAATTTAGATTGGCTTTTTCTACACCACCATTGTATTTTAAAGCTCTTATTGTTGCAACTAATACTACTGCGTCAGGGCTTAATCCTGCTTTTCTGCATTTTATGTCAAAGAATTTTTGTGCTCCAAGATCAGCTCCAAAACCAGCTTCTGTTATAACTAAATCAGAAAGCTTTAATGCCATTTTAGTAGCTCTTACACTGTTACAGCCATGGGCAATGTTTGCAAATGGCCCGCCATGAATGATTGCCGGCGAATTTTCTAAGGTTTGAATTAAGTTTGGCTTAATAGCATCTTTTAAAAGAGCCGCCATTGCACCGGTAGCATTTAAGTCATTTGCAGTTACTGGTTTTCCATTAAAATCATATGCAACTATTATCTTTCCAAGTCTGTCCTTAAGATCGTTAATGTCATCTGCCAAGCAAAGTATTGCCATTATTTCGGAAGCAACTGTAATTACAAAACCATCCTCTCTCGGAACTCCTTCGGTTTTTCCGCCAAGTCCTACAATTATTTTTCTAAGGGCACGGTCATTCATGTCGACTGCTCTTTTCCAAACAATTTGTCTGGTGTCAATTCCAAGTGAGTTTCCCTGTTGGATGTGATTATCCATCATTGCTGCAAGAAGATTATTAGCAGATGTTATAGCATGAAAATCACCTGTAAAATGTAGATTTAAATCTTCCATCGGTACAACCTGAGCATATCCTCCTCCGGCAGCACCTCCTTTAACTCCAAAACATGGCCCTAGGGATGGCTCTCTTAAAGCTATTACTGCTTTTTTGTTTAATTTAAATAATGCCTGTCCTATTCCTACAGTTGTTGTTGTTTTACCTTCACCGGCAGGGGTTGGATTAATTGCTGTAACTAAAACTAATTTTCCGTTTTTATTGTTTTTAATCTTTTCCCAAAGGTCATCTGTAAATTTGGCTTTATATTTGCCGTAAAACTCTAAATCATCTTCTTCAATGTTTAGGCTTTTAGCTACTTCTTTTATGTGAATCATTTTTGCTTCCTGTGCTATTTGGATATCTGATTTCATCTTTAGCCTCCTAAATTAAAATAGTTTTAAACATATTCCTCAATATATTTTTCAAAATCTTCTATACTCATAAGTATCTTTCTTGGTTTTGTACCTTCCTCAGGACCTACTACACCTGCTTCATATAACTGATCCATTATTCTTGCTGCACGATTAAAACCAATTTTGTATACACGCTGTAACATACCTATAGATGCCTTATCTTTTTCAATAATAAATTTACCTGCATCAGCAAAATAAGCATCTCTTCCGTTAGAACCACTATCTTCTGCTCCTCCTATGCTTGACACATTTGTAATCTTACTAGTCATATCATCAGGATAAATGGCATCTTTATTTTGGGATGCCAAAAATTCTACAACTGTAGAAACTTCTTTATCTGAAACAAATGCTCCTTGTATACGTACAGGTTTTTGTAATCCAGCAGGGAAAAATAACATATCTCCCTTACCAAGTAGTTTCTCAGCACCGTTCATGTCAATGATTGTACGAGAATCCACGCCTGAGGATACTGAAAAGGCTATTCTTGATGGAACATTTGCTTTAATAAGTCCTGTAATAACATTTACAGATGGTCTTTGAGTCGCAATTATTAAATGAAGTCCGGCAGCTCTTGCCATTTGGGCTAAACGACATATTGCATCTTCAACTTCACCTGGTGCCACCATCATTAAGTCTGCTAACTCGTCAACTATAATAACAATCTGAGGTAGTTTTTCCAAACCAATTTCATCTTCAATTTTTGCATTATATCCTTTTAAATCTCTTACATTATAATCTGCAAATTTTTTGTATCTGTCAGTCATTTCAGCTACTGCCCAGTTTAGTGCAGCAGATGCTTTTTTAGGATCTGTTACAACTGGTATCATAAGATGAGGTATTCCATTATAAACACTTAATTCAACAACTTTTGGATCGATCATAATTAATTTTACATCTGACGGTTTAGCTTTATATAAAATACTCATTATCAGCGTATTAATACATACTGATTTACCTGAACCTGTTGCACCGGCTATTAATAAGTGAGGCATTTTAGCAATATCAGTTACAACCGCCTGACCCCCAATGTCTTTACCAACTGCAAAGGCAATATCTGACGGATGCTTTTTAAAGTCAGGCGATTCAATGATATCCCTTAACATTACAGCACTGTTTTCTTTGTTTGGAACTTCAATGCCTACTGCTGATTTACCTGGTATTGGAGCTTCTATTCTTACATCTGCCGCTGCCAAATTAAGCTTTATGTCATCTGCAAGGGAGACTATCTTACTTACCTTAACGCCTTGTTCGGGCTGTAATTCATATCTTGTTACACTAGGGCCACAGCTTACATTAGATATACTAACTCTTACATTAAAGCTTTCTAATGTTTGTTGCAGTTTAAATGCTGTTGCTTTTAGTTCCTGATCAGATACCAAAGCTTTTGAATTATCACCTTTTTTCATCATATCAATAGGTGGAAATACATGTTCTTTTTTCTCTGCATTTAATCTGGCTTTAATAAAATCATTAGGATCTTCTTTTACTTGTGTATCCTTTTTGTTAATCTTTTCTGTGTACGAAAAAGTTGTATTTTGCTTTGGTTTATTATCTCTTTCCATTGTATTTACATCAAGCATGTTATCATCTTTTTCAATTACTTTTCCTGATTTACTTATAATCTTAACTGGTTTACTTTCTTGTATTGAATTTATATAATCATCTATTGGTTTTTCAACTTCTATATTTTTCTTAATTGGTTCTTCTTCCTTTATAATTGATATACTTTCTTTTACTAAAGGAATATTTTCCTCATAATTATTATCAAATGGTTCTTCATCCATAAATGAGTTATCAACAATTTCTTCCTGAATTGACTGCATTCTTTGAATTGGAAAATCTTTTATGAAAAAGTCTTTTTCTTCCATATTATTTGATTCATTGGAAATTGTATATTCATCGGTTATTTCTCTTATATCATGATTATTATTAGTTTTTTTATTTAGAACTATATTTACATTTCCCTTTTCTGCTTTTCTGTCTTTTCTGCTTAATTTAACATTTTCCTGTGGATGTTCTATTTCATACTGTTTTCTTTCAAGTCTTTCTTTCTTTGCCTGTAAATACATATTATTACCTTTTTTGCTTAAGTTTGCAAATAAAGCTTTTTCAGTAATAAACAGTATTATAATTAGTATTAATGCAATTAATATTACATATGTACCTGCAACACCAAATAAAGGACAAAAAAGCTTACATATAGATCCTCCAATTAAACCTCCTCCATTCTTACTTTGGGAAGATTTCTCATAATAATCCAAAATGCTCATCTCTACATTATACCCTGCACCAAGCATTTGCATAAATCCGGTTAATATTATTGATAATACTACAACTGAAATCATTTTATAAATTGCCCTTTTATTATCTTTGTTAGAAATAATAAATGCAGTGCCAAAAAATAGTAAAAATGGCAGTAAATACGCTATGAATCCAAAAGTACCAAATACAAATGAATTAACTGCCTCACCAAATTTGCCACTTAGATTAAAATAACTAAGCAACAATAGTATTGCAACAACAATCATTGAAATTAATACTATTTCATCTTTAAGTTCGGAATTTGAACCTTTATTTGTTACTTCCAAAGATTTGGCTGTTCTTTTTTTATTTGCAGTTGATTTTTGGCTGCTCCCATTTTGAGTTGAAGGCTTCTTTTTATTTGAATTTGACATGTTTTTATATTCTATTTTCTTTTGATTTGCAGCCACAAGTTTTCCTCCTTAAACAAACATTTCTCTTTTAATACAGATTTATTATACATACCTAATTTTAATTTTGCAAGTAAAATATGGAAAGCTTTTTCTTTAAAATTTTTGGATGAATACTTTAGTATATTCATCCAAAAATTTTAAGAAGTATTTAGCAGCAGGAAATATGTGTTTCATCAACAACCATTCCGGGCTGATATTTTGAATTTAAATAATCCTCTAAATTGGTTGATAAAACCCTATGAACAATTGTTTTATCTTCCTGTTTTGATACTTGCATTGGTATGTTGTCAATAACAACCTCTTTTAAGGAATTATTCTTATTATTTAGCTCTACATTTTTATATACCTGCTCTAAAGGGGTTACTGTATATAACATTATAAGACATCCCCTCTTCTATTATCTATCATTTCATATAGCTTTGATAAAGCTTCTTTAATTCCACCAACTTCATTAATAATCCCATGAGAAACTGCTTCTTTTCCCACTAAGATTGAACCAACGTCTTTGGCAAGCTGGCTTGTATCTAACATAAGTTTCTTTACATTCTCTTTTGAAATATTTGAGTGGGAAACAATAAAATTCAGTATTCTATCTTGAATTCTTTCAAAGTATTCGTAGGTTTGAGTTACTCCAATAACTGTTCCATTCATTCTTACAGGATGTATAATCATGGTTGCCGTTGGTACTATAAAGCTGTAATCAGTTGATACTGACAACGGTACTCCAATGGAATGACTTCCTCCTAATACTAAGGATACTGTAGGTTTACTAAGTGAGGCTACCATTTCTGAAATTGCAAGACCAGCTTCAACATCTCCCCCAACTGTGTTTATAAGTATTAATAGTCCGTCAATATCCTCACTGTCTTCAATAGCAGCTAATTGGGGTAGTATATGCTCATATTTTGTTGTTTTATTGTGCTGAGGCAAACACTCATGACCTTCAATTTCTCCAATTATGGAAAGTAGGTGAATTTTAGATTTTTTCTCATTATTTATTAATGTTGTTTGTCCAAATTCTTTAATCTTATCATCAGATAATTTTTCAGTTTCTTTGTTAGTTTTATCATCTTTTTCTGTTGGCATCTTATTTCTCCATTCTAATATTATTTCTACTTTATTATGTGAAGAAATAAGATAATTAATCCTAAATTATTTTTATTTTATTAAGTTAAGTGCATTTTCTATATCTGCAATAATATCCTCTGCATTCTCAATTCCAACTGATAATCTTATAAGATCTGGTGCAACACCGGCTTCTACTAATTGTTCGTCTGTTAACTGACGATGAGTGTGACTTGCAGGATGAAGTACGCAAGTACGTGCATCAGCTACATGGGTAACTATGGAAATTAATTTTAATCCATCCATGAACTTTTCTGTAATTTGTCTTCCAGCTTTTAAACCAAAGGATATTACTCCACAAGAACCATTTGGAAGGTATTTGTTACCTAACTCATAGTATTTGTTACTTTTAAGTCCACAGTAATTAACCCATCCCACTAATTCATTAGCTTCTAAATATTCAGCAACCTTCTGTGCATTTTCACAGTGGCGGGCCATTCTAAGGTGAAGTGTTTCAAGTCCTATATTTAGTAAAAATGCATTTTGAGGTGATTGTATCGAGCCTAAGTCACGCATTAGCTGAACTGTGGCTTTTGTAATATATGCACCTTTTCCAAAGCTTTTTGTATAAACTAAACCATGATAAGATGGATCTGGCTCTGTAAGACCTGGGAATTTATGAGCGTATTTATCCCAGTCAAAGTTTCCGCTGTCAACAATACATCCTCCAACATTAGTTGCATGTCCATCCATATATTTAGTTGTTGAATGTACTACTATATCTGCTCCCCATTCAAAAGGTCTGCAATTAATTGGTGTAGCAAATGTATTATCAATAATTAAAGGAACTCCCTGTTTATGGGCTACTTTCGAAAGTTTTTCAATATCTGCAACAACTAATGCAGGGTTTGCTATGGTTTCTGCAAATAGTGCTTTTGTATTAGGCTTAAATGCTTTCTCAAGTTCTTCTGCACTTGCATCTGGATCTACAAATGTAAAATCAATTCCAAATTTCTTTAATGTAACACCAAATAAATTAAATGTACCTCCATAAATCGTTGATGCACTTACAACATGATCACCAGCTGAACATATGTTTAGTATAGCATATGTATTAGCTGCTTGTCCAGAAGAAGTTAACATTGCTGCAACTCCGCCTTCTAAAGCTGCTATTTTAGCAGCAACTGCATCAAGGGTAGGATTTTGAAGACGTGAATAAAAATATCCTGATTCTTCTAAATCAAAAAGTCTTCCCATTTGAGCACTGGTTTCGTATTTGAATGTTGTACTTTGAATAATTGGTAGTACTCTTGGTTCACCGTTTTTAGGCTGCCATCCACCTTGCACGCATGTAGTTTCTCTTTTATAATTGTTATTCATTGTTAATCCTCCAAATTATTAAATTTTAGTATGTCCAAAACCGCCTTCACCTCTTTTAGTCTCATCAAGGCAGCCTATTTCCCATTCTATAATTTCTACTTTATTTATAATCATTTGTGCGATTCTGTCACCCCTATGAATTACAAAATCATTCTTTCCTAAATTCATTAAGATAACTTTAATTTCTCCCCTGTAATCAGCATCTATTGTTCCAGGAGAATTAGGTATTACTATACCATTATTTAAGGCTAAACCACTTCTTGGTCTTATTTGTGCTTCATATCCAACAGGAATAGCAATTTTTATTCCTGTTGGTATTAATAAGATTTCACCTTTATTTAGAATTAAATCTTCATTAATGCTTGCGTATAAATCCATACCGGCAGCATTTTCACTCATATATTTAGGAAGGGGTAAGTCCTTTGCTTCTTCAATTTGTTCAATTTTAATTAATAGTTGTTCTTTCATAAAATCATCCCCAAGCATTATAAACTTTTCCATTTATCTTCTAATTTATTTATATTAATTTCTGCTAAATTTCCTACAAGTGATATGCTACATGCTGAATAATTAAAGTATTTTTCTAAAAATTCTTTAATATCTTTAGTTGTAACTTGATTTAATTTTTTAATTGTATCGTCAAGTGGGGTAATGAAGCCACGGCAAATTATTGATTTTCCGTTTGTATTCATTCTGCTTTGAGTACTTTCACTGTTTATTATTAATTCAGTTTTTATCTGCTCTTTTGTTTTTATTAATTCATCCTCAGTTATGCCCTCAGCTTTTAATTTTTCAATTACTTCTATTATTTTATCAAAAACTAATTCTGTCTGTGATGGATTCATAGCCGCATATACATGAAAAAGACCAGCATCCTTATATGAGCTTCCATAAGTATAAATTGAGTATGTGAGTCCAAGCTCTTCTCTTATTTCCATAAAAAGTCTTGAGTTAATACTTCCTCCAAGTATTGAGTTTACTATTGATAAGGTATACTTTTCTTCTGAAAGGTAGGAAATAGAATCAAATGCCACATTTAAGTGTACCTGCTCAATGTCTTTTGTTTTTGTATAGATACATTTATTATATTCTGGTACTGTTGTTTCTGACAGATTCTTATTTGACGGTATCTCCCCAAATTTTTCCTCTAATATTGGAAGTATTTCTTTTGACGAAAAATTACCTGCTAATGATATTACTATATTTTCTGCTACATAATGTTTTAACATATAATCAATAATGTCTTTTCTTGTAAATGATCTTACATTCTCTTTTTCTCCCGAAATAATATATCCAAGAGGATGTCTGTTCCATATATTTTTTTGAAGCATCTCATGTACTAGATCTTCTGGTGAATCATCATACATATCTATCTCTTCAATTATTATACCTTTTTCCTTCTCAAGATCAGACTCATCTATATTAGAATTAAGAATCATATCAGATATTATATCTATTGCCTTATAAATATGCTCATCTAATGTTCTTGTATAGTAAGATGTACATTCTTTGCTTGTAAATGCGTTTAGATTGCCGCCTATACTTGCCATTTCATCTGCTATCTCTTTTGCACTTCTATTCTTTGTACCTTTAAACAGCATATGTTCTATCATATGGGAAATACCATTGTTGTACTCATCTTCGTTTGCAGAGCCAACTTTAACCCATAATCCAAATGATACTGATCTAAGGTATGTCATCTCTTCACATATAACTCTAATTCCATTGCTTAAATTAGTTATATTAATCATCTGATTTCCTTTCAACTTTTGTTTTTATTATTAGCTCAAAATACTATATTGGCAATTATATATTATTTTTTTCTTATTTGCAAGGAACAAATAGTAATTAGTTTTTTTGTCTAAACAAATTTATCAGGAAATTGTTGTATAATTGCATTAGATAACTCATTTGCCAATTCTACTGCCTGCTGTTCTCCAAGATCATAGATTGCTATTTCACTTGTATAATCTCCGTCTATTCTGGCTGCTATTTGTTTTTTTATTAAATCTATGTGCTCATAAAGCATATTCTTTAATTTTTTTTGGTCAATATACGGATTTATAGCGGAAATAAAATAAGCAACATCATCAGCATTTGAATATAACTGTTGACTAAGCCTATTTGCCTCTTCTTCATTTTTGTATACTAAACTTTCTATATATTTTTTTACTATATCTAAATGTTGTTTAAAAAGTTCTGAAATTCGTACATCTACAGTTGAATCATAGTATCTGCTATATATACTTTCTAAATCCAATGGATTTTCCATTATTCTTTTTGTTACTTCATTTTCATCTTTTAATTGTTCAATAACGCTTACGAGTAATATATGTGTCCAAAATCCTTTCTGAAGCCATGCCTTTTTCATAATATCTTTTAATTCATTTGTGGCTTCGTTATCAATAGACTGTGTTGGTTCTCCATTTTCCATGCTTCTAATTAATCTGGTATATACACTTTCGCTAACAAAGAAATTATTTTTCATGCATATTGTTAATACATCTCCAACGTACAAGTCATATGGGTTTACTTGTGGATTAGCCTGTAAAATTTCTTCCACAGTAGTCATATGATTTCTGGCTATTGATTCAAGATCTTCTCCCTGCCTTATTATATGAATCATTTTTGTTGGACATTGCATAATGTACATCCCTATCTATTAACTTTTATTCATTATATTCTTAATAAGTTTAAGTGTTACTTATTATATTTTCGTATTCAACTAACATCACATTGCCCATTTGCATTCACAAAATAATTCTGAATCTGCACCATCTGTACCCATAATATTCAAATGTCAATTGTAAAAGGATAAATGTATAAATTTATATTATTTCACAAAGACTACTACGAAGGAAGGTGATAAAATGAGTAAAACTACTGTACAAAAGGCAACGTCAAAAGATAGTAAAAAAGAGTCTCTTACTAAGGAAACTGAACAATTAAAACGCAATATGCCTAAAAAGGAAGTATCCGCAGAAAATTCTGCACAAGAATAAAATAGACCAAAAACTGCTGTTCTTTTAATCAGCAGTTTTTGCTTGAGATATCATAGTAAAAAATATGCTAATAAATGGCATCCTAAAACTTTAAATACCAAATAAATAACGGAAACGGTGGGATTTGAACCCACGTGCCGGTTACCCGACAACCTGATTTCGAGTCAGGGCCGTTACAGCCTCTTCGGTACGTTTCCTAATATATAATGTTAAATTTTTTATCTAACAAAGAAATTATATATTATTCTAAACCTGATTGCAAGAAACAAATTTAAATTTATATTTTTAAGATTTTTATGCTACTATTCTGCCCAATTAATATTAATTTTTATCACATTCCAAAAGCCAACCAATTACTTTAATTTCTTAACACCATTTTCCAACTTATCTATCACTACAATTAATCTAGCATCTTTAGTTTCTTGTTTCTTAGCACTTGTAATATAATCTGCATACTGCTTTTTGTTTGTATAAGATAAAGTTTCATAAAACTTCTTTGCATTTTCATTTAATTTAAATGCATCTTCTAATTCTTTAGGAATTTCAATAATTCTTTCTTCTTTATCTTCATATAGTTCCACATAAATCATATCTCCACGCTGTTTATTTAACTTTTCTCTAATGGACTTTAAGATTCCAATACAAGGCCCTGCTCCCATATTTACAATTGATCCTCTATATTCTATACCATCAAAAGTACATCTGACTTTAATTTGGTTTTTCTTTCCAAAGCAAGATACTGTATCAAAAGGAAACATTATGAATGCTCCTGCTCCTACCTCATCAGATTGTAATATCTGTGCATCAAATTTAAATGTAATCATTAAAATTCCTCCATAAGTAGTTATCTTTCCTTTATAGCATTAACAATTTCCTCTGTATGCATACCTCTTGAGCCCTTTACTAAAACTCCATCTCCACTCTTTAAAATACTTTTTAAATAATTAATAGCTTCATCATTGGTTTTAAAAGGTGTTGCTTTAATAACATGAGAAGCCTCAGCATTTATAGCATTATAAATAGCTAATGAATTTTTTCCAATAGTAATAACTTCATCAACTGGATTTTTCACAATATATTTTCCAATTTCATAATGACATTCATATGAAATGTCTCCAAGCTCCAATACATCAGCCAATACAGCTATCCTTTTGTTAACCTCTGAAAGTGACAAGAGTATATTAATACCGCCTTTAATTGAATCAGGGCTTGCATTATACGAATCATCTATTAATTTCACACCATTATACACACCAATTTGCCCACGCATGGCAATTGGTGCATAATCCAATAACCCAAGTTTTGACTCACCAGGCAAAATCCCATATTTATTAGCTATAGCTATGGATACCAATGCATTATATACATTATGCATTCCAAGTACAGGTATTCTTATCTCTTCTTTTCCATCTGGATAATATAGAGTAAAAACTGTATAATCTCCGTCTGTTATTATATTTTCTGCCCTAAATGTACATTCTTTAGAAAGACCATATGAAATTATATTTTTAGTCACATTATTATCTATTAGGGTTTTTAATAATTCATCATCACCATTTAAAAACAAAGTACTGCTATCATCAAAATGATTAATAATATTTAACTTTTCAAGCATTATGTTTTTTCTTGTACCTAATTGTGCTATATGGGATACTCCAATGTTAGTTATTACTGCATCATGAGGCATTGATACATTACAAAGTCTGGACATTTCTTTATTTTCACTAATACCCATTTCAATTACGCCGATTTCATGCTCGTCATTTAAATGAAAAAGCATAAGTGGCAAACCAACCTGACTATTCATATTTCCCAAAGTTTTCAAAACATTAAATTTTGACTTTAAAGCACAGAAAATCATTTCTTTAGTTGAAGTTTTTCCAACACTTCCTGTGATTCCAATAATCGGAATATCAAACTTTGATCTATAGTACTTACCCAAAGCCTGTAGGGCTGTAACAGAATCATCTACTAATATATATGCTTTTTTATCTAAGTAATTATCAAGCTCTCTGTTAGTAAAAGTAGCCGAACCCCCATTAATTAGTATACTTTCAATAAAATCGTGTGCATCTACCTTTTCTCCAATTATAGGTACAAATAAACCATCTTGTTCTATCTTTCTTGAATCTGTACAAACATTAGTAATTAATATATTATCATTTCCAGAAATTAATCTTCCATTAACCGCTTCTAATATTTCTTTTACAGTTATTGCCTTCATTTTGCTACCACCTTACGCCAGTTATTTCTTTTATAATTTCTCTTTCATCCATTGGATATTTAACACCTTTTATTTCCTGATAATCCTCATGACCTTTTCCGGCAAAAACTATTATATCTCCTTCTAATGCATTTTCAATACAATATTTGATTGCTTCTTTTCTATCACATATCTCCACAAATTTCCCTGAAGTTTTTATTATTCCCGTTTTAATATCTTCTATTATATCTTCTGGCTGTTCATTTCTTGGATTATCAGAAGTAATAACTGTAAGATCAGATAGTTTACCAGATATTTCTCCCATTTCAAAACGCCTGATTTTTGAGCGATTTCCACCACAACCAAACATGCATACCAATCTTTTTGGATTGTACTCTTTTAATGTGGTTAGTAAACTTTCCAAACTCATTGCGTTATGGGCATAATCTATTAACAAAGTGTATTTATCAGATACAGGTATCATTTCTATTCTTCCTTTAACTAAAACAGCAGATAGTGCTGATTTAATTGTCTCAATAGGTATATTAAAATGACTGCAAATTGAAATAGCTGTTAAAGAATTATATACACTAAATTTTCCAGGTACATTTACGGTTATATGAAAATCCAATTTTCCTTTTAAATCATATTCAATACAAAGTATTCCGTCTTTAGTAATATACTTTATATTATCTGCAAATAAATCTGCCTTTTCCATAAGCCCAAATGTTTCGATTTCACATGTATGCTCCTTTATAATCTCTAAAACATGAGGATCATCAATATTTACAATTCCTACCTTACACTGCTTAAACAGCATACTTTTACATAATAAATATTCCGAAAAATCTTTATGTTCATTAGGTCCTATATGATCAGGCTCTATATTTGTAAATATTCCATAATCAAATTCAAATCCAGCAACCCTATTCATCATCAAACCTTGTGAAGACACTTCCATTACAACACACTGACACCCTTGGTCTGCCATTTGTCTTAAATATTTTTGAAGTAAATAAGACTCAGGGGTAGTATTTTGAGCTGGAATATGCTCATCTCCTATAATTGTCTCTATTGTACCAATAAGCCCAACTTTTAATCCAGCTTTCATTAATACACTGCGAATCATGTAAGTAGTTGTTGTTTTACCTTTTGTTCCAGTAATACCTATTACTTTAAGTTCTTTGGCAGGATGATTAAAATAGGCTGAAGATAGTACTGCTAGTGCTAACCGTGCATCATTTACCTTAATTACCGTTACATCATCTAAAACATCAACTTCCCTTTCAACAACTAATACAACCGCTCCCTTATTAACTACTTCCTCTGCAAAATCATGACTATCTCTTACAGTTCCTTTTATACAAACAAATAAAGTATCTAAAGTAACCTGTCTGGAATCGTATATAACATCTTTCACTTCTTTATCTAAACTACCCTTTACACATGTATACTCCAGATTCTCTAATAATTTTTTAAGCTGCATACCTATCTCCTCTATCCTTTGCCACAGATATTTAAATTTATTCTTTATCTATTCTTTCTATTCCTTTTATATTATCAGAATTATTAGTAAATGCAACTAATTCTTCTAATTTTTTCATTGCCAGACCTTTATCAAGTGCTGATGTTGCCATTTCGATTCCTTCTTCAATAGAATCCGCTTTATGCCCCACATATAATGTTGCTCCCGCATTTAAAACTACAATATCTCTTCTATATCCCAATGTTCCAGATAAAATATCCATAGTTATATCTGCATTAACTTTTGGTGTACCACCCCTTAAGCACTCCAAAAATGTTCTTTTAAAACCAAACTGTTCTGGTGTTATTACATAATTCTTGATTTTACCATTTCTAATTTCAGAAACTACCGTGTCAGATGATATTGAAATCTCATCCATTCCATCCTTAGCATTTACAACCATGGCACTTTCAATTCCCATAACTCTCATTGCTTGTGCAAAAACTTCGGTTAAATCAGGATTAAATACTCCAATTAATTGATATTTAGCTCCAGATGGATTTGAAAGGGGTCCTAAAATATTAAAAATAGAACGTATCCCCATATCACTTCTAGCTTGTGAAACATATTTCATAGATTTATTAAATGTTTGAGCAAACATAAAGCCAATCCCAACTTCTTCTACACATTTCTCAACCACAGATGGCTCAAGTAAAATATTAACGCCTAATGCTTCCAAAATATCAGCCGAACCGCTTTTACTTGATATAGATCTGTTTCCATGTTTAGCCACCGAAAGTCCACATGCAGCAACCACAAAAGAAGCTGTTGTAGATATATTAAAAGTATTGGTACAATCTCCTCCAGTCCCAACTAGATCTATATAATCAGGTACTTTAGGGGAAATATGTTCCGCCTTATCCCTAAGCACCGTTGCACATCCAATAATCTCATCCAAAGTTTCACTTTTAAGTCTTAAAGCTGTAAGGAAAGCACCTATTTGTGCTTGGGTAGCCATTCCGCTAAGCATTAAGTCCATGGCTCTTTTCGCTTCTTCAATAGATAAATCTCTTCCTTCTACAACTTGACGAATTGCTTGTTTCATAATGACCTCCGTGTTATGTATTCTTAAACATTTCTAAAATTATACCGCAATCAATTGTTAAAATCAAGAAAATGTTCGGTTTGATCTTACAAAACATATATGATTGCTATTCAATGTTATAGCTTGTGTTTAATTAACGAACGGACGCTCAATGTCGTCAAACTTAAGGATTTTATGTTTCAATTTACAAGCTAGTTAAGGTTAACCTCTTAAAATTGCTTAATTTAGATTATCGAATTATTTCAGATAAATATGAATTTATATATATCCAATTGTTTGCCTTACCCTCCTTCAGCATGTTTTTTACAAGCCTTTGCAAGCAAAGTCTTGAC
>JAVBPB010000117.1:0-11375 GCA_031549965.1 Mobilisporobacter sp. | reverse complement strand
TGATGCTTTTTCATAGGCTCATTGGAATGTTTGGCTTATCTGATTTTTTCATAAATTATAATGTTTTTCTGAGGGGGCGGTATCTAAAAGGCAATGCGTTCGTTACACAAAAACCTTAAGTTGACGACATTGAGCGTCCGTAGGACAAAACCTTAAGTCAGCGACATTGGCATGTTTGTATCTAGGGAATGCTAATAGTACTCTAAGTAAGGTTATTAATCCACTTATTTTTTATAGCACGTGGAAGACATATTATAAATTTACTTACTTCATCAATAGTTATTAGAAGAAATACCAAGTAAATTGGAAGATGCCATACTGTTGTTGCCAAAAAGGCTATTGGAAGTCCGAAAAACCAGGCAGCTACTGTATTTGCTACAAAACAGTAGGTACTGTCACCTCCGCAACGTAGTATTCCTGCTACAATTGTAAAGTTTGATGCTATAAATGGTAATTGGAATGCAAGAACCCATATCATTTTTTTCGCATACCCTAGTGATTCATCACTTATATTAAACAATGTTAGTATTAAGGGAGACATTATTACCATTATTAGTGCAATTATTGCTGCTATCAACGGAGCAAAAATCAGGTAACGTCTGCAAAATCTTTTTGCTTTTTCTAATAGACCCATTCCTAGCATTTTACCTATTATAACTCCTGCACTAGCACCTATACCAAGAGTTAGTACCATTGCTAAAGAGCGGATGCTTCCAACAATTTGAAGGGCTGCTTGCGACTGGGTTCCTGTGTATTTGTAAGCAACATTATATAAGGTGTTTGCTATTGCATAACTTATTTCTCCAAGGATTATGAAAAAACCATATTTTAAATACTGTTTTACTGTTATTAATTCAATTTTGAAAAAATCACTTAGTGAGCCTGCAATTGGCATTTTTTTCAAGTAGACATACATAACTATGAAACTACATTCAAAAATTCTGGCAATTAATGTTGCTATTGCTGCTCCTAATACCCCTAACTTTGGAAATCCTAAATTGCCAAAGATAAGTAAGTAATTAAAAAACAAATTACATATTAAGGCTAACACCGTACCTAACATTGGAATTTTTGTATTCTCAATACTTCTAAGTGATGTAACAAAAACGTTAGTGATAGTGAAGAATAGAAATGCAAATCCTATGATCTGAATGTATTTTCCTCCTACTTGTATTACTTCAATATCCTTTGAATAAAAATGTATTATTGTATTGTAAAAAAAAATTGAAGATATAGAAAATACTAACATTATGGCGGATGCTCCTATGAACATTATTCCCATGTATTGATGTATTTTATTAATCGCTTTTTTTCCCCAATTTTGTGCGACAAATATACCGCCTGCGGCTGTTATTCCACCACATAACAATATGTATAGCATAAACCATGCATTGCCTAGAGAAGAAGCAGTTATTTCTACTTCCCCCAATTGTCCAACCATAACTACTGCCAGCATATTAACTAAACTATTTATTAAGCTTTGTATCATAATTGGTACACCTATTGTAATTATACCATTAAAAAACTCTTTAAACTCTTCTTTTTTATTATAAGTAACTTCCATAGTTAACCTCTATTCTGTCACAATACTTTCAACTTCTACTCTTCCTTTTAAAACTTCTATCTTAATTATAGACTTTTCAGATTCGATTAAAAAAAGATTTTCTAAAATCTGTCTGTCTTTTTTTGGTGAAATATTGTATTCACCAATAATTTTGTTGTCCTGATATATCTTCATAATTGATTCATTATTTGAAAATAGATTTATCGAAAATTTATTTTTGTTTGTAATATCATTTAATGAATAGGTTGAAAATTCTCCTTCATTTAATCCTAATACAAATCTTTTAAATAAACAATCAAAACCAAATTCTTTTTGAATATCCGGAAATTTATCAATGATCTCCATTCCTGTATTTATTCTATATTTAAATGGATTTTCTTGAGTTCTTAATCCAGAAAAGGAAAATCCTTTGCCTGGAAGTTCATCAAAGTCTGTTCCTCTGATTATACTTCCCGGCTGTCTTAATACAGATTTAGAAACCAATTCATTTTTGGTGCAATTTTCTAACTTCATATTTTCTAAATATTCATCTAAAATTGAATGAGCTTCTTCATATGTTGGCTTTTTCCCACCATTTGTATATTCAATAATTTTATCCCAATTCTGTGGTTCATTTACTGAGCAAGGGGAGTTTACACACCCCATCTTCTTCCATGGCCAAACATTATATCCAATTCCTAATTCCATAGATAACGGATACATAGCTGTAAACCATTCAATCATGTTTTCTCCTGTTTCTCCAAGCCAAATAGGACAATTCCATTTTTTTGAAAGCTCAATATATTCTGTAAAGCTTTGTAAATCAGGCATACAGGCATAACGGTGAAAATGTATTACCATTTTTTCATCATATTTTTTATAAAATACATTAGTTTCTGTTGCCCAATGATGGCCTTCAAGGGTTATTAAATGTTTTTTGTCTATACATCTAATTTCACTAATTGCACGATCATAAAATTCACATAATTTTGGTACTAAATAATCAACATTTTTATGTTCTGGTAAACGTACTGGCCTTATTGGTTCATTTAACAGATCATATCCTCCTACAATCCATCTATCTTTATACCTTTTTGCCAGTTTTTTCCATAATTCTACTCCTTTATCGAAATAATCCTCATCCATAAACAATCGTGGCATATCATCAATAGAATCATCAATATTATCCCCTGTTTGCCCTCCTGGTGCTCCATGTAAATCTATAAAAGCATAAATACGATATTTTTCACACCAATCAATACATTTATCTAAAAGCTCAAATCCTTCTTCACACCAATTAATACCCGGCTCTTCTTTTAAAAATAGTCTTGAATTTATTGGTATCCTAACTGAGTTGTATCCAAGCTCAGCCATATATTTAACATCTTCTTCAGTAAAATAATTTTCTCTAAATCTCTTCCAAAAGTTCCTTGCGTACTCACTGCCTGTAAGTTCTTGAATAACAGACTCAATACGTCTTGGCCTGTCAAATCGACTGTTTCCTCTGGACTTCCACATATATCCTTCACATAACATCCAGTTACCAATGCCCCAACCAGTTAATACAATTTCCTTGCCATCACCATTAACAATCTTTCTTCCCCTAACATCTAAAAAACCATTTACAATATTATTTTTCATATTTTTATTCATAAACTCATACCTCATTTCAATATATTTTGTTTAATATGGCAAAGGAAGTATTAATTAATTTGAAGATTTACTTTGCCTTTTCTTTATTGTATAATCATTATAGTTCATTAATTTTTTTATTTAAATGTTTCATTTGGCATTTTTTATATCCAATTTGGTATTACATACAATTATATAGGAGGCGTTATGTTAAATGATATTTTTGCCGCATTTCCTAATTTATTAACAATGGGAAACGACATGGCTTACAATTTTTTTGAATATGAAAATAAAAAAGAATATATAACTTGTGGTTTTATGCGTAAATTGGGAAGCAAATCATCCCAATATAATTTTTCTATACCATTTTACAGTTGTTTTATTTTATTATCCGGAAAGGGAAAATATATAGACACAAATGAAAATTCCTACTTAATAACTCCTGGCTCTCTGGTTCAAAGGCTTCCAAATGAAATCCACTCTACTGAAGTAGATTCAAAAGAAGAATGGCTAGAATTTTTTATTAATATTGGCACAAAATCTTATGACTATTTAAACAATTTAATACCAATAAAAAAACACCCTTATGTTTCTCACTGCGTTATTACACCCAAAATAATGTTTGAATTACTGACTTTATTTAATAACCTTAAAAATGCTAAAAGGCATGAGCTTCCTGAAATATTTTTAGATGCTCAGCGAATGATTTTACTATTACATAAAAGTTCTATAATAGTATCTGAGTCTTCTACAGAAAAACAATTAATTGAAAAAGCCTGTTCACTGCTAGAATCTGATTTATCTCTTGATATTCGAATGGAGGATATTGCAGATAAACTTAACATTGGATACGAATCTTTTAGGAAATTATTCAAACAATCCATTGGCATATCCCCTATGCAATATCGCACAAAACAAAAAATCTACAAGTCACAGCTAAGTCTTCTTAATGGAATTAGTATAAAGGAGACTGCTACTTTAGTTGGGTATGGTGACTGTTATTCTTTTTCAAAACAATTTGCGAAGACTACTGGGGCTTCTCCTTCTGCTTATAGGAAACAAGTATTGGGGGGGAATGCTTGATGAGCTTTGACATTTCTTTCTACTTCATAAGAGGGGCTTTGTGCTTAAAAAACCGACATGCAAATGAGACTATAAACCAACTGGTTTTATAGTCTCATTTGAATAATTCAACATTAATTCTCTAAAGTTTTCCCATTACTTCTTCTTTCCTTAAATTCCTGCCATGAAACCCATAACGGTCCTGCAATAAATATAGTTGAATAACAACCGCAAATCAGCCCAAACAACATAGGTAATGAAAACACCTTAATAGATGTTATTCCATATAAAATTGAAAATACCAAGATTATTGTCATACAAATTGTAGTTGTAACTGAAGTTTTTATTGTTCTACCTAATGTTTGTGTTATACTCATACTTACTAAATCACCTAATGATAAACCAAGTTGTGCTTTTTTGTTTTCTCTGATTCTATCATATAATACTATGGTATCATTAATTGAGTACCCGATAATTGTTAAGGATACTGCAACGTATGCATCATTTAGAGGTATTTTAAATAATACGAATATGAAAAATACTATTATAATGTCGTGTGCCAAAGCAATAACAGCTGTAACACCGGCTGATAGACCTGATAGTATTGAGAATCTTATCCATACATAGGCTATAATTAATACTAATGATAATACAATTGCAATTATTGAATTATTTAAAGCCTTTTGGCCTATATATGGTTCAACTACAAAAGATTCTGATAAGTTTATATTTAGATTACTGTATTCACTTTCTATAGCTTCTGTTAATTTAAGCTGTTCGTCTGGAGTAATACCATTGTTGCCTGCAAGAGTTAGAACTAGCTTTTGTTCACCAGTTGCAGGGTCTGTAGTGATTTGAGCAGCCGTTGGTCTGTCAATTACATTGCTTGCAGTATTTCCCATTGTATCAACATCTATATCGCCTTCAAATGTATATTTAAGAATAGCTCCACCAACAAACTGTGTATCTAATTTAACTCCGTTAATAAAACTAAAAACAAGTCCTATTACCATCATTCCGATAGATACAGAAAAAGCTATCCATCTTTTTTTATAAAATGATATTGTTTTACGTTCTTTTCTTACTCCATATAATTTTAAATTGTCCATACCTTTAAATAAAACTATAGAATCTAATAATTTATGAGAGGTAAAAATTGCTGCTATAAAGTTTAAGAAAATTCCTGTAAGTAGGGTATAACCAAAACTTAACATTGCTCCTGAACCAAATATCATAAGGATTACCGCAACAATTGCACTTGTTACGTTACCATCAAGTACAGATGAAAAAGCATTTGCATATCCTGCTTGTATTGCTTTTCTGATGGAATACCCTTTTCTTAATTCTTCGCAAATTCTTTCTGATATAATTATATTTGCATCTACTGCCATACCAATTGATAATATAATACCAGCTATACCTGGAAGGGTTAAGGTAAATTGAGGTGCAGAAAGAGCTAATAGTTGTAATGATATTTGTAATATAAGGGCTATACAGCTAATAACACCTGGCAATCTATAAAAGAAAATCATAAATAAGCAAACTAAAATAAATGCTATTAATCCAGCCTCCATCATTGTTTTTAATGCACCACTTCCAAGAGTTGGACTAATTGAATTATGATTTGTTGTTGTCATGGAAAATGGCAGTGCACCTGCATTTATTTTTTCGGATAATGCAGTAGCTTCTTCTTTATTTTCCATACCATTTATGATTGCTTCTCCACCGGAAATTTTCTTTTGAACTTGTGGATTAGAAATTATATTTTCATCCATAAATATTCCCATATTTTTGCCAATTAATTTTCCTGTTGCTTCTTCAAATAATTTAGCACCTTCAGAATCAAAAGAAAGTGATACAACGAATTCCCCAGTGTTAGGGTCTCTTGCAACTTCACTGTGTTTAATGTGTTTTCCTTCAATTAATACATTTCCATCTGGATCTTTAAAAGTAAGTTCTGCTGTTTCTCCAAGTTCTGCTATAGATGCTTCTGGATTAAAGTCTGCTTCATCAGATTTCCAAGGAAATCTAACAATAATATGACCTTCAACCTTATCAACTGTAACTTCTCTGTCAAGAATGTTTTTAGCATCCAAACGGCTTTCAATTACGCTTCTTGCTGAATCAAGTTCTTGTTGAGTTGGCACTCTATCTAAATTGACAGGTTTAAATATTGCCTCAACACCACCCCTGATGTCAATTCCAAATCGCATTTTATTAGCACCTTTTATTTCTCCAAGGCCAAAAAAAGCTAACAATGCAATTGCAATTACAATAATTGTACCTATAAAAAAAGTACTTTTCTTTGCATTCATTTCTATTATTCCTCCTACTAGTTATGTCAACATAACTTAAAATTTGATAGAAATTTCCAATTTCTTACCACAATATAGTATACCTTTATTATTGTGCTAAGTCAACAATTTATATTAAAAATTCCGATAAGCAATAGTTACTAATATCTATACCTCTATGTGTTAGTTTTAATTTATCTCCTGAATCAATTAATAAATTGTTTTTAATTAAATTAGTTATTGGCTTCTCATAAACATCCACTATGTCTTTATTAAATATCTTTTTAAAATTAAGTTTAGATATACCCTCTGTAATTCTAAGCCCTAAAAAAACAAACTCTTCCATTTGTTCCTTTATTGTTAATTTATTTTTATCAGTTATTACTGATTCCATTTTAGAAGCTTTTTCAATATATTTTGAAATATTATCTATATTTTTAAACCTATAATTATCTATTAATGAGGAAGAATTAAGTCCAATTCCTAAATAGTTAGCTCTTTCCCAATATGATAAATTATGAATACACTTATAATCAGGCTTAGAGTAATTTGATATTTCATATCTAAAATAACCATGTTGGGATAAAATCTCATTAGTTTTGTAATAAATTTCTCTTTCCATATCTTCATTTGGTAAATTTAATTGATTATTTAAGAATTGATTATGAAAAGGCGTATTTTCTTCTATTATTAAGCTATATGCTGAAATATGCTGTGGCTTTAGATTAACTATTTTATTAAGAGTATCTATCCAACTGTTTATAGTTTGATTAGGAAGGGCAGACATTAAGTCTACATTTATATTTGAAAAGCCTACATCTATAGCTAATGAATAAGTCTGTAAAAAATCCTCAAAGGTATGAATCCTTGATAATAATTTTAATTCGTCATTATTAGCTGTCTGCAAACCAATACTTAATCTGTTTATTCCTGATTTTTTGTATTCAGTAAGTTTTTCCTTATTAACTGTTCCGGGATTTACTTCAATAGATACTTCTAAAAGATCCATATTAAAATTCTTATATATAGTATCCAATATCTTAGTTATAAAGGATTCTTTTATTGAAGATGGAGTTCCACCTCCAATAAATATTGTTTTAACAAAGTAATCCTTATATAAATCTTTAATTAACTCAATTTCTTTTATTACTGCTGATATATAATCCCTAGCTAATAAGTCATCAGCCTGCATTGATAAAAAATCACAATAACTACACTTCTTTATGCAAAATGGAATGTGAATATATATACCTAAGGGCAACTTACTAGTATTATTACCCATTTTTAATTTTCATCCAGCTTTAACACACTCATAAATGCTTTTTGCGGTACCTCAACATTTCCAATCTGTCTCATTCTTTTTTTACCTTCTTTTTGTTTCTCAAGAAGTTTTCTCTTTCTGGAAATATCACCACCATAACATTTTGCAAGTACGTCCTTTCTAACTGCTTTTACAGTTTCCCTTGCAATAACCTTACTTCCAATTGCTGCCTGAATAGGAATTTCAAAAAGATGTCTTGGAATTTCATCCTTTAATTTTTCGCACATTTTTCTGCCTCTTTCATAAGAAGACTCTGCATGTACAATAAAGGATAAAGCATCCACTTCTTCTCTATTAATAAGTATATCAAGTTTTACTAATTCAGACTTTTCATAACCTTTCATCTCATAGTCAAATGAAGCATATCCTCTTGATCTGGATTTTAGTGCATCAAAAAAGTCATAAATTATTTCATTCAACGGAAGATCATACTTTAATAATGCTCTGGTTTCCTCCATATATTCCATTCCAAGATATACTCCTCTTCTTTCCTGACACAACCCCATAATTTGTCCAACAAATTCCGTTGTAACCATTATCTCAGCACTTACAATAGGCTCTTCCATATAAGCAATTTCAGTAGGTTCTGGCAAATTAGATGGATTTGTAAGCTCTATTACCTCTCCATTAGTCTTATGAACCTTATAAATAACACTTGGTGCCGTTGTAACAATATCAAGATTATACTCTCTTTCAAGTCTTTCCTGAATTATCTCTAAATGAAGCAATCCTAAAAATCCACATCTAAATCCAAATCCTAAGGCAATAGAAGTTTCCGGTTCAAATTGAAGTGAAGCATCATTAAGCTGGAGCTTTTCAAGAGCATCTCTTAAATCCGGATATTTCGCCCCGTCTGCCGGATACATTCCGCAATACACCATAGGATTAACTTTCTTATATCCAGAAAGAGCTTCCTTACAAGGATTTACTGAATTAGTAACTGTATCACCAACTCTTGTATCCTTAACATTCTTAAGGCTTGCCGTAATATATCCAACCATACCCGCTGTTAATTCCTCACATGGTATAAATTGTCCTGCACCAAAATATCCAACCTCCACCACATCAGCAGTTGCCCCCGTAGCTATCATCTTTATTGGTGTTCCTTTAGAAATCCTACCATCCATGACCCTACAAAAAATAATAACCCCTCTGTAAGAATCATAAATAGAATCAAAAATCAAAGCCTTCAAAGGCTTATCTATACTGCCTTTAGGTGGCGAAATCTTATCAACAATCTGCCTAAGAACTTCTTCAATATTAATTCCAACCTTTGCAGAAATCAGTGGAGCCTCATGAGCTTCAAGCCCAATAATATCCTCAATCTCATTCTTAACCCTTTCTGGATCAGCACTTGGCAAGTCAATTTTATTAATTACAGGCATTATATCAAGATTATGGTCAAGGGCAAGATAAACATTAGCCAAAGTCTGAGCCTCAATTCCCTGTGCCGCATCCACAACTAACACCGCACCTTCACATGCAGCAAGACTTCTTGACACTTCGTAATTAAAATCCACATGTCCCGGTGTATCAATTAAATTAAATATATACTCCTCTCCATCATCTGCTCTATAAACTGTACGTACAGTCTGAGCCTTTATAGTTATACCTCTCTCTCTCTCAAGATCCATATTATCCAAAACCTGAGCCTGCATTTCACGGCTGGTAAGCAATCCTGTTTTTTCTATAATTCTATCTGCCAAAGTTGATTTTCCATGATCAATATGAGCAATTATACAAAAATTTCTTATTTTATCTTGTTGAATTACCGACATTAAAAATTCCTCCTATTATATATTTATCTTAGTAAACCTATTCTTTAAATTAAATATTTACCAACAATTGCAAAAATACACCTTATTATATCACATTGCTATAATATGGTGCAATATATTTCCTGTAATCACTGATTTTCGATAATTAGTTATACACTATATAACATAGTTTAGAATAGCCAGCTTTGCCTCAATAACCTAAATTACCCTCAGAGAAACTTTATATTCTATGAAAAAAGCATTATAAGCCATGGAAATGAGACTATAAACATCATGGAACATGATGTTTCGTCCATAGGCTCATTGGAATGTCTGGCTTATCTGCTTTTTTCATAGAATATAAAGTTTCTCTGAGGGTTGAAGATCTAAAGGGCAAAGCCCCCCCCAGATCCTAAAACCTACCTATTCAATTAACCCCAACCTTTTCATAACCTCAACAAATTTCTCCGTATTAATAGGCTTATTAGCATACGCCTCACTCCCAATATTAAAGGAATCCATAACAACCTCAGCCTCATTAAGTGCACTAGTCATTATAATTTTTGCTGCCTTATCACTTGGAATATTACTCTTCTTCTCAATATCTCTAATAGCCTTAAGTGCCTTAATACCATCAATTTTTGGCATCATAATATCAAGACAAACTAATTGATATGGTTCGTCCATGTCAATTGCTAACATAAATGCCTCAACTGCCTCAATTCCATCAACAGTAACATCTACCTCTCCATACTGAGATAAAAACTTAGATAAAAACTTTCTACTTGCTAAATCATCTTCCGCCATTAAAATTTTCATACTACCTACCACCTTTCAATTATTTATAAGATATTATTTTTTCATACATAATTCTTTGTAGTTTCTCTTTATTTCTAAATTTAAAACCTTTGCTTCTGTAAGTTTATTTTTTCTTGCAAGCAATTGTATTCTAAATGCAAGAACTTTAATAGTGTCACAATTAATATTAGATGCATGCTCCTTTACTAAATTAGCACATTCATCAATTTCGTTTGCATTTTCATTATCAAAGGCAAGTGAAAGATTTTTAATTTCTTTACCTAATATATTAATAACTTCCATTGTGTCAATTGTCATTCCATCGATTTGACTGTTATCTGTATTAATAGAATCTGTAAGGTTTAACAAAATTTTATCATATGGATTAGCACTTTCAAAGATGTCCTTTTTATCCAAAATCTTTACAATCATATTAGATAAGTCATTCATTTGACATGGCTTTGATAAATATTCATCAATACCTCTTGACAAAAACTTTTCTTTATCACCATATAAAGCAAATGCAGTAAGAGCTACTATTGGCAAATGTTTTCCCGTTATCTTTTCTTCCTGTCTTATCATATAGGTAGCTTGTAATCCATCAACATCCGGCATTTGTATATCCATAAGACATATGTCATAATGATTTTTACAATATAAATCAAACGCCTCCTGACCATTATTTGCAATATCATAAGTATATCCAAGTTCCTCAAGCATTCTGCCAGTTACTAATTGATTTACCTTATCATCCTCTGCCATAATAATATGTGCTTTTTTATTAGGTTGTTTTTTTACATTTAATTCAGAATTGTTTTTAGCAATACTTCCGGTAACATTATCAAATAAAACAGTAAATATAAAGCTACTTCCCTTTCCTATTTCACTTTCAACCCATATTTGACCATTCATAAGTTCAACTAATCTTTTCGTAATAGCAAGCCCTAACCCAGTTCCTTCAATAGATA
>JAVBPB010000144.1:0-13968 GCA_031549965.1 Mobilisporobacter sp. | reverse complement strand
GTTAAAAACTTTATAGCTAAAAACGCCAAAAAAGTTAAAAAATGTAAGCATATTTTATGAGATATTACAATAAAATTTAACAATTGGAAAAAAAATACTGTAAAATACTCTGAACTTACGCTAGGCTTATTGACAAGTTACAAAACCATGCCTATAATTGCGTTAAGATTAAAAAAACAAAAAACTAAGAAAGAGGTAAAGTTTATATGTTAAACCTAAACTCGTTTCTACAAAAGTTTGTAGCTGCTGTAAAAAAGATACCCGGAATATTTTATGAATTATTTACAGTAGTATCATTATTTTTGGTTTCAATAATATTAATGGCTTTAGCATCAGGAAATATAAGTGGTGTAAAGATGAATGTTGTTGCAGCAAATTTAAAATCAGATTTACTTAATAATGAGCAGACAATTGAAGAAACAAAAAATAAGCCAGAGGTATTAGAACTGTCTAATTGGCAAACGACCACTAATGAAGAACTTTTAATTACTATTGAAAACATTGCCAATGAAACATTAATTACAAATAACTTGGTGTCCGTTGGTGTTGGTTTTAGGACAGGGATAAAAGAAGAAAGCTTAAAAGGTACAGCTCCAATAAAATCAGTAGAAGAAATAATAGATAAAACAATACAAGTAGGAATAGCAGTAATATCTGACGGTCAAACAAGTCAAAAAGAAGAAATAATAAAAGAATCTAAAGAAGAAGTGATACAAACTACAGAAAATAAAACAAATTCAGAACAAAAGAAAGAGACAAAGAAAACTGAAACTAAAAAAGAAAACGTACAAAAAGATTCTGGAACAAAAAGAAAATTATCAGATGAAGATTATCAGGTTCTTTTACGAATTGTAGAAGCAGAGGCAACAGGTGAAGACATTAAAGGAAAAATATTAGTAGCAAATGTAATATTAAATAGAGTTGATCACAAACAATTTCCAAACACTGTTAAAAAAGTAGTGTTCCAAAAAAATGGAAGTACAGTTCAATTTTCCCCTATAAAAGATGGAAGATTCTGGTCAGTAAAAGTAACTAAAGAAACAAAAAAAGCAGTTAAAAGAGCATTAAACGGTGAAGACTATTCAAAAGGAGCATTATTCTTTTCGGCACGCTCCAAAGCAGATAAAAGAAGTATGAATTGGTTTGATAAAAATTTGAAATGGCTCTTTAAATATGGAGGACATGAATTTTATACATTAAAAAAATAGAAAAAAATACCATTAACATAAATTGAGGGGCAGCTTAGCTGCTCCTTTTAACGTTAATTTATATAGAAGTTAAAAGTGCACAAAAAAAATCTACATATATAAAAGAATTAGTATCAGTTGACAATTTGGCAAAAATGGTATAAATTATCTTGTCTGTATAATAAAAACATGCTATAATGCAAGCAAACTAAAAAAAGGAATGATGGCACATGAACTTATTATATAGTAGTACAAGAAATCAGATGGAAGAAGTAACTGCTTCAAAAGCTATATTAAAGGGGTTGGCAGATGACGGAGGACTGTATGTTCCAAAATCAATTCCCAAATTAGAAATAGCAATTGAAGATTTAGCTAATATGACTTATCAGGAAGTTGCATATGAAGTAATGAAACTTTTCTTTACTGATTATACAGAGTTTGAATTAAAGCAATGTATCGAAAAAGCATATGATGATAAATTTGATACAAAAGAAATTGCACCGATTGTAAAAGTAAATGGAGCTTACTATTTAGAATTATTTCATGGTGCAACAATTGCTTTTAAAGATATGGCATTATCAATTCTTCCTCATTTACTTACAACAGCAGCAAAGAAAAACAATGTGTCTAATGAAATTGTTATTCTTACAGCAACATCAGGGGATACCGGTAAAGCTGCTTTGGCAGGGTTTGCAGATGTAGAAGGAACTAAGATTATAGTGTTTTATCCAAAGGATGGCGTAAGTATGATTCAGGAAAAACAAATGCGTACACAAAAAGGAGATAATACTTATGTAATAGGTATAAATGGAAACTTTGATGATGCACAAAATGGCGTTAAAGCAATGTTTAATGATAAAGAGCTTAGTAAAGCCTTAGAAGACAAAGGATATCAATTTTCTTCTGCTAACTCAATTAACATAGGAAGGTTAGTTCCACAGATTGTGTATTATGTGTATTCATATTGTAACTTATATAAAAGTGGTGAAATACAAAAAGATGAGTTAGTAAACGTAGTAGTTCCAACAGGCAATTTTGGTAATATACTTGCAGCATCTTATGCAAAAGAGATGGGTATTCCAATTCAGAAGCTAATATGTGCATCAAATGATAATAAAGTATTATACGATTTCTTTGACACAGGTATTTATGACAGAAATAGAGAATTTAAATTAACTACTTCTCCATCAATGGACATTTTAATATCAAGTAACTTAGAAAGACTAATTTACAAAATAGCAGATTCCTCAGCAGAGAATACATCTGAATTAATGAGTAAGCTAAGCAATGAAGGAAAATATGAAATTACTAATATAATGAAGGAACAGCTAAAAGACTTTTATGGTGGATTTGCAACTGAAGATGAAACCAGCAGTACAATAAAAGAAATTTTTGAAAATACAAACTACGTATTAGATACACACACAGCAGTTGCGGCAAATGTTTATGAAAAGTATAAAGAATGTACTAAAGATATGACTAAAACAATTATAGCAGCAACAGCAAGTCCATATAAATTTACTAACTGTGTTTTAAAGGCAATTGATTCTAGATATGAAGTACAATCAGACTTTGAACAGATTGATATATTGAGCCAATTGTCAAAAGTAAAAATTCCAAATGCAATAGAAGAGATTAGAAATGCTGATATTCTCCACGATTTAGTGTGTGATAAATCAGAAATGAAAAAAAATGTTGAAAAAATCTTAAATTTATAAAATTGTGACACATTTTTGCCATAATAACATTCTATAATGTTGTTATTGAAGGCGAGGGAACACGATATGTGTTAGTAGCTGGATAGAATTATTTGTAATCAATCCATAACAAACCCTTTAAGACCTAGGGCGTACAAAGCATTAGCCCAAAATCTGGTGCTAAATCACCAGCAAGTCTTAAAAAATGAGGGGAATATTGTGATTTAGATTAATATCACCGTATTATTCAGTTAAATTGATTATATTTCCAAAAAAAATCAAGTAAAAATACTTGACCTTTTAAGGAAATGTTGTTATAATCAAAATTGTTATTGGAAAGATTATATTTAATATAGTACTTGGTGTAACAGACCGGTACAGGGAAAAATATAATACTTAAACAATCTTAAGGAGGAAGAAACAATATGAAGAAAAATTTCTTTAAGAAGTTAGCATTCTTTATGGCTTTAGCAATGGTGATTACAGCTATCAGCCCAGCAACATTTGCAGGTGCTGCAGCGGCTCCAAAAATCGATGCAACTTCAAAAACATTGTATGTTAAAGGAACATACGACTTTGCTATTTTAAACAAAGTGGCAAAATCAACTTACAAATGGGCATCAAGTGATGCTAAGGTAGCAAAAGTAGATGCTAAAACAGGTCTTACTACAGCAGTAGCTCCAGGTAAAGCAACAATTTCTTGTACAATTACTTTACCAACTAAAAAGACTACAACTGTAAAAGCTGTAGTAACAGTTAAACAAAAAGCAACAGCAGTTAAAGTTAACAACTACACTGAAGGTATGACTATCAATGTAGGAGAAAAAGCATTTGACTTTAATCTTACTAAAACTCCAGCTAAAGCTACTTCAGCTTCATTCTGGATGATTAACGAAGCAACTAACACAGCTGGTGCAACTCATGTAGCTAATGGTGTTGTAAACACAACTAAAGTTGGTGAATTCGAAATTAAAGCAGTTTTAGCTGAAAGTGCAGCAGCTTTCGAAGCTGGTAACTATACTACTGAAACTGAATGGTTAAAAGTTAAAGTTGAAGCAGTTCCAACAGGTGCTCAACAAGTATCAGATAAAAAAGTTGACGTAACATTTAATACTAATATTAAAGATATAGTTAAAACATCTGATTTTGAACTTGTTGATGTTGCAACTAATGTTAAACAAGCTATTAAAGCAGTTACTATTTCAGATAATGGATTAACTGCTACAATTGAAACATATGTTAATTTAGTAGATGCTAAAGACTACAAAGTAGTTTATGGTGCAAAAGAATTTAAATTTACAGCAAGCGTTGGTGCAGTAAATAGCATTGCAGTTGTAGAAAAAGAAATCACACATAATACAGCAACAAAAATAACATACAAAGTATTTGACAAAAATGGTATGGAACTTTCAAGTTCTTCTTATGATTCATCAAGAATCGATGTAAGTATTGATGCTGGTGGAAATGGTTATGTTGATGCAGAAGGTAAACTTATTTTATTTGCTAAAGGTGATACAGCTAAAGTAACAGTTGTTTACCACACATATACTTATGCTAACAATGAAGAAATTCAAGTTAAAGCAGAAGGTATTGTTACAGCAGTTGATGCTAAAGAAGTTACAGTAGGAAACTACGAAAAATACACAATCGCTAGTTCAACTCCAAACTGGGATAAAGATACAATGAATACTCAGATTTCATTAAGCGATTCTGCTAAATCTGTTTATTTAAGAGTTAAAGATTCAGAAGGTAACTATCTTGCAGCTTCTGATATTAAATATTCATCAACTGATAACAATGTTTTAGTTGTTGGTGAAGATGGAAGTTTATACCCAGTAAAAGCTGGTTCAGCTCAAATCGTAGCTAGCTACGGTACTAAAGCAACTTGGTTACTTAATGTAACAGTACTTGCTGAAAGAAAAGCAACTTCAATTTATGTTGATGGAAAAACTTCAATTTCTCTTTCAAACTCAGCAGCAATCGTTGGTGGAGATAGTGCAACTGTAGAAGTTAAATTAAAAGATCAATTTAGTTCTGATTTCGCAGTTAAATCATTAAGCGTAGAATTATTAAATCAAGTAGCATTAGTAAATGCAGGAAAAACAGTTCCTACATTTACACAAGATGGAAGTAAAGTAACATTTAATGCAGCTAGTGCAACAGCTGGTGATTACACATACAAATTTACTTCAGAAGACAAGATTGTTACTTTTGTTGTAAAAGTTCAAGCACCAGGAGCAGGCACTACACAATACAAAATAATCCTTTCAGATACAACAATTGATAATGCAGTAGCTTCAGATGCAACAAATGTTGATGATAAAAAAGTAGTAGCTAAGGTTGCAGAATATAAAAATGGTATATTATATGCTTATAGTAGTACAGCTGATATAACAATTAAAAATGCATCAGGTACAATAGTAGCAACAGGTTCAAGTATCGATGGTGCTACATTTGCTACAGCAACAGGAGCTTCAGTAGTTGTTAAACAAGCAACAGGAACTTACAGTGTTTCAGCTAAAGTTAATGGTGTAACAATCAATTCAGCGTTTATTGTTAAAGATACTCAAGCAGTTCCAACAGCAACACTTAAAGAAATTAACAGTGATGAATTAGTTTCAGGTAGTGAAGATGCAGTAGCAGTTAAGAAAATTGTTGAAAAATGCTTTGAAATTAAAGATGCTAACGGTACAAAAATCGATACTGTAGACAGTGTAGAATTTAAAATAGTTGGTAATCAATTAGTAGTTAAAACAATTAAAGTAACTCAAGATTTTGGTACATTAAAAGTAACATTTGACTTATCAGTTAACAAAATCATTACTTTAAAAAATATCGCAGCTAAATAATAATTCACTAAAATGTTGCTTCAAATTTATTTGAAGCAACATTTTTTAATAAAAAATATGAACTTATCAAATAATTTTAAAATGTAAAATTATTTGATAAGTTCACAATAAAATAGGAGAGCCATATGTCAAAAAAGGTTAATTTGGTTCAAAATAAGAAAAACAATAAAAAAGTTAAAACAATAAATTACTTATTAATTCCATTAATTTTTGTAATGTCAGCTATTCCGCTAATAGTTAGATATCTTCAATATAATACCAACACATCAAATATAGATTACTTTTCATCTGCTCCAAATAGAGTGGATCTTTTTCTGTATTATAAAAGTATATTTGTAATTATTATGGCATCATTAATGATTTTTATATTTATATATATGAAATTTGCAGAAGATTATACTTTTAAAAGCTTTAAGATATTTATCCCATTGGGAATATATATATGTGCAGTTGTGTTATCTACAGTACTGTCAAATAATAGATATTTTAGCTTGCATGGAATATTTGATCACTTCGAATCTATGTGGGTTCTTTTGGGATATTGTTTAATTACGTTTTATGGGTATCAATTTATAAACACAGAACAAGATTTAAAAACAATAAAATTATGGTTTTATATATCAATTGGTTTAACAACATTAATAGGAATTAGTCAAGCAATCGGAAAAGATTTTTACTTCAGTGATTTGGGAAAAAGCTTAATTATACCAAGAGAGTTACAGGGCAAAGTAGAAATGACGGGTACTTTTGAGAATACTAGAGTTTACTTGAGTCAGTTTAATCCAAATTATGTAGGGTTATTAATGTCATTGATTATTCCTTTTTTAATAGTAAACTTGTTGTTTAGCAAAAAAATAAAGGATATAATAATTAATATGTTGTTGCTTATTGCCTCATTAATTTGTTTATTTGGTTCGGGGGCAAGAAATGGTATTATTGCTATAGCTGCCACAATGATCTTATTACTAATATTCTTAAGAAATCTGATTATTAAAAATATGAGTAAAGTTATAGTTACCATAATAATAATAGGAATTGCGTTTGTAGTGGTTAATTTTACCGGTAATAATTTTATACTAAATCAGGTAAAGTCAATAGTAGGAGAATTAAAAACAGATAATGTAAAGCCTCCACTAGAAGAAATTCAAACTAATTCGGATGGTATTAAAATTATATACAATGGAAATTCTTTATTATTATATTTTAATGAATTAGAGGAACAAAGCTATGAATTAAGGCTAAAAGACAGTGATGAAAATGATCTAACCCAATTATATGATGGGGCTACCGGCATAATAAATGACAGCAGATTTTCAAATTTCATAGTTATGCCAGCAGTATATAATAATTATATGGCATTAAAAGTAAACATAAATGGTTATGATTGGAATTTTTCTAAGTTAGATGATGGATATTATTATATTAACGAGTATGGAAAATATGTAAAGATTTCAAAAATAAAAACTGTTCTATTTAATAATAATTTAAATATGGGTTCTGGAAGGGGATATATATGGGCGTCAACCATACCTTTGCTTCCAAAATACTTTTTTGTAGGAAGTGGTCCTGATACTTTTCCGCTTGTTTACCCGCAAAACAGTTATGTAGAAAAGTATAACTATGGAAGTGCAGATATTGTTATTGATAAGCCTCATAATATGTACCTGCAAATAGGTGTGCAAACAGGTGTAATTTCATTAATTGCACTGCTGGCAGGATATGGAATGTATTTTATATGGAGTATTAAGCTTTATTTTAGAAATGATTTTACTACAATCTCATCGCAAATTGGTCTTGCTATATTTATAAGCACCATAGGATATATGGTTTCAGGTGTGTTTAATGATGCTACAGTTGGCGTTACTCCAGTATTTTGGGCATTTCTTGGAGTTGGCCTAGCAGCAAATTATATGTTTCAAAATTCAATAAAAAATAAAAAGAATAATTAATATCAAAGAAAGGAAAAATGCAAACATAAGAACTTTATTTTTTTATGTTTGCAGCTCAAATGTGCATCTAAAATGATCCATGAGTACGGTATGAATAATGAAAATAATTGAAACAAAGCTTAAAGAAGTAAAAATAATAGAGATGGATTGTTTTGGTGATAATAGGGGATGGTTTATGGAAACCTACAATCAAAAGAAATTTAACGACATTGGAATACTTACAACCTTTGTACAAGATAACCATTCCATGTCAGCTCAAAAAGGTACATTAAGAGGTCTTCATTTTCAAAATGACCCCATGGCTCAAACAAAACTATTAAGATGTACTAAAGGTGCTCTCCTTGATGTTGCGGTAGACATTAGAAAAAATAGCAAAACTTATAAACAATGGATAGCGGTTGAGTTAACTGAAGATAATAAAAAGCAAATATATATACCAAAAGGATTTGCACATGGCTTCTTAACACTGACAGATAATACAGAAATACAATACAAGGTGGACAATCTATATTCCCCTGAGTACGATAGATCAATAGCATACAACGATCCATCAATAGGTATCAAATGGGGAGACATTACTCCAATCTTATCAGACAAGGATAAGAAAGCTCCATTTTTGGATGAAAGTGATGCAAATTTCTATTATGAATAACAAAGGAGAAGAGTATGAAAGGAATAATCTTAGCAGGGGGAAGCGGTACAAGGCTTTACCCATTAACCAAGGTAACATCAAAACAATTGCTGCCGGTATATGACAAACCCATGATATACTACCCACTATCAATATTAATGCAAGCTGGAATAAAAGAAATTTTAATTATATCTACACCAGAAGATACCCCAAGATTTATGGACTTATTATCAGATGGAAAACAATTTGGGATAAAATTAACATATGCGATTCAACCAAATCCTGATGGGTTAGCACAAGCGTTTATAATAGGTTCAGGATTTATTGGAACAGACTCAGTAGCAATGATTTTAGGAGACAATATTTTTCATGGTCACGGATTAGAAAAACGCTTACTTAAAGCTGCAAATAAAGAAAGTGGAGCAACAGTATTTGGTTATTATGTTGACGATCCTGAAAGATTTGGAGTGGTAGAATTTGACAATAACGGAAAAGCCATATCCTTAGAAGAAAAACCGGAAAAACCGAAATCAAACTATGCCGTTACCGGTCTATATTTTTATGATAATAAAGTAGTTGAATATGCAAAAAATCTAAAACCATCAAAGCGTGGAGAATTGGAAATAACCGATCTAAATAAAATATATTTAGAAGAAAAAACATTGGATGTAATTTTATTAGGACAAGGATTTACTTGGCTTGACACAGGAACCCATGAATCACTAGTTGATGCTACAAACTTTGTAAAAACCATAGAAACACATCAAAACAGAAAGATAGCATGTCTTGAAGAAATTGCTTACAATAATGGATGGATATCAAAAGAAGAGCTAATGACAACTTACGAAATTTACAAAAAAAATCAATATGGAAGATATCTAAAAGATGTAATAGACAATAAATATATTGACAGGGTTTAATTATATAAGAATAAAAATAATAATGGTCTGCTTGTCAGCAGATATAAAAACTTAAAATCACGGAGGAACCTATGAAAATATTAGTAACAGGTGGAGCAGGTTTTATAGGAGGAAATTTTATACATTACATGTTGAAAAAACATAAAGATTATAAAATTGTAAATCTTGATCTTTTAACCTATGCAGGAAATTTGGAAACTCTAAAAACTATAGAAAACAATCCAAACTATAAATTTGTAAAAGGCAATATTTCTGATCGCACCTTCATAATGAACTTATTTGAAAATGAAAAATTTGATATAGTTGTAAATTTTGCAGCAGAATCCCATGTGGATCGTTCAATACTTGATCCTGAAATTTTTATCCTTACAAATGTATTAGGCACTCAAGTATTACTAGATGCTTCTAAAAAATTTGGAGTAAAAAGGTATCATCAAGTATCAACAGACGAAGTTTATGGAGATCTGCCTTTAGACCGCCCTGACTTATTTTTTACTGAAGACACCCCAATACACACATCAAGTCCATATTCTTCAAGTAAAGCAAGTGCAGATTTATTTGTTCTTGCAAGTCACAGAACGTATGGTCTCCCTGTTACAATCTCAAGATGCTCAAATAATTATGGACCATATCATTTTCCTGAAAAATTAATTCCGTTAATGATTAGTAGAGCTTTAGCTAACGAGCAACTTCCGGTATATGGAAAAGGCGAAAACGTAAGAGATTGGCTTTATGTGGAAGATCATTGTTTAGCAATAGATTTAATTATTCACAATGGAAAGATTGGAGAAGTTTATAACATAGGAGGACATAATGAAAAAACCAATTTAGAGGTGGTAAAAACCATATTGAATATATTAAATAAACCAGAAAGCCTTATAAACTATGTAACAGACAGATTAGGACATGATTTAAGGTATGCAATTGATCCAACTAAAATAACAACAGAATTAGGATGGAAACCTCAATATAACTTTGAAACAGGTATTAAGAAAACCATAGACTGGTATTTGGAAAATGAGGTCTGGTGGAAAAACATAGTTTCAGGAGAATACTCTAAATATTTTGAAAAAATGTATGGTGACAGGTTATAAAACTTAATACGACTACCATAGTTTTGACACAAATAAATGGGATAATGGAAATATGTACTAATCATTTGTTTGTATAGGAGGAGAAATTTATGAAAAAAAAGTTGTTACAAAAAATGGCCATTGTTATTGCATTAGCATTAGTAATTGCCCAACTAAGTCCAGTATCATCAAAAGCAGCAACAGTAGTATCACCTAAACTAAATGCTACATCAAAAACCCTTTTTATTGGTAAGTCCTATGACTTTGGAGTAGTGAACAAAATAGCAGGCTCAAAGTATGCATGGAGTATAAGTAACAGTAAAGTAGCATCAGTAGATAAATCAACTGGTCTTGTTACAGCAGTAGCTCCAGGTACAGCAAAAGTTACATGTTTGATTACAGCAAAAGAATACAAAAAAGAACTTACAGCTACAGTTACTGTTAAACAGAACGCAACAGCAATAACAATTAATAATTACCCAGAAAACAAAACTATGATGTTAGGAGAAACATTCGATTTTAATCGTAAGTTAACTCCAAAAACAGCAACAGATGGAACATATTGGATTTTAAGTAAAAACACAGCTAATGCAACCATAGATAAGAATGGTGTAGTAACTCCAAAGAACCAAGGTGAGTTTACAATTAAAGCAGTTACTGCTAGTAGCAAAGCTAATTATGATAATGCAGTAATTACATCACAAAGCCCAACTATCACAATTACAGTTAAAGCAGAGGTACAAGAAAAACCTGAAATTACATCTATAACTACAACAGATTCAAAGACAATAGTAATTGGATTTAATCAGGAAATAAGCACAACTGATACAACTGCTTCAAACTTTTCAATAGTTTCTGAATATAACTCACTTCAAACTATTGAGAAAGTAACTGTATCAGACTCGAAAGTTACTATAAAACTATACAATTCATTAGATAGTTCTTCTTATAATGTGACTATTAAAGATGTAAAATCAGCAAAAAACTCATTAACAGCTGATACAATTACAAAGAGTATTACATACACAAAGCAATCTCCAGCGTCAATAGAAATAATATCAGATACTGTAAAAGTAGGCGAGCAGATTAAGTACATAATAAAAGATTCATTAGGTAATGATATTACACAAAACTATACAATTACAGATCTAGAAATAGGATCATCTGATGAAAGCATTGTCACAACAGGCTTAGATACATTAGCAACAGGAACTGATGTTGTAATATCAATAAAGATTAAACAAACTAATATTGAAATTAAAAATAAACTTATAAATGTTGTAACAACAACGACCACTCCAGAAACAATTTCAGACATTTCATTAGGAGGGTGGGGAACTAATACACTATCATTGTTTAAGAGTCAGGTAGAAAGTTATTTCTCATGTTCAGTTAAAGACAATAATGGTGTTACAATTGCAACATTTGTTAACGGTGCTGCCAGTGACAACTCAAAGTTTGAATTTACTTCACTTAATCCAACAATATTAGGTGTTGAAAATAATTCAGGTAAAGCATATGCAATTTCAAAAGGAACAGCTTCAGTAGTAATTAAGGCAACCATTAATAATAAAATTATTCAAAAAACTGTCCAGATAGTAATTAAAGATGATCCATACCTAAGCAGCATTAAAGTTGCAAAATCTATTGTAAAAGTTGTAAAGGATTCTGGAGTAATCTCTGATTTAGGAATAGAACTAATTGATCAATATGGTTCAACATATACAGGTCAGGCAACTGTTGTATTTTCTATAAATGATCAATCCAAATTTAATGTTTCAGATGGATATGGTGATATATCATCTAATTCAATAATTAAAATAGCAGATGGCAAGGCAACTCTTTCAATAACAGAAAAAGAAGGAGCAACCATTGGAAATGCTACAATAAATATTGCTTCCAACGGAAGAAGTACTAATGCAACCCTTTCATTAGTCTCAGCTGGTAAATTTGCAAAATATCAGGTAGTAATAAGTAACAAGACATTAGATATTAATACTTCAATTGATGGATTGCCGGTAGGTAAAACTATAGGTGAAAAAACAACGTCTGTAGAAGTATACAAATTAGATAGTAATGGAAATTATATGGGATATGCTTCCAATGTTAGTTTAGTAGATTCCAATACAGTATCCACATCACCTGTAACTGTTATGAGCTATAATGATCATTCAGGTGCTATTACAGCAGAAAATGTTGGTATAGAAACTGTTACAGTTTATGTTGGTAGTGCGGCTATAGAAACTATTCCAATTACAGTAGTTAATTCTAAACCAGTAATAACTAAGATTAATCAAATTAGAACAGAGATTAATGTAAAAACTGGTGATACAATAAATTTTGTAGGCGGAATCAGCCCAATATTTACAGCACTAGATCAATATGGTCAATATATTGATATTAATGTATATGAGCTTATTATGAGTTCAAATACCAGTGCAGTAATGGTTAGCGGAAATACAGCCCATGCAATTGCAATAGGAAAATCATATGTTGTAGTCAATATTAAAGATGATCTCAATAAAGATATACCTTCAGGAAAGTTTACGTTAAGTATTAATGTTATTAAATAATTTTAAAATTAACTATTATACTCTTGCTTATTTGTTTAAAATAGTGTAAAATTTAGTTAACAACTTAACGTACGAAAGAATATGGGTGGCGAGGGTAAAACATATGACGGATAAAGAATGTAGAGATAATGAATTTTCAAGAATATTTAAAATGTATAATAATATTGTATTGAAAATAGCTTCTAATACTATTCAAGATTATCATTTCGCTCAAGAGATAGCACAGGATGCATACTTGAAACTTTATCTAAATTGGCCAGAAGGAAGAACCGATGAAGAAATAAAAGCATGGTTAATAGTTGTTACTAAGAGAATAGCAATTGATTATCAAAGAAAGCGTAGCAGAGAAGTTTTAGGTTACGGCAAGAATCATGATCATGCACTTGAAAGTTATTTTAAAGATGAATTAAATAACAAACAATCTAAACTTAATCCAGAATATTATAGAATTGCAAAAGAAGCAGATGTTAGAGTTGCAGAAGCTATATTATCCCTAAAAAATTCATATAGGGATGCCATTATATATACAGCAATACTTGATATTCCTCAAGATGAAGCTTGTAGATTACTAAACATTAATAAGAACTTATTAAGAGTACATATATTTAGAGCAAGGGAAGAATTAAGAAATTTATTTGGAATGGAAATTGAAGAAATTCTTCATAGATAGAAAATATTAATAGAACTGTTGTAAAAGGACAGTATTATATATCATATAGTAGACCATATAAATCTAACTAAATGAATATAAAGCCTTTTACAACAGTTTTTTACTTTTTTATACTTTTTTGTAATTATTTCCTTTTTCAAACGTTTTAGTATTAAAGGGAAAAAGGAGAAGGAATATGACTAAAGAAGCTGGCAATTCAAAAACATTAAAAATACTAGCAGATAATGTGAAATACCAAAGAACAAAAAAAGGTATATCACAAGCAACATTGGCACAAAGTAAGCCCGTAATTACCAGTATCTTGAAAATGATAAATCTATAGAATATAATTGATAATATAAAAAGACCCATCTATTTAGGAGGCCACTGAAAAAGTCCTTCAATACAGTAAATTAATTTTTTAGATGAATATGAGTATA
>JAVBPB010000041.1:0-2883 GCA_031549965.1 Mobilisporobacter sp. | reverse complement strand
AAGGCAACAACGTATTATCAAATTATTTTAAACAATGATTTTGTAGATGTTGTTTCTGATATACTAGATGATAGTAATGTTAATCTAAGTAAGAAAGTTTTAAATGAAATCCTAAGAATTTTGGGAACAAATATTTATTTGTATCGAAATTATTTAACTGATATGGAAGACATAAATGATAAGATTGAAAGCTTGTTAGCGAACACATTAATTTATTATAAAGAACCGAATGACTTATTAAAGTTTGATATGGAGACTTGTTTTACTACTTATCAAAATATTAATGGAATGCTTAAAGAGAAGCAATTGACAAAAAGATAAAATTTATATTCATTCTATAATGAAACCGGAATTAATTTTCTGAAATTTTAGGAAAAGAGATAAAATTGCAAAGTATTTGAATTCCATATAAAAAGTTCAAATAAATCGACTATAATTGTAATTGGAAAAAAACATTATAGAAAGAGTGATTTACTTGAACAATATCTATTTTACTAAAAAGAAAGAGATAAATAAACATTTATCATTTAATATGTACGAATTTATTCAATCTGAATATAATCGCTTCATCCATTCAAAGAAAAATATTGTTAAAAAGACTTGCTTCATGAAGAACTTGGCTAAAACTATTGGTACTTCTTTATCTAACCTTTATGAAATTATTAATGATGGTTTAATTACCATTTTGGGCTATGAATTAGAAGAGATAATTGAATTTTCTGCTACTAGAGCTTGGGAAAAGAGAACTAAAAAATCTATTGAAAGCAACGCCTCTAAAAGATGTGCCGCGAAAGATTTTATTGATTTAGTTATAAATGAATTTAGAAGTAAAATGAATATTAATTCAATTGATGAAATCATCAATGATTTTAAACTTAATCGGCCTGATGAAATTGAAGGTATGGTTACTATTTGTACTTCTACATTTTATAATTATGTTGATGATAATAAAATACCTGGTTTTGGTAAACATGAGTTGCCTATGAAAATGAAGCGCAAGAAGAAAAGTGAGAGACAAGAAGGCAAAACCAAAGGTAAAGGTGATTCTATTGAAATTAGACCATTTAAACCTGATGACAGAACAGAATTCGGGCATTGGGAGGGCGATCTTGTTGTTGGAGCGAAAGAAGGACAAACGGGTGCTGTTCTTACATTAGTTGAAAGACAAACCAGACATCTGCTTACCGTTAAACTTAAAAATAAAACTAAAAAGGGTGTAGTTAAAGCTTTTTATAAACTAGCTAAATTATATCCAGATTTTAATCCTAAAGAAGTATTTAAAACCATTACCTTTGATAATGGTTCCGAGTTTAGTGATTTTAAAATAATTGCTAAATATTTAAAGGCTAATATCTACTTCGCGCATCCCTATTCTTCTTGGGAACGAGGAAGTAATGAGAATTGTAACAGATTACTTAGATTATTTTTCCCTAAGGGTTGTAACTTCAATAATTATACTGACAACGATATTATGAATGCAACTGATCTTATTAACATAAAAATAAGGAAGATTCTTGGTTATAAATCTTCCTTAGAATTATTTAATAATGAGCTAGCAAAGCTAGCTCACTAATACAATTTAATTATAGACCGTTTTTACACTTTTTTTCGAAAATTCCGGTTTCTACTTGAAATTTGGCTGAAATAAATTTCATTCGCCAACCACTATGTGGTTGTTTTCTTTTGGAGTATAATAATAGTAGAGATGATGGATATAATTTTATGTACTGGTAATGATCCTACATTTAAGTTATATGAAGATAAAGTTAATGACAGAAAAGTATATTTTTCTATTAAACAAATATTTAAAGACTAGTGGATTAAATTTCAAGACAATTACCCTATTAAACAACCTCGCCGTCCCTACAGCGAGGAATTAGGCCTGACGAATACAGTATCAACTAAAACTGGTTCATATTCGTTATTCCCTCGATTCTTAACATAATCTGCAATAACATCCAAAGTTGATTTTGTAGATACTGTAGCTACAAAGTAGCCATCAGTCCACAATTCTCCACCCCATAAATATCGTTTAACTTCAGGATTATATTTAAATACTGCCCTACCGATATTACTTTTGATTATTGTTACAATCTGGGTTGGTGAATAAGTTGAAACAGATTGCACTAAAAAGTGCCCATGATTGCCATCTGTTCCAACCTCAATAAAATATAGATCATGTGTTTTTGATAAACTTTGACACGTACGAAATATCATATATTTAACTTTATCTGTTATTACATCCCTTCTATATTTTATTGGACAAACAATGTGATAAACTAACTCCAACGCATTATGCGATCGTTTCATAATATTATTCATATTATTAGTTTTTCACTGTTTGTCGGACGCCGCAACCAGGTTAGCAACCTCTGTCTGTTGCAGCGGGGTAAAGCCCAAGCTCAGTTGCCAACAAAGTTCCACATTGAAGTCAACTTCGTATTTATTAATTTTAAAAATACCACTCCCGAGCTTGAATGTCCTAGATGTGGTAAGTTTATGATTTCTATGAATAATTTTAAAAAGTAATTTTTAATCGTTTTGGAGTGCCCGAAAAAAATCAGGCGCTCTTTTTTCTTTGGTTTGACATAAACGCACTTTCCTAATAAATTAAAAAGCTACAATTTCTTAATTGTAACCCTCTTATTTAACTGTTTAAACTCTTCCATATCCTTTTTTGAACAATTAACAATAATTTTATCTATTCTAATACCATTTGCCATGTCATATTCTTTTTCTAAATCATTGATTAGTTTTGAGTACTGGGCAATCAATTTATTAAGTCCATTTATATAATTTCTCTCATAAAAGATATATTGATAATCCCCTATATAAAGCTTTGTAATAGTCGCATCCCGTATTTCAAAAAACCAAGTCGATTTT
>JAVBPB010000018.1:0-17819 GCA_031549965.1 Mobilisporobacter sp. | reverse complement strand
CTAATCCAAGTCCAGTACCACCATATTTTCTGGTATGAGAACCATCTACCTGACTAAAGCTCTTAAATAGTTTTTCCTGACCATAACTATCTATACCAATACCTGTATCCTTAACATTAAAGCGAATCTTAATCTTATTATTAGACTCTTCTAATAAATCTCCAATAATTTCAACGCTTCCCCTTTCAGTAAACTTAAGTGCATTACCTAATAGATTATTAAATACTTGTAATAAACGGTCAGGATCACCATGAACTAAATTAGGAAATTCTTTAGAAAACTTATATTCCAGATTAACTCCTTTTTGTCTTGCTTTATGAAAGTGTACTTTTACAGCCTTTTCAACCAATTCAATCAAATTAAAATCAATATTATCTAACTTAAATTTACCAACTTCCATTTTTGAAAAATCCAAAATATCATTAATAACTCTAAGTAAAGAATCAGCACAATTTTTTGCAGTAAGTAAGTTATCCATTTGATCCCTTGTCAGCCCCTGATCTAACATTGTTAAATCAAGCATTCCAAGTATTCCATTAAGAGGTGTTCGGATCTCGTGGCTCATATTTGCAAGAAATTCACTCTTTGCCCTATACGAATCGTTTGCCACTTCAATTGCTTTTTGCATCTCAATTTCAGCTAGTTTAGTAACTGTAATATCATTAACTAATAATCCAATGCAATTTTTCCCATTAGAGTAAAATGAAGCAGAATACCATGTGGATTGATCATCAGGTTTTTGAAATACTTCAATATTAATAACCTCTTGCTTTTTTATTACTTTATTAATAATTTCCTCAAAAGTAATTTTATCTCCAAATATATCAGTGAGAAAATTCTTAGAAGACATCCCTATAATTTCTTCTCTATTTTTGCCTAAAAGCTGATTAAATTTTTCATTAACATCTCTGATTTCTAAATCAATTGGAGTGTCAAATTTATCACTAATTAAAACCATTTGTGAAAAAGCATCATCCATGTTTAAAAATAGTCGTCTGTATTGTTCTTTATTCTCTGCAATTTTTTCTTCAGCTTTTTTTCTTTCAAAAATATTTCTTACTACATTTACAAAATATTTTTTATCATCAATAATAAAGTTTCGTGCATTAACCTCAACCGGAAAACTGGTTCCATCCTTTCTATAATGAACAGATTCATATTCCTTTTTATCAGTTAACTGCTGTAAAATTATCTCACTATCAAAAGTTTCTCTAAATATATATAATAAATTGGCATTTGTAAGTTCTTTTTTTGTATATCCATAATTTTTTTCAGCAGCACTATTGCATTCCAAAATATTGCCAAACTCGTCAGTTAAAAATAATATATCTCCTGCATTCTCGGCTAATAAAAAGTATCTTCTCTCTTTTTCCCTAGTTTCCAATTCTTCCGTAACATCTCTGCCTAATCCTATAATTCCAGCAAATTCTCCATTAAGTTCAAAAGGACAAAGATGTTCTTCTATAGTTTTATACCGCCCGTCATCTCTTCTTACTCTGTATATAGAAGTTTTTTCACAACGTCTTTCATAAGCACTTAAAAGATCATCCGCAGCAGTTTTTCTATCTTCTGGATGAATTATTTCAAGAAAATCTCCACCTGTAGCATTATGAATTTCACTTCCGGTAAAATTCATCCATGTTCTATTTAAAAAATTCCTATTTTCCCCATCCTGTGACTGACCAATAAAATATGGAAAAGAATTAAACATTGCGTAGAAAAAATCACTTTTTTCCCTAATATTCTTTTCAAGTAATTTTTGATCCGTAGTATCTACCAAAACCATTAATATACCTTTGCTGTTTTTAGTAACATTAGGAACAATACTAATTCTAAAATATTTATGTTCAAGAACTTTATCTCTTTTTTTCATTATATAATAGTCAACATCCAGATTATTTTCAGGAACACTAGTGGAAATTACTCTATTAATACCATTTCTGATTTTGCACTGTAAACATGCTTTTTGCTCACCACATCTAAATAAGTTATACTCACATCCAATTATATCTCCAAAACCTCTTCCAATAACCTGTTCTTCTTTTTTATTAAATATATTTAAAAAAGTGTTATTTACTTTTGTTATAATAGCTTTGTCACTAAAATAAATCATACTGATTGGAGAATTGTTAAAACTTAATTCTATATTACTTTGCTCTTGCATTAGTTGAATCTGTATATTTTTATAGAATTCGATATCCTGAAAGAATGTTAGTAACACCTCTTGGCTGTTGTCCTTACCCTTTAAAATATAAAATTCTATAGATATGTATTTTTCTTTTTTATTTTTTGTTTTAATAGTTATGTTATCGTATATTTTTATATTTTGATTTTTTTGTATACAATGTTCTGGAAGTCTATCTAATCTTTTTCCGGTTTTAGAATGATAAATTTCCATCAAATCATTATAATTAAGTGCTAATGCCTCTTCAATTGTCCAACCTAAAATCATTGATGCTGAATTATTAATATATAGTACTTTACCAACAGAACTTGAAATAATTACTCCGTCTCTTAAACTACCCAGCATATTCAATATAGTCTCTTCAAAATTATGTGCATCAAAAAAATACTTATTTAATGTTTCTAACATATATTCACCTCCAATTTACATCTATTATAAAACCATGGGCCGATAAATTACATTAACGTCGCCAGTACTAACCTTGGCTTCTATTGTTCTGCTTTCAAATCCTCTGGTTTCATTTATTATTGGACATAAATTATAATCATTTAAAGCCTCAATTACAGCAGCTATATTTTTATTGCCCACTTGGAAATGATCTTGAACTTTAGACTGAGCACCACCATAGATTTTAGCTTGTAATTCTTTTGGATATATTCCATATTTCATCTGCATTATACACATTAACTCTTCTATTGCTGTATCGGCATAATATCCTTTTTTAAATTCATATGTTGAATTATTAGAATCTGGCATTACAATATGTGCCATTCCTAAAACCTTTTTTTTTGCACAATATAATACTAATCCTATACAAGAAGCAAGTGCATATGTAATCAATACATCTTCTACATCAGATGAAACTTCAATATCTCCTAACCCTAAAATTCTTTCCATTTATTTCGCCTTTCAATAAAAATCCTAAGTACAACAAAGCTTTGTAATTAAATCTGGTATATCATCTAAATGTATCTGATGTTCCACGGCACCGATTTCAAATGCTACCTTTGGCATGCCATATACTACTGAGGATTTTTCATCTTGTCCAATTGTTTTTGCACCACATCTCTTCATCTCAAGTAAACCATTAGCACCATCTCTGCCCATCCCTGTTAATATAACTCCAATTGCTTTATTCCCACAATGTTTAGCTACTGAGTTAAATAAAACATCTACTGATGGTATATGACCATTAACTTTTTCACCTTTAAAGCATTCCACCTTATAGATGCTACCAAGTTTAACAACTATCATCTGGAAATCTCCTGGTGCAATTAATACCAGACCGTCTCTTATAATGTCACCGTCTTTTGCTTCCCTTACTTCCATACTGCATACACTGTTTAATCTTTCTGCATACATCTTTGTAAATACCGGCGGCATATGCTGAACAATTACAATACCTGGGGTTTTAGCCGGAAGGGCTGTGAGAATTTCAAATAATGCTTCTGTTCCTCCTGTAGAAGAACCTATTGCAATTAATTTTTCACTTGATATACTAGGTGTTAAAAATTCCTTAACTTTATTAGATTTATTTTTATTTCCGATTATTTTTGACATAGAGCAAATTTTAATCTTTTCAATTAAATCTTCAACTAAAGATTTAAGCCCCATAGTATCACAAGACTCCGGTTTCAGTACAAAATCAATCGCCCCTGCATTAAGTGCATCAAAAACTTGAGAACTGGCTGAACTTACCACTACTACCGATAAATCATGCTGAGGCATAATTCTTCTTAAAAACTCTATTCCAGACATCTTTGGCATAGTTATATCCAAAGTAATTACATCCGGTTTATATTTCTGTATTAATTCAAAAGCTTCAAAAGCATCACTAGCCGTACCAACTATATCTATTTGAGCATCTATTGCAATTCCGTTAGAAATCACTTCTCTATAGAGTTTGGAGTCATCTACTACTAAAACTTTTATTCTGTTTGAAATGTGCCTCAAAAATATCACTCCTACATAGTTCATCCCTGCATAGCAGGGATGATATTTGCATTAATATTTACCATATTCATTAGCACTTAATGATTTAAGTCCTTTACCTCTTTTTTCTGAAAAAGAATTTAATAATTGTCTAACTTCTGGTGTCATTTCATCTGAATTTCTTTGAATAAATTTTTCACTTTCTTTTAATTTAAAGTTACTTACCATATTTCTAAGCATTTCAGCCTGACCTGTAAGTTCTTCACTTGCGGCAGCACTTTCTTCTGCTGTAGCTGTATTCGTCTGAGTTACAAGAGCTATTTGATTAATACCTGCATTGATTTGTGATATGCTTTGTGCTTGTTCGTTAGATGCAACTGCAATATTATTAACAAGACTAGCAGCACTTTCAACATCAGTAACGATCTTTTCAAGGAATCCTGCTGTTTTACTTGCAATTTTTGTACCTTGATTAATTTTATCAATAGAACCTTCTATTAATTCTGTAGTCTCTTTAGCAGCACTTTGACTCTTCTTTGCTAGGTTTCTAACTTCTTCTGCAACTACAGCAAAACCTTTTCCGTGTACGCCTGCTCTTGCAGCTTCAACTGCTGCATTTAAAGCAAGTATATTAGTTTGGAAAGCAATTGAATCAATTACTTGAATTACACTTGATATACTTCTTGAAGCTTCATTAATACCGTCCATTGCTGAAACCATTTCGTGCATTTGCTCATTACCTTCAACAGCATCAGTTTTTGCTAAATTAGCGTATTCACTTGCTTTTGTAGCATTTTTAGCATTTTGTTTAGTTTTTTCAGCAATTTCAGCCGCAGTAGCTGTAAGCTGTTCAGCCGCACTGGCTTGCTCGGTTGCTCCTTGTGATAAGGATATACTTGAATCAGAAATTTGTCTTGCTCCTGCTGCGACCTGACTTGATGCTATATTTAATTCTCCTAATACTTCATTAAATGCTTTGATTATATTATTAATTGAAACTTTAACTTTTCCAAATTCACCTTTAAATTCACCTTTAACTTCAACATCTAAATTACCTCTAGCCATTTCTTCAAGTGCCATTGAGGCATTGCCAATACTTTGAGTTAATGCTTCTAAAGTTCCATTAATTGAATTCTTAAATTTAAGAAAAGATCCTTTATATTCTCCGCTAATAGTTTTTGATAAATCACCATTCATTATTCCTTCAAATACGTTAATACTTGCATTTACTGCTGTAGAAATTGAATTAGCAACTTTATTAATATTATCAACTAAACCTTTCCATTCACCAACTGCTTCCACATTTTCAACTCTCTTATCTAATTCACCTGCACTAATAGATGTAGATACAAAATTTACTGCTACAACTACATCTTTAATTGTCTTTTGCATTATTAATAGGTCTTTACCGATTATTGAAAGTTCATCTTCGCCTAAATATTCTACATTCGTTGATAAATCACCCTTTGAAATTGCGTTAGCATGATTTAATAATTTTTCTACTGAAAACTGAATATGTGCTGCAAATTTTTTCTGAATATTATATGCAAATACTACAGCGACAACAACTACTAGAGTTATTAATACTATTAAAATAATAATTGTTTCATCAAATAAAGTATACATATCCGGTTGAGATTCTTTTATTCCTCCAAGCTTGCTAAATAAAAATAAAAGTGAAGCAATTGAAGCTATACCAGTTAATAATATTGCACCGCCCAGTTTTAAAAATGTGTTATTAATCATATCTTTAATTCCAGTGCCCTTTTTGTTAGTATTCATAATTTTTCCTCCTATAAATTGTCAATTTCTTCATTTAATTTAATCTCATCTTCTTTAATTAACTTGACACAATCTAACATCTGTTTAACTCTATCTCCATTTTTTCCGATACCTCTAACAAATCTATTGTTTTCTGAACTAATTTCCGGGGGTGCTACTATATCTTCTTTTGGAATAATTAATACATCACTGACCTGATCTACAATTAATCCCAAAACCTCTTCCTCAACATCAACAATTATTATGCTACAATTCATATCGTTATATATTAGAGGTTCTCTGTTAAATCTTATTCTAACATCTAAAATTGGAACAATTTTTCCTCTTAAATTAATAATTCCTTTAACATATGAAGGTTTATCCGGAACTTTTGTAATTGGCTGTATAAGCACTATTTCTACTATGTATTTTACATCAATAGCATATGTTTCCTCTTCAATGAGAAAAGTAAGGTATTTGTCCTTTTGGGTATCCTCCTCTTGGAACAATAAATCTTCATCCATATTTGTATTCTCCTATTCTAGCCTCTCTCTTTTAATTCATTAACATCAATGATTAAGCTTACGCTTCCATCACCTAATAATGTACAACCTGATATGCCTCTTGTTTTGCCTAAATATTTAGGCATTGATTTAATTACAATATCCTGTTCTCCAAGAACTTCGTCAACAAATACTAAATATGCCTTTTCCTCACTGTCAATTCTAATTACTACTCCTTTTTCAATATCGTTTTCTCCTTCATCACTATTTAATAATTTATTTAATCTATAAAGGGGATAACACTCACCTCTTACCATAAGCATTTCTCTTTTATAAGGATCAATAACAACTTCCTTTTTGGAAACAATAATTGACTCTTTGATTGCATTAATTGGAAATGTATATTTAGAATTACCAATTCTAATATTCATACCTTTTATAATAGCTAAAGTAAGTGGCAACTTTAATGTAAATACACTTCCTTCTCCTTCTACACTGTCAATTAATACCTTGCCACCAATAGCTTCAATGTTCTTAGATACAACATCCATACCAACACCACGACCTGAATATCCTGTAACCTGTTCTTTAGTGGAAAAACCTGGTAGAAATATACATTGAAATATTTCCCTATCTGTAAGTTCTTCGTCTGGTTTTGAAATTAAACCATTATCTCTGGCTTTTTTTAATATTTTTTCTCTATTAAGACCTTTGCCATCATCACGTATAATAATTAAAATCTCACTTCCTGTATTCTTGGCTTCAAGGGTTACAGTACCTTTTCTATCTTTACCAACACTTTCTCTTTCAAATGGTGCTTCTATTCCATGATCCACAGAGTTTCTTATAATATGCATTAAAGGATCTGAAATGTGATCAATAATGTTTTTATCTACTTCTGTATCTTCACCAATCAGCTCAAGTGTAACTTCCTTTTCAAGCTGCTTGCACATATCTCTTACAATTCGGTTCATTTTATTAAAGGTAGGACCTAAAGGCACCATTCTGATTGACATTACAATATCTTGAAGTTCACCGGCAATTTTATGTAAATGTGTTGTTTCATTATAAAAATCAACCAAGTCAAGACCCTTTAATTCTGGATGACCAGAAACCATTGATTCAGATATTACTAACTCACTTATTAAGTCCATTAAATTATCAAGCTTTTCAATACTAACATTAATCATACTAGAATGAGCTGACTTTTTATTTCCTTCTTCCTTCTTTTCATCTGCTTTTTTATCTTCCCTCATAACCTTTGGAACTAAAGGTGCAATGTTTGAAGGTTCATCTAAAGTTACTTCTAATGTAATTTGATTTCTTCTTTTCTCTCTGTCGAATTCTTCCTGATTAGTTAATTCTTTAAGCTCTACATCCTTAATAAATAAGCCTTCATTTAGCAATCCCTTAACCTCATCAAAGGACTTATCACTTCCAAATAAAAACACAAAACCATTTTTTTGAATTTCGGTAGCTGTAGTTTCATCTAATAAATTATCTGGAAAATGTGCATAATCACTGCTAATATGATCCTGCATCCTGTTAACAACAGTAAAAGATCTTATGTTTTCCATACCACAATCAGCTTCAAAACGTACAACTGCCTTAAATTTTGATGAGGTTTTTTTGGTAGTAAGTACTTCACTGTTACTTATATAAAATTTTTGATTTGGTATTACCTCATCAACTTTAGTTTCAGTACTAGCTCCGTTTAATTGTTTTAATACCAACAAAAATTCTTTGTTTTTCTCGGTTAATACATCTGAATTGCCATCCGGCGTTATTCCTGAATCAACTTTATCAATTTCAGCCTTAATAAAATCAATTCCTTCTAAAACTATATCTGTTAATATTGAATTATCAACTTCTGTAGGTTTATCTTCCCTTAAAAAGAAAAACAAATCTTCTATAGAATGTGCAGCTTTAGAAATATCATTAAAAAGCATCATAGCTGAAGAACCTTTAATAGTATGCATTGCTCTGAATATTTCATTTATATCATTTAAACCAAAACTATCTTCTTTTTCACATTTTATTAAGATATCCTCTAAATTCTCTAATAATTGAGTACACTCAATTATATAAATGTCTAACATTGGCTCTCTACCTGCACCTGCCACTAATTTCACCTTCTTTTTTGTTTTATCTTCTTTTGTATCTATTCGGTTAAGGCTGTGTCAACTATTTTTTTTATTGAATCATTAATTTTATCAGTTAGTTTATAGCTTTTGTCTGAAATTCTCCATATAGATACAATCATCTCTAAATTCCCAATCAAAACAGTACTTAACTCTCTTGGTTCAAATACTGTTTTAAACTCATTATTAGCTAAACCATCTTTAATAACCTCTTCTAAAAATTCCAGATTATTTTTCAAACTATTACATATAATTTCTTTTGCTTCCTCGTAATGAAGTAAATGTTCAATCACTTTGGAAACTGCTGTAATTGCTGGATAATTTTCATAATAGACACCATACATTTCAAAAAATTCTTGTATTTTTTCTTTATTAGATATATCCTTGTTTATAAGTGTATTTATTATGCTGTTGTCAAACTTAACATAAGTTTTAACAACTTCAAGAATAATTTCTTGTAAACTTTTAAAGTGTTTATATATAAGTGCTTCCGATATGTTCTCTCTGGCTGCTATATTTTTAGATGATAAACTTTGAACGCCTAATTCATCAATGATGTCAATTGCAGCAATTACAATTTTATCCTTTCGAGAAATATAGTTGTTTTTCAAAACGCCTCTCCTTTCAAATAAGTAAGTACTAACTTACATGATCATTTGAGAACATTATAATCCATTATGAAAATTATTTCAACATCTTTATACTAAAAGAATGTCTTTATTTATTTTTTAGAAGTTCGTTAACTTTGTCATTTATAGATGTAATATATTGAGCTACATTCTCATCTTCTGATCTTCTAAGTGAAAGCTGTGCTTTAAAAGCGAATTTTTTAAGTTCTGGAATCCCCATGTCCACTGACATTTCTTTAATTTCATCAAAAGTATCCTCAAAAAGATTTAAATTATCATACATATCCAGATCCTTTATGACTTCAATTTTATCTAAAATTTCATAAAGAGCTTCCTTTATATCTGTATATACTTTCGCCTTACTTACTTCTTCTTTATATGTTACTAAAACTTCTGGTTCTTTCTCAATTTCTTCCACATTGTTTTGCTTTTGACTCTTACAATGCTTATTGACCATAAGTGCAAGTTCACGATATTGGAATGGCTTTGCCATATAATCATCCATACCTTGTGCAATAATTCTTTCTCTGTCTCCAAATAATGCATGGGCAGTAACTGCAACAATTGGTGTTCTCTTAACATTAGGGTTTTCAAACTCTCTAAATAATCTCATGGTAGCAATACCATCTAATTCTGGCATTTGAATATCCATTAAGCATAAATCATATTTGTTTTTTCGAAGAAAGCTAAGTGCTACAATACCACTTTCAGCAACATCACACTTATGACCTAGCTTGTCAATCATTCTTGACATAACTACACGATTTAACTTATCATCATCAACTACTAATATGTTGTATACTTCTATCATACTTTTTCCATTAATCATAACACTTTCATCTTCAAATGAAAGACCATCAACTAAATCTCCAACACTTTTTGCAAATGGAATTTCTAAAATAAATGTACTACCAACTCCATCTTCACTTTCAACTTCAATAGTTCCGCCCATTAACTCAGCTAAATTTTTAGAAATGGCAAGTCCTAACCCTGTACCTCCAAATCTTCTGGTATGAGATGCATCTACTTGTGAAAAGCTTTGGAATAATTTATTCATATTTTCTTTTGCAATACCAATACCTGTATCGCTTACATAAATTCTTGTGTTTAAAATTCCATTATCACTTTCTTTAATTTCAACCTTTAAAGATACACTTCCTTTTTTTGTAAATTTAACTGCATTGCTTAATAAATTATTTAAAATCTGTTGTACTCTTGATGGATCTCCCATTAAATTCTTATTAATATTATTAGGAACAATATATTTAAAATCAATACCTTTAGTTTTAGAAGCCTGCTGATGTATTTTCATTACCTTTCTCATTAACTCTTCAAGGTTAAATGGAATCATTTCTATCTTAGTTTTCCCAACCTCCATCTTTGAAAAATCCAATATGTCATTAATAATTCCTCTAAGCCCCTCTGCACACGACTTGGCTGTATTAAGATTATCAATATATTCCCTTTTTAAATCCTTATTATAAAGTGTTAACTCAAGCATTCCAATAATACCATTAAGAGGGGTTCTAATTTCATGACTCATATTAGCTAAAAATTCTGATTTTGCTTTATAAGCCGCATTTGCTTCTTCAATGGCTTTTTCTAACATTATTTTTGATTTCTTTTCACCAGAAATATCTGATAACAAAAATCCGAACTTACCTGCTTCAATAGAATAGATTACCATTGAAAAATACTTGTCAGCTTTTTCAGCATAAAGTTCTTCATATCTAAGTATTTGACCTGTTTTAGTTGCTTCATCAAAGGCTTTAACCCATTCATCTTTGCTTCCAACTAAAGGATTGTTCTCACCAAAATATGTTTTTGCAAGTAGTTCTTGTCTGGTTGTACCATTTAATAAGCAAAATTCATCATTAACATCTGCAAATCCAAAGTCAATTGGGTTACTATTTTCATCATATATAAGCTTACAATAAGCAAATCCAACTGGTAGATTCATTAAAAGTTGATGATATCTTTTTTGGCTTTCCTGAAATAAAAGTGCTGCTTTTCTTTTTTCTGTAATATCTCTTGCTATAAACATTATGTATTCACAATTATTATATTTTATTATATTACTATTAATTTCAGCAAGAATCTTTTTACCTGATTTAGTTATCCACATCATTTCAAAAGCATCCATATCTTTTTCTGAATCATATGTTGTGTTTTTATCTTCTAAATCAATTATATCCATAGAATTAATTAAAAGTAATTCTTCTTCTGAATACTCTAAAAGTTCACATGCTTTTTGATTTACTTCAATAAAACGAGTTGGCATTTTTGTTTTTTCATTAAATTCTGCAACTAGCATCATATCGAATGCGTTGTAAAATATTGTTCTAAATTTTTCTTCTCTTTTTTGAAGTTCTTCTTCGTATTCCAATCTAAATGCCATCATACTATCTGCTTTTGCTTTTAATTCTTTTTCTTCTGTTACATCTCTGCAAATAGCTATAATTCCATCAAATTCACCTTCACCACCAATTAATGGCGTAATATTTTCCTCTATCCAGCGATAATCTCCATCATATCTTCTTACTAACATCTGACATGTAATTGATTTTTTTAGTTTTATTGCATCTTGATAATATTTAGTCTGTAAATCCACATAATCAGGATGTATATATTCTCTCCACGCTTCCCTTTCCGAGGAGTCCACGCCAAAAAACTCGTATATCTTTTTATTAAGCATTGGCTTTAAATTATCGTCTGTACACCATACTAATTCATTGTAGTAGTCGATCTTTTTATGAAACAAATCCATATAAATATTATTCATTTTATTTTGATTATCCAAAATCACACCTCCAAAAACTTTTTATAATAATTTTGCAAATTCAGATTCAACTTCCAAAAATGCTGTAACTAATTCATCACTAAAACAAATACCTCTTTTTCCAATTATATAATCTACAGCTAATTCATGAGGATACGCTGGTGTATACATTTTTGAATTGGTAATATTATCGTAAGAATCTATTAGTCTCATAATTTGAGCAGAAAGAGGGATTTCCTCTCCCCTTAATCCTAAAGGATATCCTTTTCCATCATAGTCTTCATGGTGATAATAAACTATATCTCTGGCCGCCTTTATAAGCTCACAACTCTCCGTATCAAAATTAAGAGCATCAACAATGTTTTTACCATATGCCGTATGTAATTTCATTATGGAAATCTCATCTTCTGTAAGGTCTTTTTTCTTCATAAGTATATCTTCTGGAATAGCAACCTTACCTATATCGTGAATTGGTACTGCCATAATTATTGCGTTAGTTTGCTTTCTGTTTAATTTGTTTTTATACTTTTCATGTCTTTTAAGTTCACATATAAGTATTTTTGCATATTCTACACATCGTTCATTATGCATAGTTGCATACGGATCTCTAATTCCTGAAATCAGTGCCAATGAATCCATTATTGCCATCTTTCTATCCTCAAACATGTAATCTTTTTTGTTGGATTCTTCATTTAATAAGAAATTGTTGGATATAAACTGAATTTTGTTTCGAATGTTTTGCAAAAACATATTGCCTATTTCTTCTATTTGAATGATATCAATAGCTCCGGCCAAATATGCCCTTTGTTTAGTTTTTAGGTTTAACTTTCTGCCATAGAATACAATAGCAATTTTTCCATTTAAATCTTTTTCCAAAAATAAAGAATATAATTCATCAAGCATTAAAACATCACATACAATAAGCATTGGTTTCCACATATCAACAGCTAATAAGGTGGCATCATAGTTTGAAGTAGTATTAATTTCATAATCATTTTTTAATAAATCAATGAAATTAACTAAATCCGTACTATTTTTACTTATTATAAGAATTCTTTTTTTATTTAAATTCATAAAATTACTCCTCTTCAATTTGTAATCTACCAGCCATGATATTATTTAGAATTATGTAAGTTTACTTAAATCTTAATTTAATCTTCTATACATTTTATCACATTTTAATAGATTACACAAGAATTTATATGTGACTTTAACAAATTAAATTCTTAACTTTGGAAACTATCCCCTTATTAAAATATTGATACTAAGTTAATTATCATTATAAAATTGAATTTCACACATATGGAAATACATTCCTTTTTTGTTTATTAACTCTTCATGGGTTCCCATTTCTTCAATTTTTCCTTCATTAAGTACTACTATTACATCTGCTTTTTTTACTGTTGACAGTCTGTGGGCAATTATTATTGTTGTTCTGTCTTTAATAACCTCATCAATAGCCTCATGAATATGCTTTTCTGTTTCTACATCAATTGAAGCAGTAGCCTCATCCAATATAAGAATTGGTTTATTTCTTAAAACTGCTCTGGCAATTGATATTCTTTGTTTTTGCCCTCCTGATAATTTTATTCCTCTTTCACCAATATAGGTATTATATCCGTCTTCAAGCTGCTCAATAAATTCGTGTGCATGGGCTGTTTTTGCTGCTTTAGTTATCTCCTCCATAGACATGTTCTCATATCCATATGCTATATTCTCAGCAATTGTACCATTAAATAAAAATACATCTTGTAATACTATACTTATATTATCCCTCAAACTTTTAAGACTTACATTTTTTATGTCCGTATCATCAAATAATACAGCCCCCTCAGTAGGGTCATAAAAACGTCCAACAAGGCTTACTATTGTAGTTTTACCTACACCAGTTGGTCCAACAAGTGCTACTACTTGATTAGGTTTTATTAATAAATTAATATTATTTAAAACCTTCATATTTTGGTTGTATGAAAAAGATAAATTTTTAAATTCAATTTTCCCCTTCATTCTTTTTAAGTTAACCGGATTGTTGATTTCAGTAACTTCCGATTCTGTTTCCAAAACTTCCAAAATCCTTTCAGCAGAAGCAATTGAACTTTGCATATCTTCATTAATTCTTGCAAGTGCATTAATTGGCTGATAAAAAATAGCCAGATACATTATAAATGCAACTATATCTTCAATAGGCACTTTTCCTACTGATGCCATATATCCGCCATAACCTATTACAATTACTGTCCCAAAATTACTTAAAAACTGTACAAGGGGGTGATATACTGCACTTTTTTTAAGTGCTTTTATTAAATATTTTGAATGTTTATTGGCAGCTTCTTTAACTTTTTTCTTTTCTTTGTCTTCTTGATTAAATATTTGAATTTCTTTAACACCTGATAGATTATCTTGTAATGTTGCATTTAGTTCTGCCAATGCTTGTTGACCGTTCTTAAAACTTGGTCTGACCTTTTTGGCAAACCAGTCAGAACTTATTAATAAAAAAGGAATTGTAATAAGACTAAGCAGTGCTAATGTAAAGTTTATTAAAAATAAAATTATTGTAACACCAACTAAAATTAATACATTAACAATTAAGTCCGGAGCTGCGTGTGCTATTAGTACCTCAAGATTAGCAGTATCATTTGCCACCCTAGACATAAGTTGTCCTGTCTGTTTATCATGATAAAATCTAAGTGATAATCTTTGCATATGATCATACACTTTCTCTCTCATTTCAGCCACAAAATTCCACGCAGCATAATGTGTAAAATACGAACGTATAAATTGACAAATTGCCTGAATCACATAAACAACTGCTAATACAACTGCAAGCCTAATAGATTTATTTGCTAATTCCTTGTCATTGTTAGTAATAAGTGCTGTTAACTCTCTTACAACCAATGGAGCATATAACTGGGTTGCTGTCATTATAACAATGGCAATCATAGATAAATTTAAATATTTCCAGTATTTTTTTGAATATGTCATTAATTTAATTACGCTTTTCATTTTATCTCCTTTATAAATTTATTACATCCAACAATAAATAACTGGTTCTTTCGTAGATTTGTTTTTCCATAGCCATATGAAAAATTTAGCAAAGACTTAATGCCACTCTTTTTCATATTTATCTATAAAAACTTCACGAATGAACCAGTTATTTATAATTCACAAAGACTTATAATTGTTGTCTTATTTTCTTGTACCAATTTGTAAATACTCTTTCGTCTAATGGTCTTGAATAATAATATCCCTGAACAATGGATACATTTCCCATATCTCTTAAAACTTCAAGCTGACCAAGTGTTTCAACACCTTCAATAAAAACTCTCTTATGTAATACCTGTGATAAATTGGTTATGGATTTTATAAATGTAGCCTGTCTTGAATCCGACTCAATATTCTCAGCAAGAGTTTTGTCTATTTTAATAATATCTATTGAAGTATTCATAATATTGCCAAGTGACGAATAACCTGTTCCAAAATCGTCCATTGCAATTGCAACTCCGATTTTCTTAAGTTCAATAAGAACTGAATGTATTGCTCCTGCATCTCTGTAATCAGAAATTTCTGTAATTTCTAAAATTATGGAATTGGCTGATATACCCATTTTTTCAATAGCTTTTCTAACACTATTTACAAATCCCGGTGTTTGAAGTTGTTTATTTGATACATTAATATGCATCTTAAAAGCTATATTTAATTCTCTTTGCCATTCCTTACATTTTTTGCATGCTTCTTCTAATACCCATTCTCCAATAGGTATCATCAAACCAAATTGTTCTGCTATTGGTACAAATTCATCTGGTCTTACCAATCCCAGTTCCCTACTGTACCATCTAATTAACGCTTCGGCACCTACACACTGATTTGTTACTATGTTAACTATTGGTTGATAGTGAAGTTCAAACTCTCTGCATTTATCGTTTATAGCCTGTCTTAGACATTCTTCAATTTTAACTCTTTTGTTAAAATCTATGTTTAATTCATTTTGAAAATAAAATACAGAATCTTTTCCGTTATGTTTTGCTCTAAACATTGCTATATCAGCATTTTTAATTATCTCTTCAACCGTTACTGCATCTTTTGGAAATCTAGTTACTCCAATACTAGCTGTAAAATATTTGGAAAACTCACCAAAGTCCCAAGGAAGTCTAAAACGAGATAAAAGTTTTTCAGAAAATTCTTGTATAACGTCTTCTGCATCACTATTTAAAATTACTGCAAATTCATCTCCGCCAAAACGGTAAATATTATCTTTTGGGCATAAAGTTTGTAAAAATTCACAAACTAATTTTAATAAATAATCACCTGAATGATAACCATATGCATCATTTATATTTTTAAAGTTATCAATGTCAAAGTAAACAACAGCACCTGTAGTATCATTATTTAGATGACCTTCCATATCTAAAGCAAACTTAAATCTGTTTTGTATATCTAATACTTTATCATAGTACTTCATATACATAACTTTCATCTCTTGTTTTTTAAGTTCTGTAATATCTGTCATTGTAATAATAAAAACACTGCTTCCATCAACCCACTTAGTTACCATAAAATATCTTTTAAACCATCTGCTAATATTGTCATAGTATTTTTCATCTGAACTTTCTTCATTATTGTTGTGTTTTTGTAACATAATGGACAAAATGTCTTTAGATTCTCCTATGACTTTGCAAAAGTCTTCTTCAATTATTGAATTATTTATGGAAAATACTTTTTTCATAGATTCATTAGCATATATTATTTTATGTGTATCTGCATTTACAACACAAGTAATATCCTTTTGCATACTTAATACAATCTCTAATGCACGTATGGACTCTTCAAAATGCTTAACTTCGCTTGTTTCACCATCTTTTGTCATCTCGCATCCCCCTATTTTAAATTATATATGTTTATTCTAATTATAAAGTCCTATTTTCCTTTTGTCAACGTTTGTTATATTAAATACAAAAATAGTTTTATTAATTTACATTTACTGACTTATTTAATCACTAATCTATTTTATTTAAATTTCTGTTGTTTTACTTTTTTTATTATGATTAACTATTTGTTGTATTGTTTCTTAAATATTGTTATAATTAAGGTAAATAAAACAAGGAGGGTTCTAAATGTATAAAAAAATCATGAAAAAATTTATACTATGGGCAATTTTATTATCTATATTTTCATCTGCAATGAGTCCTATTACGTTAAAAGCACAAAGCAGCATTCCTGAAATCAAAATTGGTAAAACAGTAAATGGCAATTCAAATACTTTTGAAGAGGGAGTTTATGTTTATTCTTTTACAATTAAAAATGATATGAAGATATCTCTTAATGCTTCTGTTGCTGGTGATGAACTTATCGAAGATAATCCATTATCTTTTTTGATTTGGCAGTATTATTATGATTCAAATGACGAATTACAATATAATATATATTCTGATGAAGAATTTTATGTTTGCCCAAGTGAAGAAAAGACTCAAACTGTAAATTTAAAAGCTGGAACTTATCTACTGTCAGTTAATTCTGAAGATTATGCTTCATATGATTTTGTTGACTATACAATTAAATTAACTGATATTTCTAGTTATGCAAAGAAAATATCTATACCAACTAAAGCTACAATTAGAATTGGTGATACAAAAACTTTAACAGTTACAACTACTCCAAGTAAGTCTATTGCTAAGTCTATCACTTGGAAATCTTCAAATACTAAAGTTGCTAAAGTTTCTAGTGATGGTATTGTATCTGCTTATTTAAACGGTACTTGTACTATTACAGGAACATTAAAAGACGGTAATACTGTAACATGTAAGATTACTGTTCCTGAACCTAATCTGGAAGAAAATATTTGGTTGCAAAAATTTTACATTTCGATTCATGATTTTTATGTGGATGATAATG
>JAVBPB010000091.1:0-10082 GCA_031549965.1 Mobilisporobacter sp. | reverse complement strand
TTAGTTCTAGTAAACAGACTACCGTCTAGACGGTACTCCCTTTGTCAAAGAATTTTTTCAAATATATCCACTTTCAAAATATTTATTATTCAACGTTATATTATTTACTTAAACTGAAAGTAGCTCTTTCGTTTCCATTAAATACTTTGAAATAACTCTCAAACTTTCCATAATTTCATGATAGGTGATTTCATTGGCAAATTTCATCTTTTTGGAATATGTTTTCCATCTATCTCCTAAAATGCGATTTATCTCGATAGCTTTAATCATTGAGTTAATCTCTTCATTAGAAAATAATGTATTACGATATTTGCAAGTCTTTGCAAATGCAGCTTTCAAATGCTCAAAATTAATTTGTTCTCTCTTTAGTTTATAAATAATATATATATCATAATAATCCTTGCTTCTACTATTTGCTAGTCCTCTTGTAAAGATAGTCTGAAGTTTCTCTGCTAAAATAGTTTCTAGATTATATGACTTAAATAAGAACTCCTCACCTGTAAGTATGCATTTATAATTATAATCAATTTCTGATGGTGTAATTGGATCACCAGTAGCTATATCAACGCTTATCGTACTTTTTAGATTTTCAAATCTAACGTCTAGTTTAAATCTAAAACCGCCATATTCATCTTCATCTCTAATTGGTGAAACCTTATTAATAGTAAACTTCACTAAATCTTCGCAATCAACATTGATAATTTCATTAATTATACGTTTCTAAATTTTCTTTACTAAACTCGTTTTTCCTAAAAGATAAATCAATATCCATTGTAAATCTGTTTTGAATTCCTAAAAAAGATGTTAGTAAAAATCCACCTTTAAAAATAAAATTATCACTATAATTTGATTTAGCAATTCTATTAAGGAAACAATCGAAATAGTATGAGTTAAATAGTATATTCGAATCAACATCAAATTCTTTAACTTTATTTTTTACTCTCGCCTGTAGAGACATCGCATTAATCTTCATAGGCAATCACCTCAAATATTTCAGATGTTTTCTTTTCAATACCCATAATACCTGCATATTCCATTAGTTTATTTAAATTTCTAGTTTCAGACTTGTTATACCACTGAATAGCCTTAGTAAAGATTTCAACGTCTTGATTATCGCGGTCTTTAATAATATCGCAGATAGTTCTTTCAGCATCATATGCTTTAACTTTATTACCAAACATTGTTTCTTTTTCTATAATTCCTAAATTATATATATCTTTAGTAACAGTATGAATAATCTCGTCTCCTTTTGTAGAACGAGGATTATATCCTGGCATCCTTGTTACTTCAATTTGAAAAGGTATTCGATCGGTTAGTTCATTAAGATAAAGTGCACATTGATAAGAAAATATATATTTGGGATATTTATATTGAAATATATAATAATTGTCTTCAAACCAATCATTAGTTGCATAAAAGCCCTGACATACCCTATTAAGCTTATATTTTTCTATATATTCAGTAAGTGCCCACAAAGCAATATTATTATCCTTAATTTGCTTAGTAGTAATAAATCCGTGATTTTTATTTATTGTATCTTTTATTTTTTCAAAATTCGTCATTTTTTCACCTTTATTTTACACACTTATTTTACCATAATGAGTGTGTAAAATCAAGGTTAATTAAGTTTATAATTTTTATAATTAAAAATATTGTAATTTAGCTTTTCACAGAAAATATTTAAAAATTTTTGCTATAAGAATAAACTAATTTTTTGTGAATATATTTTTACTTTTCTTTTAGCAACAAATAGGCTACCGTCTCAACATGTGATGACACACCCAGAGTGCTATAATTTTTCTTGTTGACACTATCAAAGAACTAGATTTTGGAACAAACTGTAGACAAAAAAAAAGCCTTGATTTACAAGGCTTTTCAGATATATTTATTGTCTAATTAACAGTAATTATGGCAGTTCAGATTATAGTTTGACTATTCTATTATTACTTAAAGATATCATATTAATTTTCTAGTGGCATATATTTACCCAGATACTCCACTACCTTATCCATATAAGCTTCAAATACTTTATCATCATTTTGCATTCCATGTCCTGAATGTCGCCCCACATAATAAGCATAATCAACATTATGATCTTTTAATGCATTTATTAAATGCTTTACTGTATTAAAAGGGCATATTTTATCTTTTTCTCCATAAGCAATGACACTTGGGACTGAGTAATCATCTACCCACATCGAAGCTGAAATTGGTTTCATTAATTCTTCATATTCTTTAGATTCAATCATTGCAGGTGTTAAATCAATGCCAGCCATAACTCCAAATAGATTAGCTGCTGCTTCACTATTTTTATCAAGACCATATACACCCCAGTCTTCAGCATAAAAACTCGATGGACCAACCATTTGGAACATCATTTTTACTGGTATAGGTGATTCTGCAGCATCTCTATATGCATAAAGCATTGCAAGCGTTCCTCCGGCTGAACCACCAGAAATGACCATCTCATTTAAATTGTATCCGAGTTTTTGAGCTTCTTTTACTATTACCGGTATACTTTCTTTTATTTCCATAGATTGAGTATAAACACTAGCTTCGTTTTCTTCGGTACGAAGAGTGTAATTGATTCCTGCTGCTACATATCCTTTTGAACATAACCATTTAAGCATTGCTTCGTCATCTTGTTTGTCTCCACTAGTAAATCCACCAGCATGTATATAAACTACTAATCCATAATTCTCTTTGGAATTATCTTTAGGTAAATATAAATCAAATTTATTCGATTCTTTATCACCATACGAGTAATCTTTATATATTGTTCCTATAGAATCATTCCAATCTACAGAAAACTTTTTTGTCCATTCTGGTTTATAAGTTATTTTGAATACTACTGACCCAACAAATGAAACTATAAAAATCAATACACATATAACAGTAAACATTGAATTTCCTTTTCTCATAAAAAGTTACCTCCAAATAAATCTCCGCCTAATAATAAATCTAAAAATGCACGAACTGCTAAACGGCCTAAGACAATACCGGCCATAACCACAATAATTAAAATAATCCATTTTTTTGTTGTCATATAAAATCCTCCTTTATCATTTTTTCTTGTTAACTAAAATTGGTATTAAACTTAATAAATTCTATTGTCATTTCATATGCTTTTTGTGCTTCTTCAGTTTTCAACTCATAGATATAATCGTGCCACAATTTTGCATTAGTTCCTGTCCAAATTAAACTTGAATAATCAATATTTTTCTTATTCAATTCTTCTATAAATTCCATTGTTTGTGGCTCAAGTGGATCAGCATCTCCAACAGTGATGAAAGTTGCAGGATAATTTTCATTTATGTGTTTGATTGTACTTAATTCATCCAATCTTGAGTAATTATAAAAGTTTTTCATTCCTGTGTAAGACCATATCAATTTACTAAATCCAGGGAAACCACATTTTTCCGCTGTATCGAAATTGTAAACTCCATTATATAATAATAATCCTCTAATTGATTCAAGAGGAAAGCGAACGTTTGCACCTACTTCTTTTGCATAATTTTCATCAGAAACTATAGCACCTACTTGACTAGATAAATGTGATCAAGCTGAGTTACCACCGACAAATATATTTCTATTATCGATATTATAATTTTCGGCATTTTCATAAATATAATTAATTGCCTCTATAGCTTGAATTGTTGAAGCAGGGTATTTATGTTGTGGTGCTAGTGAATACTCTAAACTGGCAACAACATATCCGTTTGAAGCTAATAGTTTAGCGAATGGAGAAATGCTTTTTGCACTTCCTAGGCTCCAGCCACCTCCATGAATTAATAATATTACTGGCTTTTTATCTTGAATATTCTTTTGATTGAAAAATAATAATCCAGCATCAGGATAGCCTTCCACTTTAAGATTCACCATTTCACTTTGCTCAATGTCTTTAATTTGATCTGCATATGGTCCTATTTTAACTGCCGTCCCAGACACATTTACTAATGTTCTCATTGTCATTATATAAGGATAAACAGTTATTTGATTCACTATCAATATCGTTAATATAAATCCAATAATTGATGAGATCGTTATAATTAATCCTCTACGCTTGCTTCTTTTCTTTTTCATTTTATACCCCTTTATATTTCTTTTTTATCGTTCAAAATAAATCCTGCAGTACCAAAAATCCCTGTAAACAGTATACTCTTTATAAGTGCATCAGTAATCACACTATTTTTAATTGTTTCTGCTCCTAAACTACTGAATGTTGAATCTAGCCAATATGAACTAATATTTACAGAATCTAGATTCAATAATGACGTAACTAGACCAAGTATTGTAATAATTAACATTGGACCAACTAAGTTGAATGATACACTTCCTCCGACTTTTCCGATTATCATTGCCACTGAAAAATATAAAGTATGATATGCTAGAATTATTGCTAGTTGAGCTAATAAAGTAGTAATGAATTCACCATTAATAATCGATGTGGCATTTCCAAAAGTTTCTCCCATCATAAATGCTATTATCATATATGCAATGGCAATAATCTCTACTATTATTGCGGATGTTATATATTTTGATAAAAATACTTGTCTTCTAGAATATCCCTTTGAATAAATATTCTTTAGAGTATTATTTGAGTAGTCATCACAAACATATAGTGCAACAAATATGCCAAGTATCATAACAAATGATGAACTTTGAAGTGCAGACTTTGCAGAATTAACGCCACTTATAATTTGATTGCTTTCGGCAGCTAGATTTTTTGCGATTATTGCTCCAAGTATTAATATAGCTAATGCTATTCCAAAACAAACATAAAAACTTTTTTGCTTTGATATTTTCCTAATTTCAAGTTTTATTAACTTATTCATATTAACCTATCCTTTCAATAAAGTAATCTTCAAATCCACTTTGCATAATGTGTATTTCAGATACTTTAATATTATTTTCAACGAGAATTTTATTCATCTCTGCACTTTTTTCAAGGTGATTATAAATATAAACCAAATCATTCTTAAAGTTTATTTCTAATTCTTTGTAATTTTCGGCTAATATTTTATTAACTTTTGATGGATTATCACTTTTTATAGTTAAATATTTTCGGCAACGATTATTTAGTTCATCTGCTGATATTTCTTCCATTAAAACACCGCTATTAATTATTCCATACTTAGTTACTATTTTTGATAGTTCATCAAGAAGGTGACTAGATATTAAAATTGTTACTCCTCTTTCTTTGTTAATTCTTAATATTAAATCTCTAATTTCTTTTATTCCAGCAGGATCAAGTCCATTAATTGGTTCATCAAGTATCAATAACTCAGGATTACCAAGCATAGCGATTGCAATTCCTAATCTTTGACGCATACCTAATGAAAACTCACCAGCTTTTTTATTACCAACATTTCCTAAACCAACTAGATTTAATAAGTCTTTGATTTCTTTTTCCGTTCCACCTGATATCATAGAAAATCTTTTTAGATTCTCATAGGCGGAAAAATTGCGATAGATTCCAGGTGCTTCAATTAAAGATCCGATTTTTACTCTTTCTCTATCTAAATTTTCATTATCAAATAGTTTGATGCTACCCGATGTCGGAAATGATGTGCCAAGCAATAGTTTCATGGTTGAAGTTTTACCTGCTCCATTTTTTCCGATAAAACCATAAATATCACCTTTAGCAACATGCATGTTGATGTTATTTACAGCAAGTTTTTCATTAAACTTTTTTGTTAAATTTGTTGTTTCAATAATATAACTCATAACTTTCCTTCTTTCTATAATTACTAATTCCTTAAAACTTACATGCATATTATATACAATTAGTTTTAAGGAAATATTATAGAATTGTTATGTGAATTTTAAATAATCCTTTTTCAAAAAAAAATCATGATATTTCTACCATGATTTTATGATTCGAATTAATTTTTAAAAATATAATTAATTGTACTTTTTATTTACTAAATCAAGTCCATAATCTTCTAGTTTGCCATTTACTGCATTCATAGCCCATTCGACTATAGAAATATTAAAATCCTCAAATTTAGTCAAACACGTCGGAGTAGCAATTATTGTGTGCATCGTAAGATTTCTTGGATCATCATACCAAGGTAACCCATCCCATATAAATAGGTAGACACCTGCTTGTTCCTTAAATTTAACCATTTCTCGTTTTAATATTTGTTGATATATATCACCTTGTTCTTCATCGACTTCTAGTTTTCCTGTAGCAAAATAATTTCCAACTTCAGCCAAATCTCCATCTCTTGTAGATGAGTCAAATAAAATATTTACTTTATCTTCGTATTTTGAATGTAAAGCAGTCAAGCAATCTAAAGTAATATTATCTGAGGTAATATTAGTTGAAATTGAAGTAGGTGTTTTCCATACCTCAGTTGCAACAGAATGCCAATCATCTAAAATAAGTAACGAAGAGTCTACCAAGACAGTTTTACTTACGGCATTCGGATAATAATTAGTAAATATATCATCGGCTAACATTGCTGCATCAAATCCACCAGCACTATAGCCGGTGACCAATACTGCATCAGGATTATCTATATGTGTGTATTTTTGAACATTTTTCATACCTTCAGTGTAATTTTTATATCCATAATGATAAAGTGTTTTTTCTTTACCATTATTATCTATATATTTATATTCGTTTGTTCCTGAATGAAAGTCACCAGTTGCATATGGAAAAGCAATAACTGACCAATCAGAAAAAGGATTATTTTCTGATGCAGTTGCAATTCCACCCATATTCATCGTAAAACTTCCGAGCATATCCGGCGAAACAATTTTTTTATTATAAAAATCACCTTTTGCTGTTTCTTCATTAATGCTTACACCGCCTCCTGCAAAATAAACAATAACTTTATTTTCTTTCCCCTTTTTGAAATAAGCACGATATTTGCTTCCATCCGATGATTTCATTTCACTATTAGTAACACGATACCAAGTATTTGTTTTTGGATTATCTTTTAAATTCGGATATGTCAATACAAACTGATATACCCCAACACCTAAAACGACTAAGACAATTGCTATAATGCTCATTATTTTAAAGAATTTTTTCATTTATATTTCTCCTTTATCTTTATGCTATTATTTTAGCAATTTAGTTTTAAGGGAATATTATAGAATTGTTATGTGAATTTTAAATAATTTTTTTCATTAAAAAATCATGATATTTCTACCATGATTTAAGTTCTTTATAACTTTACAATGAATGATGTTCCTTTTCCTACTTCACTTTCAAAGGAAATACTTCCACCAAGCTTTTCAATTATTGTTTTTGAAATATAAAGACCCAGTCCTGTTCCTTTACTATTTCGTGATTTATCCGCTACGAAAAACTGCTTGAAAATTTTGTTTTTATCTTCTTCTTTAATTCCTTCACCATTATCTTTTACAATTATTTTGATTGCTTCATCTTCCTTTTCTAAAGAAATCATTATTTTATCATTTTCAGGACTGAATTTAATAGCGTTGCTTATAAGATTCTGCCATACCTGGTAAAGCAATTGTTCATTTGATGTTATAGATATTTCATCAAGATTTACATCAAACTCAATATTCTTCCTTTCCCAATCCGGTTGAAGATTGGCAATAATAGATCTAATTTGAGAAGCTGGTTTGAATACATCCTCTTTTTTAACAATATTAGTACTATCAAGAAGTGATATCTGTAACATTAATCTACTTATATTAGTCAGTCTTTTTGACTCTTCTTGAATTATACGAGCATAATCTTTTATCTTCTCATTATCACATTCATCTTCAATCATGGTTGCAAATCCATTAATAGAATTTATTGGAGTTTTGAACTCGTGAGAAATATTACGAACAAAATTTTCGCTTAAGTGTTCATTTGCTTTTAATTCAGCTGTCATTTTATTAAAATTATTAATCATAATCCCTATTTCATCTTTTGCTTTCGCCTCGACGATTATTTCAAAGTTCCCTCCTGCTATTTCTTCGCTTGCTTTTGAAACTTTCTTTATTCTCTTCAAGAAAAAATGATTAATTAAAAAATAAATAAATCCCATAGTACAAACTAGATATGCCATCCAAATTGCCCAGTTTAATGCCGGATTAACTTTCATTAGATTGACTTCACCAATTATTATATTTGTCATTATACCAAACAAAAGCAACATCCCTATAAAACTACTAATTATTATTGCAACTAGCTTCAAAGCAATTTTCATTTTTTAAGCACCGCCTTGTACCCAATTCCTCTAACAGTAACAATTTCAAAGTCTTCACATACAACTTTATCTCTTAACCAACTGACATGAGTATCCACAGTTCTTTCATCATAAAAACTATCTAAACCCCATATTTCATTCATAAGTTGATCTCTCGTAAAAATTTTATTAGGATTTGAAAGTAGTTTAAAAAGTAGTAAAAATTGCTTTTTAGTAAGTTCAATATTCTCGCCATACAGCTCTACCGTATTACTGTTGTGCTGCATTTTTAAATGCTTAAGAGAAATAACTAATTCACTTTCACTAGAATATCTTCTAAGTAATGCTTTTACTCTTACAAGTAACTCTCTAATGTCAATCGGTTTCACCATATAATCATCAGTTCCACTATTGAATCCAGTTATTTTATCATCAATTGATTCTAATGCTGTAAGCATAAGCATCGGTATATCTACCTTAATTTTTCTTATTTCACGTGCTAGTTCATTACCGTCCATGTATGGCATCATCACATCCGTTATCACTAAATCAAAATGTCCATTTTCAAATTCCTCTAATGCTTCCTTACCATTTGGAAAACTCTTTACTTCATAACCAGCATTTTGCAAGTTCGTAGTAAGCAAGAATCTGCTATTAGTATCATCTTCTGCAATCAATATTTTAAACATTATTTTCTCCTCATTATTTCAAAATAGTTTTATAGTTAATTAGTATTATACCATTTTGAAATTAAAATTTGTTTTATCTAACATTTATATTATACCAAACTAAAACAAAAGTTTTGTTAAGATAGTTTTAAATAATCTATTATTAAAACAAAACTAAAAGGAATGACTCCTATTGAATATAGAAATCATTCCTTAACATATGGAAGGTATATAATAAAGTGGACATAAAGATAAAATGTTAATGTTGTAAATGTTAGACCATTGGTCATGACTCCAGTGATATCTTGTAATAAGCTTGTATTTGAAATTCTATATTCGAATACTACTTTATTCTACATGAAAAAAAGCCACCAAATCAGTGGTGGCAGATGGAAAAGGTGTGACAAGTTCACCACACCACCTGTGACATTTATTTTTTGATAAAATAATTATAAATGTGCTTTTTAGGTTTCTATTACGCCATTTTTCTCATTTTTATTTTTGTATAATTTTGCAAAAGGAGGTGATTAAAATGGTTAATTTAGATATTTATGTAGTTAAGGAAAGAATTACAAAAGCAAGGATTTATCGTAAAGTTAGTAAGTCTAAAATGGAAAGAGATGGTGTTGTTACTAGGCGACAATTAATAAGAATTGAAGACTTAAATGATCCTAATTTTATTTCATTAGCTAAGTTAATGGACATACCTTCTTATTTGAGAGTATCTGTTGATTACTTATTAGGATTGAGTGAAATTATGGAATTTAAAAATATTGTTTCTTATAAAGATTTATTTGAAACATTAATAAATGTTTTTGACACCGGACTAGTGGAATTTGAGATTATTAAATCTGATTCTGCTAGTTTTTTTTATATGAAAAGTTATGATAAAAAAATAATTGAGTTTGTTGAAGGATATAAAAAAATAGTTTCTTTGAAAGAAACCGTAGATATTGAAGTTTATGATAAATTTTTAAGTAATTATTTAAAAAGATTTGATGTTAATTTAGGGTAAAAGAAAAAGGCTATTTTACAAATTAGTAAAATAACCTTTTTTTTATTAAAGATTTGCCAATAAATATTTCGATACTTCATTCGGTTCGAACCAACTTGAATTTTTAGTTACTTCTCCAACGAATAAATTATCATCCCTATCGACATATACAAGCAAATGATTTAAAATACTTTCAGCAGTATCATAACTTTTAACATACCATGATGAACGAGAAAGTTTCGCCCAATTCCCAATATCTTTAAT
>JAVBPB010000109.1:0-3857 GCA_031549965.1 Mobilisporobacter sp. | reverse complement strand
GGATAGTTTTAAGTAAATATCGAGTATACCTTCATGCTAAAAAAATGATGTATGAGTTACAACAAAAAATTCATCAGGCCATTGATGATGAAGAAAAAGTAGAATATGCAATTAATCATTCTAATCCATCAGTCAGTCATTTTAGAGGTGGTAAAATAATTAACTATAATAACGCATATTTTGGCTTTGTTGTAAGTGATATAGCCAAGTTTTATGTTGAGGCTGATCATATTGAAGTTGATTTATACAGAATAGTTAATGACTGGCTGGAAAAATATGAAAAACCAATTTATAAAGTATATTTTAAGTTTCTTGTTTTATATATTTATTTAATTAATTTGAGGATAAATAATTTAGATGGTAAAAGCGAAATAATGAACTACATGCAAATTGCTGAAAGAATAAAAAAAGTAATGGTTCTTTTTAAAGAGTATAAATAAAAGATAGCTTTCACCGAAAGCTATCTTTTAAATCGTCTAAAGAAATCTTTAATTGGATTATTGTATTGATCTAAAATAATTATTATAGCTAAAAAAACAATTAAAAATCCTAGTATTCTTATATTACTAACAGAAAAGAAAAAGATACATAAAAATAACTGATAGCATATTATTGTAAAAAAAAGTTGACGATATTGTAATCTTAAAAACCCTAAAATTTTCCTCATTATTACCACCTAATAAATTATATGCATCACTAACATTAAAAATGCAATTAATACTTCTTGACATTTTAACGGGAATAATATAAAATATTAACGTTGAAAGCGGTTACTTTTTAAACGGCTTTTATAACTTAAAAAAGAAGAAAGAGGGAAAAAAATGAAAAAGTTCAAAATTGTTTTACTAGCTTTAATGTTTACATTCGCAATGGTTTTTGTTGCAGCATGTAAAGATGATAAAAAAGATCTAGTAGAATATACAATTACTTTTAATACTGATGGTGGTTCAGCTATTGAAGCACAAAAAGTAGAAAAAGATAAAACAGCAACTAAACCAGCAGATCCGACAAAAGCGGAATATAGATTTGTTGGATGGTATAAAAGTAGTGCATTCACTCATGAATTTGACTTTGCTACTTTAATTACTGAAGATACTACAATATATGCTAAATGGGATAAATCTCAGTTTACTATAAAATTCAATACTAATGGAGGAAGTACTATAGCTGACCAAAAGGTAAATAAAAATGCTAAAGTTACTGAACCAACAGCACCTACAAAGGGGGCACTTGAATTTAGAGGATGGTTTAAAGATGAAGCTTTAACACAAGCATTTGACTTTAATACTGAAGTAACTGCTGATTTTACTTTATATGCTAAATTTATAGATCCATTACAACCGGAAGAAATAACAAATACTCTTGATATATCTAAAATGACAGTATCTACATTGTCAAGTGAATATGTACAAGGTGTATTTAAAGTTTCAAGCGGTGCTGTAGTAGAAGCTGCATCAAGTAAAACAGCAACAGATGGTACTGCATTTCCAAATTCTAAAGCAATTAAGATGGCTGCAAGCGATTCACTTACAATTACTGTATTTGGTGAAGGAAAAATAATATTATATCTTGCTTGTGGATCTTCAAATTACGGTACATCTACTGACAAAAAAGCTCCAATGTATATTTCAAAAGATGGTGGAGAAAAAGTTGAAAGTAACTATTATGCAGAAGGTTCAAGTGGTCCAATTGCAAGAAACGAAATTGACGTTGAAGCAGGAGTTTATGTAATTACATTTGCTGCATCAACACGCGTTTGGCAAGCTAAGACAGTTTGTATGGTATTACCTGGAACAGTTGATGGTTTTGAAATTGCAGCAGAAGGAATTGTTGATTATTTAAAAGGATCAGAACTTGACTTATCACAATTAAGTGTTAATAAAACATATAACACAGGTAAAAGAGTTGCATTAACATTAGAAGAATTAACAATTGACTCTTCAAATTTTGATAAAAATACTGCTGGAGAATATACAATTTCTATTAGTTTTGGTGAATATGAAGCTCAACAATTAAAAGTTAGAGTATTTGCGACAGACACAATTACATTAGGAAACCTTGCATTAGCGTCTAGCGCAAGTAATAAATGGGGTAATGGTGTTTTAGCAACAAATTCACTAAGACAAGTTTTCTTAGCTGGTGAAGATTTTAATTCCAATAATTTAACGGTTATTTCAAATGCTAAATGTGGAACAGCTACAAAACAATTTATTATTCCTGTTGGTTCATATGAAGTTAATTCGGAATCATTTAGCAAAACAGTAGCTGGAAATTATACAATTACAGTAACTTATGATGGGAAATCTAATACATTTGTTGTAAGTACTGTTACTGCTGAAGTTTCAGAAGTTTCTGGAGTAGTACAAGTAAGAGTTGATAAGGATTATACAGGTGTAATTGGTGCGATAGCTGATGGATTTAACAACTTTAAAACTATTACAAGTGCAATTCAATTCTTAGAAAATTCAGATATAACTGATGGTACACCAATACATATTTTTGTATGCGATGGAACATATAATGAAAAAATTGATATTACATTACCAAATGTAACTATCGAAGGAGAAAGTGCAAAAAATACTATAATTACATTTGATGCTGTAAATGGTAAAACAGATGCAAGAGGAACTGCATTTGGTACAGATAACTCTGCGACAGTTTCAATTAGAGATACTGCAACTAATTTTACTGCTTTAAATATTACTTTTGAAAACTATTATAATACAAAAGCAAGATATGATGCTTTAACAGTATCAACTAAACAAGGTGAAGCATTAATAGTTCAAGCAGATCAAGCTCGTTTCTATAATGTTGTATTAACTGGTTACCAAGATACAATTCAATTACAAGGTGCTGGTAGATCATACTTTAATAACTGTTTAATCGTTGGAGCTACTGATTTTATTTTCGGTACAAATCCAAGTGCATTATTTGAAAAATGTGAAATTAGAACAATTGGTAGCGGAAGCACTAGTAATGGTGGATATATAACTGCATTCAAAGGAATAAATAAAGGTGCTGATGAAACAGCATATGGAATTATTTTCAACGACTGTGATTTTACATGTGATGCTGCTACGGCAACTGGAAAAACTGCATTAGGACGTTCTTGGGCAGCTTATTCTGTAGTTACAACTATGAATTCACGTATGGGAAGACATATTTCAAAAGACGCATTTACTGATGGAACGACTCAAGGACAAAGATATGTAGCATGGAGTACTACAACTAATTTCCCAACAGAATCAACTATATTTTATCAAGAATACAATAATACTGGTGCAGGTGCAATTGCTTCTGCAATACGTGGAATGCGCATGCTTACTCAAGTTCAAGCAGAAGATTTATTAGAAGATTTCTATAAGGCATATTTTGTTCAAGTAGGAACAAGTGAAACTAAATTTGAATTTGAAGCATGGACATTTACTAATCCAACTATTGTAAATCCAATGACATTAGCTGCAACTTATGTTGTTACATTTAATGTTGATGGTGGTAGTGATGTAGATTCTCAAACTGTTCCTTATGGTAACTTAGTTGGAAAACCTACAGATCCAACAAAAACAGATAAAGTGTTTGGTGGATGGTATTCTGATGAAGATTGCACTAAAGCATGGAATTTTGCTTCTGGTATAATTAATGAAGCTACAACTTTATATGCTAAATGGGATGAACCGAAAACTGGCGAATGGGCTCCAACTGCGTTTTTATATAATTTTACAGATGCAAGTGAAGTAGCTGCAATTACATCTGATCAAAATGTTCAAGTTAATAATGCTACAATATTTACAATTGTCGGTGTAACGGGAAGTAAACAAAAAATAGACACATCAAGCAAAAGTGCTACACATCCAGTT
>JAVBPB010000127.1:0-9440 GCA_031549965.1 Mobilisporobacter sp. | reverse complement strand
TTTCTGACCTACGCTAATGATTGTTGAGTTTAGTTTTTCATTTTCATCTATGCCTTTTAGCATTTATGTAAAATCACTATGTACAATGCAAAATAAATATTATTTTCTTATAGGGTATATAAAACTACTCTTGATATGTTTTAGCTTATCAAAAATCATTTCTAAAAGTGTAATGAAGTTCTTTTCTTCCTCTCTACCTTCATACCAGATATAGCCTATTAATGCACAATAATATAATTTTTCAGCCTTCACCCAAAAGTCTTCTCCTGATTGCTGACCTTCTCCTTTAGTATTTGCAATAATTGTTGTTACAAGTTTTAGAATATCTTTTTCGCTTCGTATATATACAAAAGGGTTATAGTGCATAGATTTTTTAAAGTTGATGGTATTCAGAACTTTAATTTTATAAGGTTCATATATTACTTTTCCTTTGATATCTTTTATATATTTACCATTTTCATCAGTTTTAGGCGTTATCCTCGATGTCACGACCTGTCACATGAAGAATAGCTTTATTTTCCGTGCGTTTGTCCTTTTCCAAGACATACATACTATCAACCGCACCAATAATGCCAACAGACCCCGAAACCATGTTAAAAGGGTCGCTATCGGGCATTTTACGAACATGATGGATAAGTAACACAGCAATCTTGTACTTGTCTGCAAAAGCCTTTAACAAGCCTATTTCATGGTAATCATTGGCATAGGCGTTCTTCTCTGTACTAACCATGCCACGGACACGTTGAAGTGTATCAATAACAATCAACCCTGTATCGGTATGTTCAATCATGAATTTTTCAAGCTGTCCTATCAACGACCCCTTGTAGGCGGTCAACGGTATCTTCCAGGGCAAGGTAAAGTGTACCGCATTTCAGAGTTTCAAACTCCCAAACCATCTCGCCTAAAGATACTTGCTGACATATCCACAGCGACAGCCACGACTTGCCGATTTTAGCACTTCCCGAAAGGATATGCAGACCGACTGGAAGAAAACGAGCAATGATAAACTTTGGCGGCTCAACATCAAGCGCCAACAGGCTTTTGCCGTCTATAACGGACAATGATTTAATTCCTTGCATTTGTAATCACTCCTTGTTGTTTTGATTGTATATAAAAATCCCCCAAACGGTGACGTCTTGCCGTTTGGGGGATTTGGTTAGGCTAGATTACATATATACCTACTTCAATTCTTTTTCAACAGAAACAATTACTTCTTCATAATGTTCGATTTTGGTATTCAGTCTTGCTAAAGTAGCCTGCATCTCGGAAATTCTATCTGCAAGTAAATCTCTTTGTTCAACAAGTATCTGTTTCCTTGTTTCTTTCGTTGCATTGCCCTGTTGAAACAGCGAAACATACTCAATCATTGACTCAATAGGAAGTCCAGCACCACGCATACATTTTGCAAACTCCACCCATTTGCAGTCATCTTCGCTATAGTCGCGATTGCCACCTTGGGAACGGCTTACAGTTGGAATTAGCCCAATACGTTCATAGTAACGGAGGGTATCAGGTGATAAACCATAAATTTTGCTAACTTCTGCAATAGTCATTTTTATCCTCCTAACAGTTTTTACCCATTTCATATGCTTCATTCATTTCCTACAAACTCTTTAAAAGCCTGATTTAATACTTCTGTATCTCTGCCCTTAAAAAACACCAGATATTTAGGTGGGTTTCCAGATTGCTCTTTTTTGACTGCAAAATCAATACCATACTTCTTAGCAACACGCTCAAAAGCTTTAATATTAGTATCATTAATTTCAATGTTTGACACACCTGTATTATGTGCCATTAATTCCTTTAATGTTTGCTTTCCTTTACTATATGGATTAGTATTGTTTTTCCTTTGTTCATTTAAAAACTTTTTTAATATGTCTTTTAATACATCTGCTGTTAATTTAGTTCTCCTGACACTAAAAGCAATTGTTTTTTGTGTAACTTCTTCTTCCATACTAATTAAGCTGAATGTATCAGCCCTACCTCCTTTCAAATTCTTTGGTATCCATATTATTTTAACTATAGGACAAGTTGTCCTATACATAATTCTATGAAACTCAATTTTGAATACAAAACTTTATTGCTTCAACCTTAGGACAACTTGTCCTATAATAACTCTGAGTTATTAAATTCCAAATCATTTAATATTTCTCTAATATGCCCTGCTACCTTATACTCATGCTTAATATAATACATAAAATGAATATGGGTTGTTTCTTCATCTACATGTGCAACTGCACATAAAGGAATGGTCTTATTATAGTTTTCTATTTTTTTATAATTGCCAATATTAATGCTTGAAGTTCTTCTGTAAGCTTTAAATTAATTGTTCCCATGTCCTCATTGGCAAACCAAAGATTAAAGAAACGCACCTGTTTAAAAAATTTACGATTAGTAATTGAAGTATCTCCTGCTAATAATTCCATTTGTCTCCTTAACTTCAAACCCAGCTCTTTTCTATCAATTAATTCTTCTGAAAAATAATCTATATCAGTGTTTGAACCTAAGATACAAAAATTATTATTTGTATATTCGTTTGTCCATTTTTGCTTTGTATCTGTTCTAAAAAGATAATTTGGATAACCATATATTCCTGTATAGTCATAGAATTTGTCTTCCTCACCATTTTCAATGATTAGCGTTAGTTTTGGGTTTCCATTATCTATACACTCATATTTTTTTTCTTTAATTATTATTCTATTTTTTATTTCTTCATTTTCACGTATTGAAGCCACCTTAATACTGTAAATAAAATATCCAGTAAAAAGCACACCAATTAACATTATCTTTCCATATTTAAACCTCTGTTTCCATAATTTTAAGCATAAAAAAACAACTAAACTTGTGGTTGCTTAGTTGTTTTAATTATCTATTTTTAGTAAAATGATATTTATTCTCTTTTCTTAAAATTCTCTGCCAATTCATTAAATCTTTCAAAATCCTTAAAACGTAGACTTCCTTTTGTGTATTGTTTATAATATAAAATAGCAAATATGATTGATAAACTTTTTTATGTATCATGTATCCCCTGTATCTAATACCAGTATCTACATGTTTCAATGGAAAATGACCCAAAGTATGAATTTCTTTTTCTAAGCTGTTGTATAAATTATTTGATGCATCAATATTACCCAAATTAATGGCAATATATTTAACAAGTTCAAATACATCATTCTCTGCTTCTTCGGTCACCAATACATTATAATACATTTTTCAAACGTTCCTTGATATTTTTAAATGCCTCATCTACTGTCAGCATTTTTCCTGACTCCATATCATCAATTCCCTTATCCAACAAATCAAATAAAGTATCCATTGAATTTTGCTCATCATTTACAAGTTCATGTTTTTCTGCAATCCCCATTTAACACAACTCCTTTCGTAAACTATATTTATATTATAAACAATTTTTTAATAAATGTATATCTTTTTTCATAAAAAATAATTATTATATGTACTTTTTACTGCCTTATCTGCCTAATAAAAACTTTATAATTATTCTTAAAATATAAAATATTGCATATAAAATCCTGTATAAAGCAATCGCTCCTCCAAGTAATCCTCCAATTATAAAATTTAAAGCAATTACTCCAACTGTACCTGCCAATCCAAAGTTTCTGGGAACCAGCCAAGCAAACATCTTTCTTATTCCAAATGGACAGCCAACCCAAATCCATAACAAAAAATAGTCAATTTGACCATCCGATTTACAAATGGGCAAGAATATTACGACTAAAATACTTACTGCCACAACAGGAAATATAGCATTTCCAAAAAAGCCTTTACTGTTTTCCATAAATCCTCCAGAATCAATAAATACTGTGTTTATCATGCTTTACTTCTGCTTTATAATATTGATTAATGGTTGATGGTGCATTAAAAAGAGCAGTTAATAAATAACTTTTAATATTTGATATTTTGTGTATGTTACGGTTAAGGCAATCCATAACATATTGAATGTGACTATAATTCAATTTCATAAACTTACCCTTTACCATTTCAAAAGGACGTTCTGCCCCTGCTATCCAAATGGTATCCTGATTGCAGCTTACCAACTCAAGCATAAGTGTAACAAGCTCATCAATCTCTTCCTGCCTATACTCATTAATCAAGTATTCGTATTCAATGTTGCTCTTTATGATATTTTCATACTCAGCAACCTCAACCATCTTATTACATTTTTTCTCAACTTTCAAACTTTTAGATAGATTGATTAGATTAGTATTAATATTATCAGTATAACTATTATTAGTATAATTAGACTGCACATTCATGCAGTTCTGGTCATGCACGTTTACGCAGTCCTTGACATGCAAATTTGTGCAGTTATGGTCATGTACATTTGTGCAGTTCTGGTCATGTACATTTGTGCAGTTCTTGATATGTATATCTTCGTTTATCTCTTGATAGTCCTCTGGCTTAAAAATCTCTAAACGCTGTATTTCCAAGCCCTTTTCTTCTATATTCTGAACTTCCTCTACATTTTTATCACACAAATCTGTACAGTTCTTGAACTGCAAATTTGTGCAGTTCTGGGGTTCTTCTACTAATCCACTAGCTTCCTCATTAGCATATTGAGAATAGTCTTTAGGTATAAGAAAGTTTTTTACATAAATTAAATTAGGTTTTCCAAGACCCTGCCTCTTTTTTTCAATTAATCCAATTCCTGTTTTCATGTCAAGCTCTCCTAACAGATTAATTGCTTTTCTTTCACTGCAACACATCATTTCCAAAACATTTTCTACGGTAAATATAATATATACACGATTATCCTTATCTACCCAACGATTTTTCATAGATAAAGACATACGATCAAGCATTATTCCATAAAGTATCTTTGCATCACTTGAAATCTTTTTAAAATAATCATGAGTAAGTAATAGCTTTGGTATTCTGTAAAAACTAAATTGTTCTGCTTGTGAGCCATAATAATAATCAAATGATATGTTTTCTGCCAACTGTTACACCTCCTTAGTGTGAAGCCTTCCACTGCTCCAGTAATTGAAATATAATTTCTTCAATATTCTGCTTTGAATAGCTAGGGGAAAAGTATTGCTTAATCTTCTCTGCTGAAATGACTACTTTATTTCCTTCATTCTTACTTTCTGCCATAATTAATTCAACCATACCTGATGTTAGCTCTTTACTTTCACTATATTGTTTTAGTTTACTCGCTTGTGATTCACTAGGATAAATGCCTGCCTTTTCTATATATTTCAGCAACCACTCCTGTTCATTCATAGCTAGATAGGATAACTTTTCGGCTGGTATGAATTTTATTTTAAAGCAATCTACTAATTTCAAAATATCTTCATGTAATTTGGTTAAACGAATATATCTTTGTACCTGTCTTCCGCTTTCACCACTTTGTTCTCCTATTTCAGTTGTAGATACAGCTTTTCCTTTACTCCCTTGATGCTTCATAGCTTCAAATTTTATCTTATATGCAAAAGCTTTTTCACTAAATAATAAATTCTCTCTTTGAATATTTGAATCAACCATTATAATATCAGCTTCATCATCATTTAATTCTTTTACAATCACTGGCATAGAAGACAATCCAGCAAGTTCACATCCTCGTTTTCTTCTGTGTCCTGCAACAATCTCATATCCACTTTCTTTCCTTGGTCTTGCAATTCCAGGAACTAAAACTCCATATTGTTTTATACTTTCAACTGTTTCCTCCATCTTCTCATCATCCAATACTTTAAAAGGATGATTATGGTATTTATATAAATCGGATAATGGGATCTCAATAATTTTCATCCCTTCTGCCGAAGATTCTCCAAATAAATCATCAAATCCAGCAAGTTTTATTTTACTTGCAGAGTGTTTACCTTTATTAATGTTTTCATTATTTTTCATTGCCAAGCACCTCCATTGTCAAGCTCTGATACGCTTTAGCAACTTTTCCTTTTGGAGCATGCACATAGATACTTGTACCTTCTGCCGATGTTTCTGCTGCTCTTACTGATAATGGAATGTTATTGGCAAATATTCTTACTTTATTCCCATATACTTCATGAAGCATAGCAATAATTTCTTTTGCGTAATTAGTACGACTATCCACCATTGTAAGTAATATTCCCTCAATGGATAGTTTGGGATTTAGCTGTCTTTTTACCTTACCAATTGTTTGAATTAACTGTTGTAAGCCTTTAACTGGAAGAAATGCAGCTTGTACTGGAATTAAAATACTGTCTGCACAGGCAAATGCATTAATCGTAATCATACCAAGTGAGGGTGCACAATCCAATAATATAAAATCATATTTGTCTTTAACAATGTCTATGTACTCTCTTAAGATTAGCTCTCTACTCATTACATTAACCAAAGAAATTTCAAGACCAGATAATTCTATATTAGCAGGAAGTAAATCAACCTTTTCCTCATGGTGTAAAATCCCCTTATTTGGCTCAATTGTTTGGTCATTGATTATATCACTCATAATTGATGCTAAAGTAATATTTATCTGATCAGGTTCTATATAACCTAAGCTTGCAGTTAAGCTTCCTTGGGCATCCCCATCTATTAAAAGAACCCTTTTGCCCTGATTTGCCAAGCCAATACCAAGATTACTGCAAGTAGTACTTTTACCAACTCCACCTTTTTGATTTGCGATTGCTATAATTCTACACATAATTTTTATCCTCCATCATTGTGATTTTTCTATATCTGCATAAACTCTGAAATACTTGTTTGTACCCTTATTAGCATACGGTTCAGATATATTTAAAAGTTTTATTATATTACTTTTTAATAGCACATTCTTAAACCACTTAATTTCTTGTTCTGTTCCTTGTAGTCTTAATTTAAGCATTTTTCCCTCCTTGCTTAATTTACTTTCTTTTCTATGCAATACTCTGGATAGCGTATTTTAATTGCTTGAAAAAAATATAGGGCATAACTACAACAAAAAATATCAGATACACTATACTGGCAACTTTCAAATATTTTCTCATCATCATCTGTTTATGAAAAAACTGTTGGTGTCCTATCTGTATATAGATTAAAAGCAAGTCTTACTATTTTACAACTGCCACTTGTTTGCCAGCCTTTGTTAATGCATTCTTTTTTTATAGAGTCATCAATAAAATCATAGATTTCATCTACATGTTCTCTTGTATCCTCACTAATCCCCAAACAATAACATAATGACTTATGGTATGTATCTTTATATTTGCATTTATTTAATGATGATTGATAAAATTTCTTATGTTCCTCACTGATAAAAATTATGTTTTGAATTTCTAAATCGCTTTTATTATTGTTTGCACCTATCGCTGTACTTGTTCTCATATAAAATCCTCCTGTAATTTAAATTAATTTTTTTCTTAAATAGACTTCGGTTGGTGTTTGATTGATTGATTAATTTATAGATTACTTTAAATAAAAGATTAAATAGAATTATTTACAATAATTACATAGATTGGTGCAACAAAAAACCACCATATCTATAATGACATGATGGTTTATAAATTCGTTATATTTTCTAAAACTGCATATATCCTTAACTACCGTCTTTTACTTTTTATATAAATCTCTTTACATAATTGGTGTAAAAGTGGTGTCAAATGACCTAACTGATTTCTGAAACCCTTGATATTACTGGGCTTAGTCCACAGTATATGGCATCAATGCGATATGATTAGGGTTGTGCTTATCATTCTTTATCATTGTTCATGAAGCTTATATTTAATGGTTCCTAGATGGGCTAATTATTTATCTGGTTTTATCTTGATTCATCATTTGCACCAAAAAGTGTACCAAGTTTTTGTACCAAACAATAATGATTTAGCATCTTGCCAAACCCTTAAATCATTAGCATATTTTTATTTTACTGCCTAAATTTTGCATTACTTCTTCTGCCTTATCTTTAGTTACATGAGTGTAAATATCTAATGTTGTATCAATTCTACTATGACCCATAATTTGTTGTATTACTTTTACATTACTTTCATTTTCGCAAAACCTTGTGCAAAATGTGTGCCTTAAAGTATGTGCTGAAAATCTGGGTATAATTATTGGCTCTCTATTTTCTTTTTTTGCCTTTTCCAGTTCATTTTTATTACAGGCTTCAATAATATCTCTTATTACTCTGTTAATTGCTTCTTGAGTAAAAGGTTTACCTGTTTTGGTGGTAAATATAAAATCATTATAACCATCTATTACAAAATCCCTAGGTATGCCAAGTATAAGCTTAATCTCCTTTTGCTTAATTAATTGTTTTCTTAAATCTGGAATAATAGGAATCTCTCTTACACTATTTTTAGTCTTTGGTGTAGTAATAAAAAATTGATGTTTTCCATCTATTGCTTTATATGACAAAGTATGATTTACTGAAATTACATTATTTTTTAAATCAACATCTTTCCATGTCATTCCTGTTGCTTCACCCAAACGACATCCAGTACCTAATAGAAAAGAGAATAAAGGCATATAAATGTCAAATATTTTACTATTGGATATGAAATTAATAAATATGGATTGTTGCTCCTTTGTAAGTGCTTCCCTTTTATTTGGTTCTTCCTTGTCTATCTTTCCTATTGCTCCCTCACATGGGTTGTCTGGTAATAATTTATCAGCTACAGCATCTGCAAGGCAATTATATAACAAAGAATTTAAGTATTTTATAGTACCAATTGCTAACTTGTTTTTACTTGATAATTCTTTATAAAGTTCCACTATATAAGGTCTTTTAATCTTGCCTAATTGCATCTTGCCAATTCTACTATTTTCTACATACCACTTCCAATAATTCATATAATTAGTTCTTGTTATCGGCTTTACATTTGTTTTATAAAGGTCTAACCATTTGTAGAACCATTGGTTTAATGTTGATTTATCCAAATCTCTGCATGTACCATTTTGTATATCAGCTTCTTTTTGTGTTATCTTCTTTTTTAATTCCACAAGGTCTTTGTCAACAATGACGTGTTGCTTACCATCAATTGTTTTACGCCATATGTATCTTAAATCAGACTTCTGACTTACATTAGGAGGGAGTACCCTACCTTTATGGTCTTTTCTACTTTGTTTCTTATTTGCCATCTTAACAACTCCTCTCCCTGTAGATAGAATCAATAATATTTATCCCTTATAGGGTTGTATTTTCTTTTGATATTAACTTATTATTTTCCTCAATAAAATTAATTATATCTGCTACCATGTTTATACCCAATTTATACAAAGGTGTGTTTTCTTTTCCAGTTGGTAATAACCTTGCTTTCTTTACAATTTCTGCCCAATCCTCATCATTTTCTGGTTGGTAATTTTGTTTGAGAAAATTCCATAGGTTAGTAAACAGCTCACTGACTTCTTTTTTATCATTTTCATTAATTTGCTTCATTTGATACCTTAATGCTTTCTTTTCTTAATACACTTATCTTATCAATTAATCTACAAAATATATCTGTTCTTTGGGTACTGTTCTTGTATTC
>JAVBPB010000060.1:0-11506 GCA_031549965.1 Mobilisporobacter sp. | reverse complement strand
ATAATGATTTTTCAAAAGATGTTACTTATGTGGAATTTACTGTTTTCCAATATGATAATAAGGGAGATCGTGTACCTAAGTCAGATTATGATAGTTCAAATTTTATATTGAATAATACCGTGAAGAAAAATAGTGATACTTATAAAATTTATAGTATTAGTGATTATACTATGAAGGTTAAGGTTTGTGTTAAAAAGATTTGGTTTAGTGATGGGAAGACCTGGACAAATCCTCATTATGCTAAGTGGGAGAAGAAATATAAGACTAAGTATAGTTAGTGGGATTAGTTTTTTGAAGTGAATTTCAGTAGGTGATTTTTATATTATTGCTTACTTACAAGGTGTAGCAGTGCCAAATGAAATCCCAAACCATAATTTAATTAGCAACCCCCATTTCAAATGGGGGTCTACACTTATTTATAAGAAAATTTTTATAATTATATAAACTTCGCCGTTATAGATCTCTCGCACTTTAACAGTTCCTCTGGTACACCTTCAAATATAATCTCTCCCCCTCTGCTCCCTCCATCCGGGCCTAGATCAATAATCCAGTCAGCATTTTTAATTATTTCGACGTTATGCTCAATAACAATAACTGTATTACCTTTATTAACCAGCTTGTTAATTATTCCAAGAATATTGCTTATATCTGACATATGAAGTCCGGTGGTAGGTTCATCCATAATATAGATATTTCCTTTTTTATTTAATTCCTTAGCAAGTTTTAATCTTTGACACTCTCCCCCTGATAAAGTATTTAGCGGTTGTCCAAGGGTCATATAATGAAGGCCAACTTCAATTATATTCTTTAATTTACTTCTTATTTCTTTTTCTTCAAAAAAATCCTTAGCTTCATGAATAGTCATGTCCATAACTTCTACTATATTTTTGCCTTTATACTTATATTGCAATACTTCTTTTTTAAATCGTTTTCCATCACATTCTTCGCAAACACTTCTAAAAGAATCCATAAAGGAAAGATCCGTTTCAATATGACCAAGACCCTTACATGCTTCGCAAGCCCCCTCTGAATTATAGCTAAAAAGTCCTGCACTAACTGAGTTTTCATTGGCAAAGCACTGTCTAATAAAATCCATTATTCCGGTAAAAGTAGCGGAATTTGATCTTACATTAGCACTTACACCACTTTGGTCTATCCTAATAGCTTCTTTATATTCTTCTGAAAACACTTCAACCAATGTACTCTTTCCTGAACCTGCCACCCCAGTAATTACTGTAAACACTCCTTTTGGGATTTTTAGGCTAACATTTTTTAAGTTATGAAGACTGCTTTTTTTAGATTCATAAAATTCACTGCTAACTCTTGGTTTTTTATTTATTTCTGTTTTTGTATTTAAGTATTTTGCTGTCAGTCCATCTACATCCTTTAATCCATCAAAACTTCCTGAGTATACAATTTGTCCCCCTAATGCTCCTGCTTTTGGACCCACATCAACTATATAATCAGCAATTTTAATAACATCTGGATCATGTTCTACTACTAAAACTGTATTACCATTATCCCTTAATTTTATCAAAAGTTCATTAAGTCTGTGAACATCTCTTGGATGAAGACCAATACTTGGCTCATCAAAAATATACATAACATCAGTAAGACTGCTTGAAAGATGTTTTACCATCTTTACTCTTTGAGATTCACCGCCTGAAAGTGTGGAGGTTTCTCTGTTAAGTGTTACATAATCAAGTCCTATGTTAATTAAGTTCTCTAGTCTTTCAACAATTCTATTAACTATTGGTTTTGCAGCTTTATCTTCTATCTTTTTTAGTTCATCAACTAGATCATCAATTTGCATATCAGTTAGATCATAAATAGTTTTATCTAAGATTTTAACCGAAAGAGCATCTTCACTATATCTTTTACCCATACATGTAGGACATTTACAGGTTATAATAAATCTTTCCGCTTTTTTTTGGCTTGCTTGTGATTTTTCAGATTTAAGATATAATCTCGAAAACTTTTCAACAAGTCCCTCGTAAGTAGAGTTCATTTCTCCATCCATCATGGTTATTGCTACTTTTTCTGGCTTTGAATATACCAACTTATCATATTCTTCTTTTGTATAATCTTTTATCTTTTTGTTATTATCAAATAACCCTAATGATGCATACATTTTCCACTGCCATGTGCCAACTCCAAATCCTGGCAATAATATGGCTCCTTCATTAAGTGACTTCTCCTTATCTAAAGCTTCATCTATATTCAGTGTTTGTATTTTGCCAATTCCTTCACAGTCCTTACACATACCATTTGGATCGTTAAATGAGAAATAATTAGCAGTTCCTATATATGGCTTACCAAATCTTGAAAATAAAACTCTTAGTAATGAATTTATATCTGTTATTGTTCCCAGAGTTGATCTGGAATTACCTCCAAGCCTTTTTTGATCAACAACAATTGCAAGTGATAGATTATATATAGCATCCGTATCCGGTTGGTTATATTTAGGTAGAAATCCTCTTATAAAATTGCTGTATGTGTCATTTAATTGCCTACCGGCTTCCTGTGCTATTGTTTCAAATACTATTGAAGATTTTCCAGACCCTGATACACCTGTAAATATAACAATCTGTTTTTTGGGAATCTTTAAATCTACATTTTTCAAATTATTTTCTCTGGCACCAATAATTTCTATATATTCCTGCTTCATATTCTTTACCTCCAATAGGACTTTATTCTTATTAATTTTAACATATCTATTTTACTTGTGCAACGTCTTTACATTTTTCTTGTACATTTAATAAATTTTTGATAAAATAATACTATAAATGTTAAAAAATAATATTTTAGGAGGTATCATAATGAAAAAGCTATCCATCAAATTCCAAATACTCATCCCTTCAATTTTAATTCTGGTAGTTGGAATTGTATTACAAATCACCCTCATAGGTGTAAATTCTTCAAAAACAGCTCTTGATCTTTCCAAAAAACTTCTTACAGAAAATATTAACCATCAAAAATCAGTATTTGAAACTATTGCTACTGATTCTTATTCAACTTTGATTACCCTTGCTCCAATTATAGAAAATATGAAGAGTGAAAATTCTACAAGAGAAAATGTAACTGATTTGTTAACTAAAATTGTGTCGCAAAATAATAATATAGCCGGTGTTTGGACTTGTTGGGAACCCAATGCTTTTGATGGAAAAGATGCAGAATACGTTAATTCTGATTATTCTGATGAAACTGGAAGGTTTATTACATATGTTTTTAGTCTGGATGGCAAAACTTCAATATCTGCACTAACCGATTATGAAGATCCTGAAATTGGTCTTTATTATCTTGGCCCTCTGAATTCTGGTAAGATTTATTTTACAGAACCTTTTAAATATGACATTGGAAATAATAATATAGTATTATTCTACTCAATTGGTATACCTATAAAAGATGAAACCGGGAAGTCCATTGGTGTAATTGGTATTGACGTTAATATGGATACTCTAAATAAAACATTTAGTGATGTAAAAATTTTAGATGATGGATATGTATTTAGCCTAAGCCCTGAAGGTTTTCTTGCTACTCATCCAAAAGAAGAATATATTTTAAAAAATTATAGTGAACTTTGGATTAAAAGCTTTGACTCTGAAATAAAAAATATTATTGCAAATGGCGGAAGTATCACCAAAGAAGGTTATTCCGATGTTACCGACACTTATAATTATTTATCTTTAGAAGGGGTTAAAATTGGCTCAAGTGATAGGTACTGGATAATAGGTGGAATTGTACCTAAAAAAACTGTAGATGCTTCATCAATATATCTTATAATTCTAACAATACTAGTAGGAGTTAGTTTAATATTTATTATTGGAGTTACACTCTATGTATTAGTGGGTTCTAAGCTTCGTGAACTTCCTGTAATCTCCAGACTGGCAGAAAATATTGCTTTAGGTGAAATTAATATATCAATTGATAATAATTATCAGAACAATTCAAAGAATGAAATTGAATTATTAAAGAAAGCATTTTCAAATATGATTTCGTCTATTAAAAACCAAGTTTATGCAATACAAACCATTGAAAAAGGTGATTTTACAATTAATGTAGAACCAAAATCAGATAACGATATGTTAAATATAGCATTAGTAAATATGCTTGCATCAAATAATGAAATTTTCTCAGAAATAAACGATTCTGCTATTTTAGTTTCAACTGACTCTGAAAAGATTTCAAACGGTGCACAAATATTAGCTGAAGGTTCAACTGAACAAGCCTCAGCTGTTGAAGAACTTTCAAGTTCCATTGTCGATGTATCCAATAAAACCAAGGAAAATGCCAAACTTGCAAGCGAAGCTGCGAATCTTGCTGACAAAATTAAATCTGATGCAGAAAAAGGCACTTCACAAATGAAACAATTAATCAATGCAGTTGATGAAATCAATTCTGCAAGTCAGAGCATAAACAAGGTAATTAAAGTTATTGATGATATTGCATTTCAAACTAATATTTTAGCTTTAAATGCGTCTGTTGAAGCTGCTCGTGCAGGTCAACATGGAAAAGGGTTTGCTGTTGTAGCTGAGGAGGTTCGTAATTTAGCTGCTAAGAGTGCAGATGCAGCAAAAGAGACAGGTGCACTAATTGTAAATACAATAGAAAAATCCCAGTTAGGTACAGTAATTGCTAATGAAACTGCTGATTCCCTTTATAATATTGTGAATGGAATCAATAAAAGTAACAAAATCGTTTTAGATATTTCTACTTCTTCAAATGAACAAGCTATTGCTATTTCCCAAATAAATAAAGGAATTGAACAGGTTGCTCAGGTTGTATCACAAAATTCTGCAACAGCAGAAGAAAGTGCCGCTTTTTCAGAAGAAATGTCTGAGCAGGCAGCTATTTTACTTAATTTAATTTCCAAATTTAAACTTAAAAATAATAGTCCTTCTATAAGTTCAGCTAATGCAAAAATTAAGCCTAATGCTTATAAAAACAACAAACCTAAAGTTATTTCTTTAGATAATAACATGGATAATAAATATTTTTAGAATTTTCTTTTAGTATGTCTAAGTTTTTGTAATTTAAAAAATAAGCCTATAGAAAAAATTATAAATTATCATAATTTTACCTATAGGCTTATTATTTAGTTAAAGAAAAGAATCATTTCCTTTCCTCAAATTTATCAACATTACTCAAAGTAACCTCCTCGTAATTCGTAAAAAGATATTTCCCATCAAATCCTTCCACCTCTGTATCTGCATTTCCAGTTGTTACATATGAGTAAGCAATTTCAAATATGCCCTTTCCCTGTCCATAAGCATCATTAAATACAGTGGCATACATTTGACCATTTTTAACAGCTTCAAGCCCTGCAACAGTTGCGTCAATTCCTACTACAATGATATTATCATCTACTGAAAAGGTATAACCGTAATCTTTCATTGCTTCTATAGCACCCAGTGCCATTTCGTCATTATTTGAAAAAACTACCTCGATAGAATTCCCAAAATCATTTAACCACGATGACATCTTTTCTTTACCCAGAGAACGCTTCCATGCCGCCGAATCATTAGCAAGCTTTTCAACCTCAACTCCCATAGTTATTAAGGTTCTAACGGAATATTCCGTTCTAAGCAAAGAATCTTGATGTCCAAGCTCTCCTTCTAGCATAACATACTGAATTATACCATCACCGTTTTTATCAACTCTTTCAGGGTTTGCAGAAAATAATTTATATATAATCTCACCTTGAATAACCCCAGATTGACCGGCAGCAGCACCCACATAATATAATTTTTCCCATCTTTCCATATCTTCGGCAACAGGCTCACGGTTAAAGAATACAACTGGAATATCTGCTGCCTTTGCCTTATCAATAATAACTGCTGCTGCGGTTCTGTCTGCCATATTTACACATATAACATTATATTTTTGAGAAATAAAACCATCCACCTGATCATTTTGAATCGACTGTTGACCCGATGCGTCCAAAACATCAAGAGTTATCTTTACATTATCTTTTATTTCCCTTTCTTTAGCTGCTTTAACTATATAATCCTTTATTGATGTGATAAATGCATCATCACTACGATATAAAGATATACCTATTTTAATTTCCTTTATACTATCCTCTTTTTTTGTACATCCACCAAACAGAAGTATTGATAATATTAAAGTAATTATTAATGTCTTTCTCATACCACTCCTCCTATTTTACAAAAGGAAATAACACCCTCTGATTGCTTTTTTCATATAAATTATCAATATTAATTGTTGAATAATCAATATTTACAATTGGTTCAAAATTAACTCCCTTTACAGTTTCAACTGCCTTTTTAATTCCTAAATACCCTAAATTAAAGGTATTTTCAGTAACTATTGTATTAATTACGCCTTCTTCTAAATATGAAATAATTTCGTTAGTACTGTTTATTCCAAATAACGCTATATCAAGTTCACTATTTAATGATTTAATTGCATATGCCGTATTATAAAGGGTAAAATAATCTAGTGCAATTATAATATTAGCACTATCAAGCATTAAATTAGCTTTTAGCATATCAACACAACTTTGATCTAAAGGCAAAACCCACTTTTCCACTTCAATATTATTGGATTTTAGTATACTCTCTACACCGTTTATTCTTTCCCTATAGTAAGGAGGAATATCTTTAGGTTCAATTAATACAATTTTATCGCCAGTCTTATATTTCTTATATGTCTCCCTCCCAATATCTATTCCCATATTAAAGTTATCTGCATAAATACTTGCATATATATTATCATATTTAGTACAGCTTTCTAATTCAATAAACTTTATCTTATCATTTAATTCATATGCTTTTTCAAAAATATTCTCACTGGTAGGAGACATTACAATTATTTGAGTTTTATTTTCAATCTCTCTTCTAATAGCCTCTAACTGCTCTTTCTCGTCATTATCATTAAGTAAGGTAATAAAGCTAACATCCGCTTTCATATCATATGCGGCCTTATCTACACCTAGTTTTACATATTCCCAATAGGAATTTTGCTGACCTCTTATAATAAATGATACTTTAACATGCTCTGGTTCCTTTTTCCCATTAGAAATAAAAGCATAGCTAATAAAAGAAATTAAAGCCAGTGCCAATGCAAAAAATACCGCTGGATAATAAATATCTTTTTTCATTATGCATCCTCCAAACCATCATCAAATTTTTGAGCAGGAAGCTTAATACTTACTTTAGTACCCTCGTCTGGCTCGCTTTCAATTGTAAGTCCATATTCTAATCCAAAATATAGTTGTATTCTCTTTTGAACATTATATAAACCAATTCCTGAACCCTTACTTTTTTTACTTGGTTTTGATAATAACTGTTTTGCAACCTCTGGTGAAATTCCAAGACCATTATCAGCAACTTCAATAGTTAATATTCCATCCTTTATAAAAGCATTAATACTAATTAATCCATCTCCATCCATAAACTCCATACCGTGATAAATAGCATTTTCGATAATTGGCTGTACAATAAGTTTTATAGTTTTCATTTCTTTTACATCTTCAGAAACATTAAATTCATACTCAAATTTATTTTTAAATCTTAAAATTTGAATCATCAAATAATTTCTTGCATGCTCTAACTCATCAGCTACCGGAATAATATTGTTACCCCTTGAAATACTAATTCTGAATAATTTTGAAATTGATGTTACCATTATTACAGCCTGTTTGTGATTTCCTTTTTCTATCATCCAAACTATTGAATCAAGGGCATTATATAAAAAGTGCGGATTTATTTGTGATTGCAGAGCATCAAGCTCACTTTTTAACTTTTGCTCCTGTTCATTAAGTACTTCCTGCATAAGAGATTTGATACGATCTAACATACTATTAATTGCTGTAGCAAGATGCTGAACCTCTAAAGAGCCCGAAACAACAACATGTTCATCATTATCATCAAGGGTTATTTTTTGCACCGAACGCTCTAATACTTTAATGGGATTGGCAATTCTTGAAGAAATATATTGATTTAATAAAATCATTAAGCTGATTGCAATAAGTATAATTAAAATTATTAATATTACAATATCCTTATATTGAGTCAGCTCATCTACATAAGCTACTCCAACAATCTTCCATCCTGTATATCCCACAGTTTTTACAGTTATAACTCTTTCTCTGTTTTTATAATCCTCAATATAGCTACCATCTTCATAAGTTACAGCCTTTTCAACATTTTCAGAATTAAGATTAGAATATATTAACTGCTGATCAGGATGATATATAATTTCGCCATCAGAATCCATTATATAAACATATCCTGTATCGCCAAGAACAACTTTTTTACAAATTTGTTCAATTGCAGAAAAATTCATATCAACCAGTAAAACCCCATATCTAATTTGTCCTCTATACGTTAAGTCAATAGACCTTGAAAGTGATACTACCCAACGGTACTTAAGATCTGAATCTTGAAAAATATTTTGTACATGTGGCGTTGAAAAATGTAAATTTTCAATCCTTCTCTTAGCTTTAGTAAACCATTCCTGACTCTTTACATCAACTGTGGGCTTAATATTAGAAAGCGGAACTGCATTTAAAACCTTACCTGAGTCATAAAAAATACCTATTGATATCAGTCTGTCCATATTTACATCATACAATAAAGACAGCTCTTCATTAATATTATCCTCACCTACATCTGAGTTTTTTAAAATCTTATAATAAACAGAATCAGAAATTTTCATCATACTTCTTAAGTACCCATCCAGATTTAAATTTACCTGATCAACTACCTGTGAATTATCATGTTTTACCATTTCAAGTGTAGAATTATAAAAGGGAATATATAATGCCCCGCCTACAAATACAATTCCTGTTATTGCAACAATTGTAAATGCAATAGAAATTAAAAATTGTAATTCAAACATTCTTCCCTTACGCTTTTTTTTCAACATACCCACTCCTGAATTTTGTTGGCGACATGCCATAATTTTTCTTAAAAACAAAACTAAAATAATTTGCATCAATAAATCCCACTTTTTCTGCAATCAAGTAAGTTTTTAAGTCAGTTTCAATCAAAAGCTTTCTAGCTAGTTGTAAGCGATAATCGGTTATATATTTCACAAATGTATTTCCTGTTTCTTTCTTAAAAAGTGATGAAAAATATGCTGCACTTACATGTAAATCATTACACATTTTTTCAATCATTAAATCCGGATCTCGATAATTTTTCTCTACATATTCCTTAGCTTCATCAACAAGTTTTCCTGCTGAATTTTGTCTTTCCTTCCTTAAAAGTATTGAGGTTTTATTGCAAATATCCACAAACCAGTTAAGTACTTCTTTTTTTGATTCAAATGAAGCCAATTTTTCCATTGGATAAAATTTATCTCCAAAAATTGAACTTCCCTCAATATGAAATGAAGATGCAAGTGAGGTTATTGCTTCTATTATCTTCATTAAATATATTTGATAATCTCTAAAGGGAAGCTTAATTTCCTCACACATATTTAATATATTTTCCATAGTACTTTTTATATTCTCAAAATCTGCTTGCCTGATTGCTCCAAGTAAAGCAAGCTGATCCTTTTCGTCAAAATCTACATTAACACTAGCATTAGGCTCAATATCATATATAAATATAGATTTTCCATTTCCCACTATTACCCTGTAGTCAAGAGCCGCAACTGCTCCATTATATGAATTATTAATATCCATTGGACTATCCACAATATATCCAATACCAATCGAAATAGGTATATCAAAATGCTTTTCAACTAACTTACAAACCTCATTCATAGAATATATTAAGTTATTAACCATATGATTTTCTTCAAAGCAGGTTAATGAAACTATATATTCCATATACATGGTTGTATATGATATAGTCGATTTCATAAGTGTATCATCTAAAATCTTTTTTATCGAAAGTGACAATAATCTGGCATTTTGATCATCTGTTAATTCAGCTTTAACTAATGATACTATCATATGCTTCTTATTTAAGTCCATATTATTACTTATTGCACTTTTCATTATTTCTTCTTCATCAATTCTTTTTTCGATTAGGCTTTTGATAAAACTTTCTCTTATAATAGGCAATGAATTATCATAATGAACTCTTAAAAATTCCATATTCCTTATTCTTGTACTTTCCTCATCCATAACCCTTTTTGCGTTAATAAGTACTGCTGTAAGTTCTTCCAAATTTATTGGTTTAATAATATATTCCATAACATTTAATCCAATTGCAGTTTTAGCATAATTAAAATCATCAAAACCAGTAATTATAATTGTTTTAGCCGTTGGAGCTAATATTGACAGTCTTTTTATAAATTCAAGACCATCCATATATGGCATTTTTATGTCTGTAATAACCAAATCAGGGTTTAAATCTTCAGCAAGCTCTAATGCATCTTCACCATTTGATGCATTTCCAACAACGTCAAAACCATACTGATTCCACTGTACGCAGTCTATTATTCCCTCTCTAACTTCTTCCTCATCATCAACTACCAAAACTTTATAGTAACCCAATACGGTTGCCTCCTTGTTAGCTATTTTACATAAATTATATACTATTTAAAGACAAATTTCCATCATTTTATTGTAAAAAATTTTGTTATTGCAGTCATGGGGTTACTATTCACTGCCAATCTTGCTGACTTAAGGTTTTTGTCCTACGGACGCTTTGCTTTTAGTCTTTTGACTCCATGTGAGAGGGCTTATTATACTTTATAATAAGCCCTCTCACATAGAGAATTTAGTTTTTGCAGCAAAGCTGTAATTCAAAAGGTTTAGTTTGTAACTCTTAATTATTGCATAATTCTTTGACGATTCCTCTGAATGAAACTGACCAGATATTTTCATTTTGCTTTTTATCCCTCTTAGTGCTCTTTCACTCAAATTATTTGAAAATGGAAGTTCAAAATTTACTACCCATAAAAAGAAAACTCCTTTCTCAAATAGTATGTAAAAATCATATCACAGTAATTAAAAAAAGTTTAATAATCCAAGTTATACACATGGCATTTTGACGAATATACTTTTTGTGTATAAGTATAAAGAAACAGGGCAGTACAATAAAAAAATATTTCTTTCCAAATCAGGATGGAACTATGCCTTCACTTACAAAACAGGCATTTTCAAAGGTACGCCAAAATATTTCATCAAGTGCTTTTAAAGAGCTTTTACAATTAAGCACTAATGTAAATTATTTCTATAAAGATACAAATCTTTGGCACAGTTATCGACTACTTGCTATTGATGGCACCACTCTACAGGTACCAAACACTGATGAAAATAAAAAATATTTTGGACAGTCTCTAAATCAAATATCTGGAGTTGCTCAGCCACGTATGAGTCTGTAAGAGGAAAGCGTATTACTCTTAATTTATAGGTCTTATTTTCCCATTTATATCAACCCATCTATCTCCATAAGGTGCATTAAAAAGTCCTATTAAAAGAGTAAAACAATTTTTCAGATGAATATGAATTTATATATATCCAATTGTGCAGACCGGCCGACGAAGCGTTTATGTTTTGTCAAGACTTTGCTTGCAAAGGCTT
>JAVBPB010000053.1:0-22714 GCA_031549965.1 Mobilisporobacter sp. | reverse complement strand
AGTTCTATAAAGGAAACCTTCGTTCGGGACAGGTTCTGGAATCAGAAACCAGCATCATCGTCATTGGTGATGTAAAGCCGGGAGCAAAGGTCGTTTCCAAAGGAAACATCATTGTCCTTGGCTCTTTAAAAGGAAATGCCTTTGTCCTGGCGCTTGATATGAGTCCGATGCAGATTCGTATTTCGGATATTATTGCCAGAGCACCGGATGAACCACCTAAAAACCCGGTCAGGGAAACAAAGGTAGCATATATTGAGAATGGCAATATTTATATAGAGCCATTTACCAAAGATGTCATGAATGACATTCGGTTTTTTTAGAATATCGGCGGAGTTTCCCAATTTTCGCCTAAAGAAATTGGAAAAAAGAATGGAGGAACTATAAAAAATGGGAGAAGTAATTGTAATTACATCCGGAAAAGGCGGTGTAGGAAAGACTACTACATCAGCTAACGTAGGTACAGGTCTTGCAAAGTTGGACAAGAAAGTTGTTTTGATTGACACAGATATAGGATTAAGAAACCTCGATGTTGTTATGGGGCTTGAAAACAGAATTGTATACAATCTTGTAGATGTTTTGGAAGGAAATTGTCGTGCGAAACAAGCAATGATTAAAGATAAAAGATATCCAAACTTGTATCTTTTACCATCAGCTCAAACACGTGATAAAACAAGTGTAACACCGGAACAGATGGTAACTTTAGTAAATGAACTTAAAGAAGAATTTGATTACATAATCCTTGATTGCCCAGCAGGTATAGAACAAGGATTTAAGAATGCAATAGCAGGTGCTGACAGAGCATTAATAGTAACTACTCCAGAAGTATCAGCTATAAGAGATGCAGATAGAATCATAGGTTTATTAGAAGCTAATGATATGAAAAAAGTAGATCTTATTGTAAATCGTATTCGTATGGATATGGTTAAAAAAGGTGATATGATGTCTATAGAAGATGTTGTTGATATTCTTGCAATTGATTTAATTGGAGCTGTTCCAGATGATGAAAACATCGTTATTTCTACTAATCAGGGTGAACCATTGGTTGGAAATGAAACATTACCAGGACAAGCATACATGAATATTTGTAAGCGTATTGTAGGCGAAGAAGTTCCTATGTTAGACTTAGCTAAAAAGAATGGTTTTTTTGCTAAAGTATCAGGATTATTTAAAAAGAATTAAGGAGGATTTTTACGGTGAGTGTTTTCGATATGTTCAAAAAGAAATCATCAGGGTCAGTTGCAAAAGACCGACTAAAACTTTTGCTTGTATCAGATAGAGCCAATTGTTCTCCTGAAATTATGGAAATGATAAAAAATGATATCATTAATGTTATCGCAAAATATATGGAAATTGATAGCGAAGGTCTTGATATTCAGATTACTCAAACAGAATCTGAAGGTGAAAACGGTAATGTTCCTGCACTTATTGCAAACATACCTATTAAAGAGGTTAAGCACAGTTCCTAATTTGGAGTATTTATGTTGCATTTATATAAAAAGGGTATAGAAAAATTAAAAACGTATCAGCTTAAACATTTGAATTTTAGACTAATGTTATGGATTTTCAGTCTTACGATTTTAGGGATAAATGTTATTGCCAGTTCAAGACCTGGTGAACATTTTGAAAACAAACAAATAATAGGGTTTGCCTTAGGATTGACGATAATGATTATTTGTGCATTGTTTGATTACAAATTTGTTTTAAAGTTTTATTGGTTAATTTATTTATTCAATTTCGGACTTTTGATTGCTGTAAAGATTTTTGGCTCCACTTATTTAGGAGCTCAAAGATGGTTGGATTTTGGGTCGTTTTTACAAATACAGCCATCAGAGCTTGCAAAAGTATTTTTAGCACTCTTTTTTGCTGAATTTTTGAATAGGCATAAGGATAAAATTAATTCAGTTAAAATCATATTAGCATCAGGCATATTACTTGTAATTCCAGTGTTTTTTATTTATAAACAACCGGATTTATCAACTAGTGTTGTAATTATAATTATGTTTTTGTTTATTATGTATATTGCTGGAATAAGCTATAAAATAATACTTGGTTTTATTGGAATTATGATACCATTAGCAGTATTGTTTGTATATCTTCTTATGCAGCCTAACCAGAGTGTATTAGAAGATTATCAGTATAAAAGACTTGTTGGATTTTATGATGAAGATAATGAAGAGGCTCAGGCTTTAAGATATCAGCAGACGAATTCTGAAATGGCAATTGGTTCAGGAGGCCTATGGGGTAAAGGTCTTAATAATACTAGTGAAGATAGTGTAAAGAACGGAAATTATATTCCAGAACCACAAACAGACTTTATATTTGCTATTGTTGGTGAGGAATTAGGCTTTGTTGGTACAACATCAGTCATTGTTCTGTTATGTTTAGTAGTATTTGAATGTTTTTACACAGGAGCGCATGCTCCAGATCTTGCAGGGCGGCTACTATGCTGCGGAATCGGATCATATATAGCAATACAGTCATTTGTTAATATAGGTGTTGTAACAAATATGATACCAAATACAGGATTACCATTACCATTTGTAAGCTATGGACTTAGTTCGTTGCTCAGTTTATTTATAGCAATGGGATTTGTATTAAATGTAAGTTTACAACATAAAAAATTGTTGCAATGATTTTGATAAAAGACTAAAATATAGGTAAGGAGGGTGTTTGTTTTTATGAATATAGGATTAATAGCACATGATGCAAAGAAGAAATTAATGCAAAATTTCTGCATTGCATATAGAGGTACTTTAAGCAAAAACAATCTATATGCAACATCTACAACAGGTAGATTAATTGAAGAAGTAACAAATTTAAATGTGCATAAGTTTTTGGCAGGACACTTAGGCGGTGAGAAGCAGTTAGGGTCACAAATTGAAAGTAATGAGATTGATCTTGTTATTTTTCTAAGAGATCCGCTCACACAACAAGCTCATGAGCCAGATATAAATAATATTTTCAAATTATGTGACATGCATAACATTCCTCTTGCCACAAATTTAGCAACAGCAGAATTACTCATTAAAGCTCTTGAACGTGGAGATCTTGAGTGGAGAGAAATGTATAAATAATGGCATTAAAAAATAAAGTAATATAATTTTAGTGTGTAAGCACATAATTATATTACTTTATTTTTAATTTATGTAGTTGTTTTTTATCTCAGTTAAGAGTTCAAGAACAATATCTTTTGATATCTTAGAAGCTTCAATACAGTTTTTATCAAAATTTTCTGCTCCGCTATGTGTTGCAGTATCAGTAATAGTTCTGATTGCAATAAATGGTACTTTATTTACATAACAAGTATGTGCAATGCTAGCAGTTTCCATATCAACAGATAAAGGGCTAAAGCTTGCATTAATCTCATCTCTACCTTCATCAGTAATAAATTTTTCACCTGTAATCATTCTTCCAAAATAAACATTATTTTTTAATTGTTTTGTAGCTTTTTTAGCAAGTTCTAGAAGAACTTTATCCGAGTCAAAATATATAGATGACATCCAAGGATGAAAACCTGTTAATATATCCTCATGCAAATCGTGATGAGCAACTTCAGTAGCAACTACAGTATCGAATATCTCAAGCTTATTATCCATACCACCTGCAGTACCAGCATTTATAATCACATCAACACCATAACCATCTATCAATACTTGAGTAGCAATAGCTGCATTAGTCTTACCAACCCCACAAAACAAAGTCACAATATTCATGTCATTTATTTCACCCTCATAAAACTTCAACATAGCTTTTTCAGAAGTTTTACAATCATTAATATGTGCTAAAAAAGGCTCAAGTTCCCTATCACCCGCACAAATAATACCTACCTTAACCATATATACATCCTCCATTATGTGTTTTTACAAGAATTGCTTCGCAATTCTTATTATAACATTTTTTTCACAAATAAGCAAATTTGAACTAAATCATTCCAACCAAAGCGAGCCAACTACTGTCGCAGCAACAAAAAAGAAAGAATCACTGTACTTTCTCAGTGATTCTTCCGTTTTTGCATAGATTCGACTTTAGTCGATTCTATTTTTAGTGTTCGTTTATTACGTTTGACACTCTTCCGTATAGGCTTACTAAGTAAAGTCCACATAAACCTACAACAGCATAGATGATTCTTGAAACTAATGTCATTTCACCAAATAAAAGTGCAACTAAATCAATCTTAAAGAACCCAATTAATCCCCAGTTGATTGCTCCAATAATTGCAATAGTAAGAATTGTATAGTCTAAACCCTTTGTGTTCATATATATGACCTCCTTTTTAGGTTTATTATTGTGAAAAGCAAGTTTTCACATTTATATTTAGCAGTTTCCCAAGAAATCTTGCGAAATGCATGCGTATTATTATATTGCACTTTTTTTTATATATTATTCATTAAATTATGGACTAGTAATTAATTTTGTTGTATACTATATATTGTGTTGTTGCAATGTCGAAACACCAAAAAACGTGGGAGGAATATACTTGGCGACTAGAAATAAAAGAGTGGTAAAATATCGCAAACGCAAACATATTCATGTTGGAATAATTGTTTTTGCTATTATATTTATATATCTTGTGGCATATATGCTTTTTTATTTTTCAAGAGATAAAGTAACCATATATGAAACTGTTATGGGAAAAAATGCCACTTTAACAAATAAAACTTTTAATGGTCTTATATTAAGAGACGAAACAATTGTATCTTCTGATACATCTGGTTATTTGAATTATTTTGTAAAAGAAGGTGAACGTGTTTCTATTGGTTCTACTGTATATACGGTAGATGAAAGTGGCACAATTAATCAACTTCTTTCAAATGCGTCATCTAATGGAGTTGTTACTATTTCAAAAGATGATGAAAGTATTCTTAGAAAAAGTGTCTCTCAAATGACTGGAAATTATTCAAATAATGAATTTGAAAAAGTTTATGATTTTAAATTTGATTTAGAATCTACAGTTTTAGAATGTATTAATCTTAGTAATATACAGAATTTGTTAAATTCAGCGAATAACTCAGGTATGAAGTTTAAGATTAATACAGCAGCAAAAACAGGAATTGTTGCATATTATACAGATGGTTTTGAAGGCAAAACTGCGAATGATATTTCATCAGACAGCTTTAAAACAAGCAACTACAAAAAAAATTCTAGAAAATCAGGTGATTTAATAGAAAATGGTGCTGCTGTATATAAAGTGGTTAATTCAGAAGAATGGAATATTTATATTGAGCTTTCAGAAGATGATGTTAAAAAATACGAAAAAGATACTAGCATTAAGATAAAAGTCACATCAGACCAAAATATTATGAGAGGTGATTTTTCTATTGTAAATATAGCTGGAAAACAAATGGGTAAAATAACTTTAAATCAGTTTATGAGTAGCTATATAAATGATAGATTCATAGAAATTCAAATTGTAGAAAAACAAATAGAAGGTCTTAAAATACCTGTTACCTCAGTAGTAGAAAAAGATTTTTACATAATTCCAATTGGTTATGGTGGAAATGGTGGAAATACTTCAGATATAGGTTTCTTTATGGAGAAGTATGATGATAAGGGTAATAAATCAATTCAATTTGTATCACCTACTATATATTTCTCTTCAGAAGAATACTATTATGTAGACAAAGAAGCTTTTGAAGTTGGAGATAATATTGTTATGGTAGATGGAACAAATGCATTTAGAGTTTCAGCCACGGCATCACTTAAAGGTGTATACAATGTAAATAAGGGATATTGCTTATTTAGAAGAATTGATATTATTTCAGAAATTGATCATTATTATTTAATCAAACCAGATACAACATATGGTTTAAGAGTATATGATCATATTGTTATTGATGGAAGTATTGTTAAAGAAAATCAAGTAGTATTTAATTAATACAAAATTTTGAAAGGAAGTCTTATTGTATGCTCACTAAGAATTATGATTTGATTTTAAACAGAGCTAAAGAAACTTGTAAAAGAGTAAATTTAAGTGAAGATGATGTTACAATTATAGCAGTTAGTAAAACTTATCCAGCAGAAGATATTGCTACATTATATGAATATGGAGTAAGGGATTTTGGTGAAAACAAGGTTCAGGAAATCTGTGATAAGTTTCAGGTCTTGCCAAAGGATATAAAGTGGCATCTTATTGGACATTTACAAAGGAATAAGGTTAAATACATTATTGATAAGGTAAAAATGATTCACTCTGTTGATTCGTTAAGGTTAGCACAGGAGATAGAAAAGGAAGCTGCTAAAAAGAATATTGATATGGATATTTTAATACAGGTTAATGTAGCGGATGAAGATACTAAATTTGGTTGTTTGACAGATGAGGTTTTTGATTTAATAGAAGAAGTAGCTAAATTACCACATGTACATATTAAAGGTTTAATGACGATAGCACCTTTTGTGGAAAATGCAGAAGAAAATCGAAAATTTTTTGGTAATTTAAAGCAATTAGCTGTTGACATACAAGCCAAAAACATTGATAATGTTATTATGAGTGAACTTTCAATGGGAATGACTGGCGACTTTTGTGTGGCCATAGAAGAAGGTGCAACTCTAATTCGTGTTGGAACAGCAATATTTGGGAAGAGAAATTATTTATAAGAATATATTATAAGAAAGGATTTATATAAAATGAGTAAATTTACAGATAAATTTTTAGGAATGCTAAAACTTAATGATGACTATGACGATTATGATGAATACGATGACTATGATGATATAGATGACGATTATGTACAAACAAAGAAGGTTGCAAAACAACCAAAAGAAAAAGAGATTTTTGAAGAAACTCCATCTAGAGACTTTAGAGTAGAGCAAGCTAAACCATCAAAGAGCTTTTCTAAGTCTACGTCTAAGGTGGTTCCAATGAGAGGTAGGTCAAGTATGGAAGTTTGCGTTATTAAGCCTTCTAATGTAGAAGAGGCGAGAGAAATTACAGACACATTGTTAAGTGGCAGATCAGTAGTTTTAAATCTTGAAGGATTACATGTTGATGTAGCACAAAGAATTATTGACTTTACATCAGGTTCATGTTATTCAATTAATGGTAACCTTCAAAAAGTATCCAATTACATATTTATTATTACTCCAGAATCAGTAGATATTTCAGGTGATTTCCAAGATTTACTTGATGGCAGTGGCTTTGATGTAGCTGCATTCAAATAATATGATTGATGATATATTTATAAATAGACTAAAAGATTTAGCAAATACAACATACATAAGGAATATTCCAACGTTTACGAATTTTCTAGACTTAAACGGACAAACAGTCTACTATGAATTTATATTGAATAAAAATATGCCTCCTGTTAATTGTACTTTGAACGGGGGGCTAATTTTAAAAGATGATATTCTTGAACGTAGGATAGCTTGTTTTTATCCAAAGAATTATGATGAAGATATGCTTAATTTTCCTGTTAGTATTATTAAGGTTAAGCCACTTAATTCAAAATTTGCTGATAGTTTGAGTCATAGAGATTTTCTTGGAGCAATTTTAAATCTTGGTTTAGAAAGAGATGTTATAGGAGATATTCTTATTATGGATAATCTTGCATACTTGTTGATTATGGATAACATGGCGGATTATATTATTAATAACCTTACTCGAATCAAACATACAAGTGTAATGTGTACAATTTGTAATGAAACACTTATTGATTATACACCTAAGTTTGCCGAGGTAAAAGGAAGTGTTGCTAGTGAGCGTTTAGATGGTATTATAGCATTTGTATATAATCTATCAAGAACTACAGCTTCTGAGTATATTTCAGCAAGAAAAGTATTTATCAATGGAAAGCTTACACTTAGTAAAAGTCAGCAATTAAAGTACGGTGATATTGTTTCTGTACGTGGATTGGGACGATTTATCTTTGATGAAGTTGTTAATACCACTAAAAAAGGTAGGTTTTTTATTAAGGCTAGAAAATATATGTGATGTTAGAAAGGATAAGATGGTATGAGCGAACGTTTAACTGTTCATAATGACAGTAATGAGAAAATATATGATATTGTAATACAAGGAAGCTTTGATGGCTTGTCAGATGAGCTTAATACACTAGGTTTATCTAATAAGCGTGTTTGTATTGTGACAGATAGCACTGTTGAAGGGCTATATGGAAATGTAGTTTTAGATATAGTATCAAAAGTTTCAAAGGAGGCTTATTTATTTAGTTTTCCTGCGGGTGAAGCTAATAAGAATTTGTATACAGTAAAGGATGTTTATACTTTTCTTATTGAGAATCATTTTGATAGAAAAGATTTGTTGATTGCATTAGGTGGCGGTGTTGTTGGAGATTTAACTGGTTTTGCAGCAGCGACTTACCTTCGTGGCATTGATTTTATTCAAATTCCAACTACTTTATTAGCACAGTCTGATTCAAGTGTTGGTGGCAAGACGGGTGTTGATTTTGATGGATATAAAAATATGGTTGGTGCTTTTTATCAGCCTAAATTAGTTTATATGAATACATCAACTTTTAAATCGCTTTCTAAGAAAGAATATCTTTCTGGTATGGGTGAAGTTGTTAAACATGGTCTTATAAAAGACAAGAATTTTTATAATTGGCTAAAAGAAAATGTTTCAGCTATAAAAGATTATGATGAAGAAACTCTTGCTTATATGGTAAAGAGAAATTGCGAGATTAAAAGAAATGTCATTGAAAATGACTTTAAGGAATTAGGAGAACGAGCATTACTTAACTTTGGTCATACACTTGGACATGCTATTGAAAAATTTGTTTATAATGATAAATTACATGGTGAATGTGTTTCGGTTGGTATTGTAGGTGCTGCTTTTATTTCTATGAAGAAAGGCTGTATTTCACAAATTGAATATGAAGATATTGTTAATACATTAAAACTATTTGAGCTTCCAATAAGTGAAAGTAGAATAGATGTTGATGAGGTTTTAAAGGCAACTGTTTCAGATAAAAAGATGGAATCAGGTAAAATAAAATTCATTATTTTAGAGTCAATTGGTAAAGCTATAATTGATACATCAATTATAGGAGATGATATGAAGGAAGCTTTGGGAGTTATTATCGATGAAAAATAAATCTATTATATCAAATAAAACATTAGCGATTTTTATTGCTGTCGGTGTAGCTATTTTAACTATAATTGACCAGATTGCAAAGGCTGTAGCGTATAATAAATTAAATGGCCATGATAGTATTGTGCTAATAAAGAAGCTTTTTGGACTTACTTATGTAGAAAATAGAGGTGCTGCATGGGGATTATTTTCTGGTAGGATGGGAATCTTTGTTATTGTTACGATTATTGTTGTACCGATTTTAACTTTGTTTATTTTTAAAATTCAAACTGTGAAGAGAACAATAAATAACAAGCGTGCGTATACCATTTTACAATGTTTGCTTGTAATGCTTATTTCAGGAGCTATAGGAAATTGTATTGATAGAATTACTAGAGGCTTTGTTGTTGATTTCTTCCAGTTTAAGTTTATTGATTTTCCTATATTTAATGTAGCTGATTGTTATATTACAATTGGCACTACATTACTAATAATTTTGGTTATATTCTCACTTAATGATGAGGATTTTGACGTTATTACATCGAGAAAGAAGAAGCGAAAGGAGCTAGATTAGTTATGGTTGTAAATACATTCTATATAACGCAGAGTGACGAACCTACTAGAGTAGACAAATATTTAGCGGATAACCTTGAAGATATAACAAGAAGTAGATTGAAAACGATGTTTCGTGATAGTCTTATTAGAATTAATGATAATATTGAAAAATGCAGCTATATCATTAAGCCTAATGATGTTATTAAGATTATTATACCAGATGCAATTATTCCTAATGTGAAAGAAGAAGATTTGAATTTGAAAGTGGTTTATGAAGATGACGATGTAATTGTTATTGATAAACCTAAGAATATGGTGGTTCATCCAGCACCAGGTCATTATACGGGAACCTTAGTGAATGGACTTATGTATCATTGCAAAGGAAGTTTATCAGGAATCAATGGTGTTCTAAGACCAGGCATCGTGCATAGAATAGATAAGGATACTACTGGACTTTTGCTTGTTTGTAAAAATGATATTGCTCATAGAGATGTTGCTGAGCAATTAAAAGTTCATAGTATTACTAGAAAATATCAGGCAATATGTTATAATAATATAAAAGAAGATAGTGGTACTATTAATGCGCCAATTGGCAGACATACTGGTGATAGAAAAAAGATGTCTATTTCTCATTTGAATGGCAAGGAAGCTATTACACATTATAAGGTGTTGAATAGATATAAGAATTTTACTCACATTGAATGTCAGCTAGAAACAGGTAGAACTCATCAAATAAGAGTTCATATGGCAAGTATCAATCATCCTTTATTAGGAGATCCTTTTTACGGACCAAAAGATTCACCTTTTAATTTAGAAGGTCAAACTTTACATGCAGGAGTTCTTGGATTTGTACATCCTACAACAAAAGAGTATATGGAGTTTGAATCACCATTACCTGATTATTTTGTAAAGTTATTAGATATTCTAAAGAATAAATAATGAATGGAGGAAGATGTATGGAACAAAAATTTGTTATTACAATCAGTAGACAGTTTGGAAGCGGAGGAAGAGAAATTGGGTATAAATTGGCTGAAAAACTAGGTGTAAAATGCTACGATAAGGAAATACTAGCAGTAGCAGCTAAGGAAAGTGGTTTTTGTCAAGAAATTTTTGAATCTCATGACGAAAAACCAACACAAAGTTTTTTGTATTCTCTTGTAATGGATACGTACTCAATGGGGTATAATAACTCTGGGTTTATTGATATGCCTATTAGCCATAAGGTATTTCTTGCTCAATTTGATGCGATTAAGAAATTAGCTGAAAAAGAGTCTTGTGTTATTGTTGGTAGATGTGCTGAATATGCACTTGAAGGCAATCCTGATGTTTTAAGTATATTTATTCATGGAAAGATGGATGATAGGATAGCTAGAGTAAAAGAGCGAAATAATATTACTAAAGATTCAGATGCTAAAGATATTATTATTAAAACAGATAAAAAGCGTGCTAGTTATTATAACTACTACACAAGTAAAAAATGGGCCGATGCAAAAAGCTATGATTTATCAATAGATAGTGGAATATTTGGCATTGATGGAACAGTAGATATTATTGCTTCAATATTGAATAAAAAAAATGAAATACATTGACAATATGTGTATTAGGTTGTAAACTAAAACACGTATGAATAATAATGGGAGAGCAAATTATTGATATGAAGAAACAAATTTTTAATATAGCATTTTTTGTGATATTAATTGTTGGAACTATGTATTTTTTACTTAGAGACCAAGAAATATCAGAACTTTGGAATTGCATAATAAGTGCAAATAAGTTTTATCTATTTATTGGATTATTTTTAATGTTTATATTTGTTTCATCTGAATCTATAATAATTCATTATTTAATGAATTCTCTTTCGTATGCAGTTAAGCTTATTCAATGTTTAAAATATTCTTTTGTAGGATTTTTTGTAAGCTTAATTACACCAAGTTCTACGGGTGGACAACCTGCTCAAGTGTATTTTATGAAATTAGATGATGTTAGTGTATCAGTGTCATCTCTAGTATTATTAGTGGTTACTATTGCATATAAAATAGCATTATTTATAGTTGGCTTTATTATGATGTTTGCTAACCTAGCATTTACATTAGAGCATATTAAAGGAATTGAAATTATTCTTATATGGGGAATAGGAGTAAATATCGTAGTAATTACGGCTTCTTTATTGATGATATTTAAACAATCACTTGCAAAACGACTTATAGGAAAGTGTATTTTGTTTTTAGGTAAACTAAAATTACTTAAAAATCATGATGCCAAACTTAAAAAGCTTATAATTTCTATGTATAGATATGAGCAAGGTGCAAAATATCTAAGAGAAAATAAATTAGTATTTTTTAATACTATTATGATTTCAGTTCTTCAAAGATTAGCATATTTTGCGGTTACATTTGTTGTATATAAGTCATTTGGATTAAAAGGGTATAGTGCTTTAGATATTATGACATTACAGATGCTTATTACAGTGGCAGTAGATAATCTTCCTTTACCAGGTGGATTAGGTGCTAGTGAAGGAATATTTAAGATTTTCTTCCTTGAGATATTTACGGGAGTTTATCTTACAGCGGGATTATTGTTAAGTAGAGGATTGAATTATTATTTAATTGTTCTTGTTGGTGGTCTAGTAACAGCATTAGCTGGATTTTTCCAAAAGAAAACAAAGCAATCTATTTATGCAGAAGTTAGTAAGTTTGACATGCTGGATGAATTAGAAAAATCAGAAGAGGAATAAGGTAACGGTGATGATAGGATTTTATAATTATACTGTAGTATTAACATATGTAGGATTGGTATCCTCATTTATAGGAATAACTCAGTTATATGAAGGAAGATTTTTAATTTCAATCTTTTGTCTGATTTTATCAGGCTTTTGTGATATGTTTGATGGTGTTGTGGCACGTAAACATACTACAAGAACAAAACAAGAAAAAATTTTTGGAATACAAATAGATTCTTTATGCGATTTAGTATGCTTTGGTCTATTTCCTGCATTATTTAATTATACATACACAAGAAGTATTAATGAAAAGTTATCACTTATATCATTAGCAATTGGTGTTATGTTTACTCTTACAGCACTTATTAGATTGGGTTATTTCAATGTAATGGAACAAGAGCGTCAAGAGCAGACTACTGAGAAACGTGAGTATTATCAAGGTCTTCCTGTTACATCAATAGCAGGTTATTTACCATTTATATTTATGTTTAGAAATTTATTAGGCGAATATTTTGTATATGCACTAAATATGTTTACTATATTTATCGCATTTTTATTTGTTTATAACTTTAAAATGAAAAAGCCTCATGGCAAAGGGTTAATATATTTAACAGTAATCGGTATGTCTATGATTATTGTTTTGTTACTTCAAGGTTTGAAAATAGTTAGTTTCTAATTTATTATAGGAAAGAATAGGTATATAAATATGTTATGTAAAGACCGTCAAGGTAACACTGTTTTTGGAGAAAACTCGCAGGATAATTTTCTTAAACTGCTTTATGGCAATGTGATTGGGCGGTCTTTTTTGCGTTTAATTACAAAACCTATTGTATCAAGGGTTATTGGTAATATTTTGAGTACTAAAGCATCTTGCCTTTTGATAAATCCGTTTATTAAATCTAATGGTTTAGATATGTCTGATTACTATGAACGCTCATATTGCTCATATAACGACTTTTTTACTAGAGAGCTTATTTCTGATGCAAGACCAATAAATCAAGCTAAAAATGTATTGATAACACCTGCTGATGGACGTATAAGTGTTTATAAAATAGATGAAGATTCCGTTTTTTCTATTAAAAACTCGTATTATACAGTTGAATCCATGCTAAATAGTAAGAAATATGCAAAAAAATATCATGGTGGTTACTGTGTAATAACACGTTTATGTGTTGATAATTTCCATAGATACTGTTATCCAGATAATGGAATACAAGGTAAGACGAAGTTTATAAATGGTGTTTTACATACTGTAAATCCTGAAGCATTGAATCATTATAATATTTATAAAGAAAACTGTCGTGAATGTACATTGTTACATACTGAAAACTTTGGTGATATTATGCAAATTGAAGTTGGTGCATTGATGGTTGGTAAGATAAAAAACCATCATTCTTGTGGCAAAGTATTTAATAAAGGTGATGAAAAGGGAATGTTTGAGTTTGGTGGCTCAACAGTTGTTATGCTGATAGAAAAAGATAAAGTTCGTATAGATGCTGATTTAATTCAGAATTCTAATGAGGGGTTTGAGACATATGTGAAGATGGGTGAATGTATAGGAAAAAGTGTTTTGTAAATAGTTAGGAGGACTGAAATGAAGAAAGTAATATTTGGAATTCTTTTAACAATTATAGGCTTAGTTGGAGCAAGTGTATTATTTATGTCAGTATTTTTGGTAGATCATACTGGTGATTTAAGCAAATATGGTTTTAGTGGATTATATATTGTATGTATTGTTAATATATTTATCGGTATGTTAATATGTGGAATATCAGCATTATCAGAATTTAATAACAGAAAGTAAGATTATATTAAAACACACAAGAACAGTTAATTTTTTGTGTGTTTTGCATTTTATACGTACATCTATTCGGAAAACCTGCGTTTTGCGAATAGATGGATATTAGTATTACACTGCTACTTATATATTAAAAGACTAAAAAAGGATGTTTGGTAAGTAAACTAAACATCCTTTAAAGTTATATAATCTTATCCAATATGCTTTGCAATGATTTTGTCTATAACTGGTAACTTAATTGTTTTACCACCTAAAGCCATAAATGTTAAAAGGATAAAGAATATCTTTGCAACAACATCTACTATATTTCTTAGAAACTCTACGATTTTAAATTCGTCATAGATAAGAGTTACTTTAGCAATTCTTAAAAAGAAATTAATGAACTCAATTATATTATTTGAAAAACTAAAAATAACAACAATAATGCCAACAAATAAAGCTAAAAGAATTCCTTTTACAACTGATGCCTTTAACCATAAGTCTTCTTCTTTTGCTAATACATATCCACCTAATACTAATGCTGGTAAAGCATATATAGCTGAACTAAAGAAAAATGTAAAGCAAATAAAGAAATAAAACATAGCAGCTACTAAACAATTTGATAAACCTAATTTAGTCTTAATCATAATTTAAAACTCCTCCTTAAATAAAATATATTATTTTTTTTCCATTAAATAGTATAACATGTGTTTTTAATAATTGTCAACCTTTTGGACTTGCCCTTATGCTAATCTAATGATAAACTAAATATGCAAAATAAATTTTTAAATACTACATTTAACGAAAGGATTGCTTGTGATATTTCAAGCTAAATAAAATATGAAACTACAACAATTATATAGCTATACAAGACGTGCTATAGACGATTATAATATGATAGATGAAAATGATAAAATTGCTGTTGGTATATCAGGAGGTAAAGATAGTCTTACCCTACTCTATTCTCTTCATGGGCTTATGCGTTTTTATCCGAAAAAATTTACTCTTGAAGCAATTACTGTTGATCTTGGTTTAGGAATACAAAAACTAGACGACATAAGAAAATTATGTCAACAATTAGGCGTAAACTACTCTGTTGTTGATACTGAAATAGGAAAAATTGTTTTTGATGATCGATTAGAGACTAATCCTTGTTCATTATGTGCAAAAATGCGTAAAGGTGCATTGAATGAGAAGGCCTTAGAACTTGGATGTAATAAAATAGCTTATGCTCACCATAAAGATGATATTATTGAGACAATGTTTTTATCACTTATATATGAAGGCCGCTTCCACTCCTTTTCTCCTTATACATTTTTAGATCGAACAGGATTAACTGTTATAAGACCTATGATGTATGTTGATGAAGCTGCAGTAATCAATTTTCAAAATACATATGATTTACCAGTAGCTAAAAATCCTTGTCCTGTAGACGGACATACAAAACGCCAATATGTAAAAGAACTTCTGCGACAAATTACTAATGAGAATCCAGGAGTAAGAGAAAGACTATTTCACGCTATAACTAGTGGAAAAATAAAAGGTTGGCCAGATATAGAAAGGTTAAAGGAAATATAGATAATGCCAAATAATGCCCTTACTTACCATGAACAAGTTAATAGAGAATTAATCAAGGAGCAGCGTAGATTATTAGAGCAACTGCCTAAATTTTGTACGACTTTTTTTAGAGGAATTGACTCTACTACTTCTCCACGTTCTAGAGTAGGATATGCAAGGGATTTAAAGCTTTTCTTTAACTTTATTGTAAATACTAACCCTCAATATAGAGATAAAGATATACGAGAAATCCCACTAAACTTACTCGATGAAATACAAGTAATGGATGTTGAAGAATACATGGAATATCTTAAACTTTACACTGACGAAATGGGAAATGAAGTTTCAAACTCAGAGTATGGAGTAAAAAGAAAAATGTCTTCACTTAGAGTAATGTATAATTACTTTTTTAATAAGCAGTTAATTACAACTAATCCTGCTATATTAGCTAGAATGCCGAAGTTACATACTAAGGAAATTGTTCGTATGGATGAAAATGAAATGTATGATTTTTTAGATAAGGTTGAAATGGGTACTAATTTATCAAAGAAGCAATTACAAAGTCATGAAAAAACAAAAGTTAGGGATCTTGCTATGATGACGCTTCTTTTAGGCACTGGAATAAGAGTATCTGAATGTGTTGGTTTGAATATGATGGACGTTGATTTTAAGAATGCTTCTATTAAAATTATCCGTAAAGGCGGAAATGAGGATATAGTATACTTTGGGTACGAGGTCGAAGATAAGTTACAAGATTATATGATAGAACGAGAAGATATTGTAACTATGGAAGGTCATGAAGATGCACTATTTCTCTCTTCTCAAAAAAGACGTATTTCTGTAAGAGCTGTTGAAAAAATGGTTGAAAAATATGCAAGAATAACAGATACGCTCAAACATATAACACCACATAAACTTAGAAGTACTTATGGAACTCAGCTATACCAAGAAACGGGTGATATATATTTAGTTGCAGATATACTTGGGCATAAGGATGTTAATACTACAAAGAAACATTATGCTGCTGTAAATGAGGATAAAAAAAGGGCTGCTAGAAATCGGGTGCAGTTACGTGACTAATATTTCGCCGCTGGGCGAAATATTAGTATGACAGTACTTTGTTCACTTTTGTGAATATAGCATTAGATTTATGAACAAAAAAAGCTAACCACTTTCGATGGTCAGCTTTTATAAGTTTATTTCTTTCTTGCCCAAATGATGGCTTTATTAGTATGGTTACTAATTGGATTTCGGTCGTAATCGCCGTATTCTTCTTCAATTATAAAACCTGACTCATTAAGCCATTTGTGGATTTGTTCCAATGTAGCAAAGTGTTTTAAAGAAGGTATGTCCTGCTTTATTACTTGACCGTCAGTAAGTGTAAGTTCAAATCTGCGGATAAATCTATTAATTCTAGTGTCTTTGTCATATGTGCTGTTAAGTAAAGACATTCTACCAAAAACTCCATTACTATCCTTGCCTTCCCAAACGACATTAACTTTAGCACTTTTGAATTGATTTTCGGGATATGCTGTATATCCATAATCAATAAAAATATGACCACCGCTTACAAGTGCATTAGAAGCATTTTGAATTAACTTTTGTTGAGCATTTTCATAGTTTAGATCAGAGATAATATTTAATAGGATATTTCCAGCCAAAACTATAACTTCGTAATCATTTCCCCAGTTGTTATTAATAGCATCTGCCTTTTTATATGTTATACTATCTAGTCCAACAGCCTTTGTATTGATTTTACTAAGCATATATTCATCAAAATCTATTCCTGTTACATCATGCCCTGCTTTTGCAAGTGGAACTAAAATTCTGCCGCTTCCGCAGGCAACTTCAAATACACGTTTTTTAGTTTCACCAATAATAGATAAAAGCAACTCAACGTCATTTACATCAGTTTCATCCTGATCATAGATATCTGATATCCACTTTGAAATAATTTTTTCTTCTTTATACAAAATAATTCCTCCTGTTTTTTGGAGGGTTAAAGTATAGTCACCCTCCTTGATGTAATAATTGTAGTGATAACTATATTTTTCATGATAAACACCCCTTCTTTTTTTGTTTTATTACAACACAGAAAATCTGTGGTATAAGCTTATGGTTCATATACAATTATATTATACCTATTATAAAAATGTCAATTATTTTACCACTGCCTTACCCTAATGTTAAACATTTTATTGGAAACATTGAAGACTTGGCGATAAAATTAGAAATAGATAAGCCATTAGTATAAGCATCCATAAAAATCAAAACACACAAGAAGTTTAAGTTCTTGTGTGTTTTGATGGTTTATACTTTTTAGGGAAAACAGCTATTTAATTCAAACATATTGTATAAAGCTTGTCCTATTATTCAAAATATGATACTACTAAGTAATTACCTGCGCTAATACTGTCAGAAGAAAGATTGTTTATAAATTTTATGTCTTTTATGTAATCGTCTAAAGTTGTTGTTTCGTCACAATATTCAGACGCTATACTCCAAAGAGAATCACCTGATTGTATCTCTATAGTTTTGTAGCATCTTTTCATTTCAGTACTGCCTTCTGCTGTCAATGATGTAATCATAAATGAAATCATAACTGCTACTACTGCTATCAATGCTATAGTTGCTCTTCTTCTAATGATCTTTTTAATAATATCTTTTGTAGTATTCATACTTTGCTCCAATCTACTGTATTTTGTTTTAATACAGTTATATAAATGTGAACCTATGTTCTTATATAAACAATATAACATTCGAACAAAGGTTTGTCAAGAACTTTTTAGAACATTTGTTTTGAACATTCGTTTGTATTTTTTCTTGCAATTCGAACAAAGGTATGGTATTATATATTAAAGAACAGATAAACACTTAGAAAGGTAGGTAATTCATATGTCACAAGGAAAAATATCTGCTAAACAATTAGAAATACTTGAATATATCAAGAAAGAAATATTAGGCAAAGGTTATCCCCCTGCTGTTAGAGAAATATGCGAGGCTGTTAACTTAAAGTCTACTTCTTCAGTACACGCTCATCTAGAGTCATTAGAAAAGAATGGTTATATAAGGAGAGACCCTACAAAGCCAAGAGCTATTGAGATTATTGATGATAACTTTAATTTAAACAGAAAAGAGATGGTTAATGTACCTATATTAGGAAGGGTTGCAGCTGGTGAACCCTTATTTGCCGTTGAAAACATTGAAGACTACTTCCCTATTCCAGTTGAGTTTTTACCAAATAATGATGTTTTTATGCTTATTGTTAAAGGTGAAAGCATGATAAATAAGGGTATACTTGATGGTGATATGGTAGTTGTTGAAAAACGTTCAAGTGCAAGGAATGGAGAAATGATTGTTGCTCTTGTAGACGATTCAGCTACTGTTAAGACATTTTATAAGGAAGATGGATACATAAGGCTACAACCAGAAAATGATTATATGGATCCGATTATAGTTCCTAATTGTGAAATTTTAGGAAAGGTTATTGCTCTTTATAGAAATATGGCCTAAAAAAAAGATTCGACTAAAGTCAAACTTTACAAGAATTGCTTGTAATTCTTGATAAACAAATCAAACAAGTTTGTTTTCAAAAACACCATATTTGTTGCGATAACACAACAAATATGGTGTTTTTGATTGGTACAACAGCACTTATCTCAATCTAAAGTTCTTCTATTTCTATTGTCTTTCCGTCTCTCCAAATTCTTTCTAAGTCATAGAATAATCTATCTTCTTGGTTAAACACATGAACAATAATATCGCCATAATCCATTAAAATCCAATTAGCTGTATTATATCCTTCTACTTGCTTACAATCATGACCAGCTTTTGCAAGTTCATCAGTTACATTATCACAAAGAGCTTTAACTTGATTTATGTTATTACCACTTGCTATTATAAAATAATCAGCAATAACTGAAACTTGACTTATATCAATAATTTTAACATCATTTCCTTTTTTATCTTCTAATGCAGCAACTGCTAATTTTGCCATTTCTTTTGAGTTTGTATTCATCTTTATTCACTATCCTTTCTTAATCTTTTTAGTTAATGGGAAATCACTTGAAAAGTTCGACTTTAGTCGAATCTTTTTTTGTAATAATTATATGTTTCTTCTGTTGCAGGGTCTATTTCACCTGATTGTGTTCTTAAATAATTAAGAGTGTCTTCTAATATCATTAAAACAGCCGTATCTATATCATTATATGCCATCTTACGTATTTCTACTAAATTTGGTGCAAGATCACGACGTGGCTCGATATAATCAGCTACGAAAACTATCTTTTCAAGAAGAGTCATATTTTCTCTTCCTGTAGAATGATACTTAATAGCTGACAATATTTCTTCATCATCTATACCATATGTATCTTTAGCAAGAAAAGCTCCTACTTTAGCATGTAATAGATAAGGTAATTTGTATTCGATATCACTAATAGGTATATCATTTCTTTTGCAAACCTCAATTAAAAAATCTTCTGAATAGCATTTTGCACAATCATGCAAAAGACCAGCCATCTCTGCCTTGAAGATATCTGCACTATAGCACATTGCAAGTGAAGCTGCAGTATATTCTACGCCTAAAGTATGTTCATATCTTGAGTTTGTTAACTTATCTTTTAAAGGTTTTCTTGTTTTCTTAAAAAGGTCTCTTATTTCTCTGTTCATATACTCCTCCATACAATGATAATATTAATTTCATTAATATTATTATTGCTAATACAAACGATGTTCCTTTATATAATCATCTACACATATGGGAACAAAATCCTTTATAGTATCATTTGATTTGATTTTTTCACGAATCATACTTGATGATATAGGAATGTCATTCATAACTAATGTATATATCGTTGCATTATATTTATTCTTAAGGTATTCAATATATTCTTCCATTTGCTTATCACGCATTTCATTTCGTCCGGCTACAATAATGGTAGCTTTTTCTAAAACTATCTCTGGATGATACCATTTTTCAATGTTTTCAATTGAATCACCACCCATTATAAAATAATACTGCGTATCTGGATTTTCATCTTTTAATAGTGTTAATGTTTCAGCAGTATAAATATATCCTTCGCGTTTTAATTCAAAATCAGAGAATTCTAATTCGTTTGGATACTCTTTTACTGCCAATTTCAACATATTTACTCTATCACCTATATCTAAGATATCATCTCCTGCCTTGTGAGGTGGAGTTGGTGATATCATAACTAATACCTTGTCTAAAGAAAATTGCTTATATGCTGTTAATGCAAGTTCTATATGTCCATTATGAACTGGGTTAAAAGTGCCACCCATAATACCTACCTTATTCATCATATTTTGAATTTTCCTTTGCAGCTCTAAATAGTACTATTTTTCTTCCTATAACTTGAACCACATCTGAATGTGTACGTTCTGCTAATGCTTCAGCAATATAACGAATATCATCTAAACAGTTTTTAAGTACATTAATCTTAATAAGCTCTCTCGCTTCTAATGCTTCATCAACAGCTTTTGTCACTTCAGGAGTAAGACTAGATTTACCTATTTGAAAAATAGAATCCATTGTCATTGCCTTACCCTTTAAAAAAGCTCGTCTTTTACTTGTCATACAGACTTACCTCCTATTTATAATAATCAAATTCATGTCCATATATTCTTACAGTATCCCCATCTTCAATACCAAGTTCTTCAAGTTGCTCTAAAATACCATTTGTTTTCATAAAGTTTTGGAAGAACAAAAATCCTTTTTCTGATTCAAGATTTGTATAACCAAGCATACGCTCGATTCGTGGGCCTTCGATAACAAATACGCCCTCTTCGCCTTCTGCTTTTTCTACTGTAAAAGGTTCATCTGGATTATCATTAAACTCATTAGGGAAAAATTCTTTTTCAAACACAACAATCTTACTATCCATTGTTTTAAGAATATCACTTACCGCATATAAAAGTTCTTTAATACCCTTTCCACTAACTGCTGAGATAGGGAATACCTTTATACCTTTTGGCTCAAATTCTTCCTTTATCTTATCAATAAAACTTTCATCTTCATCATAAATGGCATCTATCTTGTTAGCAGCTATAACCTGTGGTCTTGTTAAAAGCTCAGGATTATATGCTTCTAATTCTGCATTAATAATCTTAATATCTTCTATAGGATCCCTTCCCTCAACAGAAGCTGCATCTACCATATGAATAATAACTTTTGTTCTTTCAATATGTTTAAGGAACTCATGACCTAAACCAATTCCTTCACTAGCACCTTCTATAAGTCCTGGAATATCAGCGATTACAAATCCATTACCATCATCTAAATCAACTACACCTAGATTTGGATTTAAGGTTGTAAAATGGTAATTAGCTATCTTAGGAGTTGCATTTGTTACTCGTGATAATAATGTTGATTTTCCAACATTAGGAAATCCTACAAGTCCCACGTCTGCAATAACCTTAAGCTCAAGTCTAACCCAAAGCTCCTTAGCCTTCACACCAGGTTGAGCATACTTAGGAACCTGCATTGTTGCTGTAGCATAATGCTGATTACCTTTGCCACCTCTACCACCTTTTAAAATTATCTCTCTACGATTTTCGCCTGACATATCTGCAATAATCTTGCCAGTTTCATCATCTTTGATAATAGTTCCTTCAGGAACCTTTATAATAAGGTCTTCACCATTTTTTCCATGTTTATTCTTCTTACCACCCTCATCGCCACTTTGAGCTACATATTTACGAACATGCCTAAAATCCGTAAGAGTGTTAAGTCCTTCTTCAACTTCAAATATAAGGTCGCCACCTTTTCCACCGTCACCGCCATCTGGTCCGCCATTGGCTACAAATATTTCTCGACGAAAACTTACATGTCCATCGCCGCCTTTTCCTGATTTAATAAATATCTTTGCACTATCTGCAAACATAAGTACCTCCTAATAATGTACAAAAGGCTTCAACCCAACAGATTGAAGCCAATTAATATCTAACTATTCAGCTACAGGGTAGATAGAAACTTGTTTCTTATCTCTGCCCTTTCTCTCGAATCTTACTACACCATCTACTAATGCAAATAATGTATCATCTCCACCTCTGCCTACGTTTG
>JAVBPB010000092.1:0-12766 GCA_031549965.1 Mobilisporobacter sp. | reverse complement strand
CAATATCTCTACCTCATTTCCTTTACATATCTGCCTTATCAGCTCTCTTGTTCTCTCTCCTATTTTTCCTGTAAGTATTGATTTTCGATACTTTGTTATCCACACTATATGGTATTTTATATCATATGTTGCGTGGGATGTCGTTCGATAATTTTCAATTTCTATCACCTCAATTTAGTTATTCCCATTTTTAAGGTTTTAGATTTGAAACTTTTACTTTATTTTAAACTTCAGGAGGTTTCGCCTAAAGGCGAGGGTTTTAACCCCATTATACAGACAATAAACGTTATAGTTCCTGCCGTTTTTGTAGCGTTTTTTATTGTGACCCTTCAGCACCTTATCAGAAAGGTTCTGCTGAACGAAACCATGAATTTATAATAACAATTATTCCTAATGGACATAGTTTAGACTGCTTAATGCAAGAAAAAGTAGCCTTAATGATGAACCATATAAACTCATATTCTCGCAGAAGCCTCGGAAATAAATCTCCATATGATACTTTTGAATTTCTGTATGGAAAAGATGACGTTGTTATAATTACTATGAATGAATCAACTTTAATTTAAATTTAATAGTATTCTTTACTTATAATCATTAAACTGTAGTTTTTTGCATACAATTATTTTGTCTGGAGATTTACATAGCATAAAACAGATGAAATGAGTTGAAAACATGAATTATAGATGTCCGGCCTGTGGTTACATTTATGATGAAGCATCTGGGCTACCAAGTGTGGGTATACCACCAAAAACCCGATGGGAACTGATTTCAAACCATTGGGTATGTCCTAGTTGCGGTTTTCCAAAGACAAAGTTTATTATGGTGCAGCCTAATTCATCGCAGAATATGTGCAGAACAAGATTGGTCAATGTCCTAATAGAAGATGTAAAAAAACATGAAAATATGCACCAAATGTCTTATGGGGAATTAAGTGCATTATGCTCCGGCTTGGCACATAGCTGTGAAATTCAGTATCTTTTCCAAGAGGCTCAGCAATTTATGATACTGGCTGATTACTATAAAACACGAATACAACCATCCTTAGACCCATCAGTTGATCAGCTACTAACCCTGATGGAAGAAGATCAGTTGGCTTTTACAAGGGCCAATATGGCTGCGGAAGTTGCCAATGATCGCGGTGCAAAGCGTATTCTCAAATGGTGTAAAGGTGCAACCCAATCATTAAATTTTGTTCTAAGCCAGTATAAATCTCAAGGTGATCAGATTTTTAAAAACAGTAACATTTATATTTGCGAAGTCTGTGGTCATATAGAGATTAGCAATACCATGCCACGTGGTTGTCCTGTTTGCCATGTTTCAAACATCAGAATACAGAAAGTAGGATAATGAGGTGATAATATGTATGCGGTCAGAAATAACAGATTATGTACAAAAGATTGCCTTTGTATTCATGTGTGCCCTATTGGAGCAACGGATACAGAAGACGGTCAGATAGACAGGACTAAATGCATCGCCTGCGGTTCATGTGCTCGTTCCTGCCCAGTTGCCGCCATCTCTATGACACCGGATAAAAAAAGAATACCACCACAGCAGTCAAACGAGGAACCAGTAATAGAGTCCCTTTTAGAGTTAGTAGCAAGTAAAGCAAGGCAGGAAAGCATTGCTTATCAGCTTCAAAAAAATAATGTTTCCACATTTGTGCCGTTGGCAAAAGCATTAAAACAGTCCAACCAAATTATGGCACAGGGGTTACTTGCTGAAGCAGGATTTATGACACCAGAGGAAAAAAATACACAAGTCTTTTTACAGTCGCTTCTTGTCAATCCGCCACCAGATTTTCCAGTTAGTGCAGTGAAGGAATTATTAGTATCTTTCAAAGAGAAATAGAAATATTTATTTCTCTTTGAAAGAAAATTATAATAAAAATATTCTATTTTAAGTAAGCGAATATATAAAGTTTAATAAAGCGGTACTCGTTCTGGCAGTACACCTCATCTATTGTCACACTTTCGCACAGGAGTTGCTGAAAAGCATAAGAACGAGGCAAGTAACACCAATCCACCAGCAATAAGAAACCATTTGTCAACACCATATCTTCCTGCAAAGACACCTGATACAGCTAATCCTATCGGCCCACTAAGCAGTCTTATACTGCTGGATAACGACAGCACTCGCCCTAAATACCTTGCTTCAAAATTGCTTTGCAATAACGATGTATACATTCCCCAATAAAACGGACCGGAAACTCCCATTAACCAAGAACAGACAACAAATGCATAAAAACCACTTGGTGGCAATATTCCAGAGATAAATAAACTGAAACTCATCAAAAGAAAAGAACCAATTATAGTATATATTCTATTTTTTGTCCCTCCCCATTTCGATAAAATTAAGGAACCAAATAGAAGACCTACCGAAAATACTACTTCAACAACACTTGCATTTGTACTTGTTCCATTAAAGTAAGACATGCTCATCAAAGGAAATAACGCACTAGTTGGCATCAATGCTAATGTGTAAAGACTGCCAATCAATACCAGCCCAAGCATTCCCTTATTTGTTCGAAGGATTTTGAATCCCTCCCTAGCTTCTCGAAGGATCTGCACTTTTCCGTCTTTTTCATCTTGATGCAATTCAGGTATTGTTGTGATTCCTAATGTAAATACTGCAATTAACGCTCCTATAACATCTAAAAAAACAATCCAGCTTAAGCTCCACGAACTATATAGCACCGCCGCAACTATCGGGCTTAAAATCTGTGATACAGACTCCACAGACTGTGAGTATCCTGAGCATCTAGTCAATTGGTCTGGTGGCACAATCTGGGGCGTCACTGCCTGCAGACATGGATTATGGAATGCTGAACCAATGGAACGTAGCAATAATACCACAAGAATCAACTCTGTTGATAATATCCCCATTAACCCAGCAATAACCATGACAAAACTTGCTACTGAAATGAGTAAATCCGATATCATCATAATGTGTTTTCTGTTATATCGATCAATAAAAACACCAATAAATATTCCTAAAATACCTTGTGGCAAAAATCCCATCATCATAGCAACCGACAAAACCATTGCTGAACCAGTTTGGTCAGTTAAATACCACACAATTGCAAACTGAAGGACGGAGCTTGAAAATTGTGAAAACGCTTGCCCTGTCCAGATAGTAAAAAAATTTCTTTTCCAATTACTTGACAACATCATCATATTCCTTCTCTAATACAACATTAATTTCATATTATGGTTTATCAATACTTATTTGAACATTTTTCAATCGGATATAGTTGTTTCTATCTCACCTATTTTGATTGTAATTTCATTCCTTTTTTCTGAATCTTTATTAACTTCGCATAATATATATTGTACTGGTGACATGTTGTTTAATAAACATGTATTCTTGATATATAAGGGAAAAGGGGAAAAGAAAAAATATATTATATTCAATTATAAAAAAGAGTATAAAAAACCGTTCACATATACGTCCCAATCGTACACATGAACGAAAAAAGAAACATCCACGTAAAAAACATCATCACCAACTAAAAATTGTTTATAAATTATTTTACATAATATTACATTTAAAAATTACTTATTACCTGATTTTATTAATTATACACTTTTTTAGTAATATTGTAAACAAGTAATTCAATATATAGAGAGAATTATAAGCTTGTCAATAATTTTAGAACTTTAAAAATTAATTCTGTTGTTTAAGCTGACGACATTGGGGGGGCGAGCATAGAAAAGATAAAAGATGCATATAAAACCTGCACCTTCATACTTTAGATATATTAATTTTTGAATTTGTACTCTAATTTCCAGTTATTATTGCTCTTTCTCTTTAGATATTACCTCAATTTCGAGTTTTGCTTCGCCCGTTTTTGCATAGATAGCACTAGTAGAAAAGTAATCTGTACCTGATACTGCAGGTATTCTTGCTTGTTCTGATAAGCCACCATTCATGGGAGTATAACCATACTGCTCCATTACTACCTTTATCATTCTACCCACATTCTGCCTTGCAGTAGGATTTTTGTCATCACCAAGGTAAACAACTGGAAAATTGGAATGTTCATCAAATTTAATCTCTAACTCTTTACCTATTAATGTTAGAACTGGTAACCCCATTTCTGATGCAATTATCATTTTATAAACACTCTCAGGCTTAACCAAATAGTCCATGACCTCATCAACACCTATTTTTGCTCCATGTGCGTTAAGCATCTTTGTTTTAATAAGAAAATCTTTTTTAAATCCCATTATAACTACCCCTTTCATTATTTGTGTTTAATACTGCATATATGTAGTATTAAATTAGTTCGTACATTTAATATAGCATATGAGTAGTATTAATGCAATACCTATTTACATTTTCCTAATAATATTTTAATTAGCCTAACCTATTGCACCTAAAGCTATAAATATCAATGCCCAAAATTCACAGCTTTGTATCTTGAAATATTTCATTCCAGTTTATTTTGGTCTGAAATAATGTAAAAAATTGAACGAAAAAAAGAGAGTAGTTATTTTCTACTCTCTTTTATATCCTAAAACATTGCTGTTTTATAACATTTTCTTATTCTATTTTTGATTCAAAGCTGCCTGCGCTGCTGCAAGTCTAGCAATAGGAACTCTAAATGGTGAACAAGATACATAACTAAGTCCTACTTTGTGACAGAATTCTACAGTTGATGGATCTCCGCCGTGTTCTCCACAGATACCAAGTTTGATATCAGGTCTAGTTTTTCTACCTTTTTCTACTGCCATTTTAACTAATTGTCCAACGCCTTCTTGGTCAAGTCTTGCAAATGGATCTGATTCGTAAATCTTGTTAGTGTAGTAAGCATCTAAGAACTTACCAGCATCGTCACGTGAGAAACCAAATGTCATTTGAGTTAAGTCGTTAGTACCAAATGAGAAGAATTCTGCTTCTTCAGCGATTTCATCTGCAAGAAGTGCTGCTCTTGGGATTTCAATCATAGTACCTACGTGGTATTCAAAATTAACGCCTGTTTCTTTCATAACTGCTTCAACTGTATCAACAACAAAATTCTTAACGAATTTTAATTCGCGTTTTTCTCCAACAAGTGGAATCATAATTTCAGGCACTACTGTAAATTTACCTTCTTTAATAACTTCAACTGCTGCTTCAGCAATTGCTCTTGCTTGCATTTCAGCGATTTCTGGGTAAGTTACGTCAAGACGGCAACCTCTGTGACCCATCATTGGGTTAAATTCGTGTAAACCTTCTACAGTTGATTTGATTTCTTCAAATGAAACGCCCATTTCAGCTGCTAATTCTTTCATATCATCTTCATGAGTTGGAACAAATTCATGTAGTGGTGGGTCAAGAAGACGAACTGTAACTGGTTTTCCTTCAAGAGTTTCATAAAGAGCTTTAAAATCTCCTCTTTGATAAGGAATTAATTCAGCTAAAGCAGCTTTTCTTCCTTCAACTGTTTTAGAAAGAATCATCTTTCTGATTGCTTTAATTCTATCGCCTTCAAAGAACATGTGCTCTGTACGGCAAAGACCAATACCTTCTGCTCCAAATTTAACTGCGTTAGCAGCATCTGCTGGAGTATCAGCGTTAGTTCTAACTTTTAATGTTCTAAATTCATCAGCCCATTGCATAATAGTGTCAAAGTTACCACTAATAGTAGCTTCAACTGTTGGGATATCTCCAACATAAATTTTTCCTGTAGAACCATCAAGAGAAATATAATCTCCTTCTTTTACTGTTTGACCAGCAATTGTGAAGAATTTTTCTTCTTCTTTGATGTTTAAGTCACCACAACCAGATACACAAGCTGTACCCATACCACGAGCAACAACCGCTGCGTGAGATGTCATACCACCACGTGCTGTTAAGATACCTTCTGATGCATGCATACCTTCAATATCTTCTGGTGAAGTTTCAAGTCTAACAAGGATAACTCTTGCACCTGCCTGATGAGCCTTTGTAGCTTCTTCTGCTGTAAAGTATACTTTACCTGCTGCTGCACCTGGAGAAGCTGGAAGAGCTTGTCCAACTGGAGTTGCTGCTTTTAAAGCTGCTGGATCAAATGCTGGATGTAATAATTGGTCAAGAGATTTTGCATCAATTCTCTTAACTGCTTCTTCTTTAGTAATCTTACCTTCGTTAACTAAATCAACTGCGATTTGAAGAGCCGCTGGGCCTGTTCTCTTACCGCTTCTTGTTTGTAAGAAGTAAAGTTTTGTATCTTCAATAGTGAATTCCATGTCTTGCATATCTTTGTAGTGATCTTCTAATAAATTAGCAATTCTCATGAATTCTTTGTATGCTTCTGGCATATCTTCTTCAAGTTTTGTAATAGGAAGTGGAGTTCTAATACCAGCAACAACGTCTTCACCTTGAGCGTTGATTAGGTCTTCACCATAAATCTTAGCTTCACCAGTAGATGGGTTACGAGTAAATGCAACACCTGTTCCTGATGTATCTCCCATGTTACCAAATACCATTGCCTGAACGTTAACTGCTGTTCCCCAATCTCCAGGGATATCATTCATTCTTCTATAGTAAATAGCACGTGGGTTGTCCCATGAACGGAAAACTGCTGTGATTGCTTCAATTAATTGAACTTTTGGATCTTGTGGGAATTCTTCTCCCATTTTTTCTTTGTAAATTGCTTTGTATTTAGCAATTACTTCTTTTAAATCTTCAGCTGTTAAATCAGTGTCGAATTTAGCACCTTTTTCTTCTTTAATTTCGTCTAGGATTCCTTCAAAGAAAGTCTTGCTCATTTCCATAACAACATCTGAGAACATTTGAATAAATCTTCTGTATGAGTCATAAGCAAATCTTGGGTTTCCTGTTTTCTTAGCAAAACCTTCAACTGCTTCATCAGTTAAACCAAGGTTAAGAATTGTATCCATCATACCTGGCATAGATGCTCTTGCACCTGAACGAACAGATACTAATAAAGGATTTTCTGTATCACCGAATTTTTTACCTTGTTCTTCTTCTAATTTGCCTAATGCTTCAAAGATTTGATCTTTAATCTCATCTATAATTTTTTTACCACTGTTATAGTAATCTGTACAAGCCTCTGTTGTTACTGTAAAACCTTGTGGGATTGGAAGTCCTAAGTTAGTCATTTCTGCTAAGTTAGCACCTTTTCCGCCAAGAAGGTTCTTCATGTCTGCTTTACCTTCTTTGAATAAATAAACCCATTTTGCCATGTTTATAATTCCTCCTATAATTTAATTAATAATATCTGCATACCAAGACATAAAAACTTAAAATATTTTATATTTTAAGTTCTATGTCAAATATACAAATTTCTAATCCTTATTATACCATAAATAGCAAATATTACAAATAGTATTTTATAAATTTTGTATAAAATTATTATATTTTAAAGACTTTTTTATATAAGCAATTAATAAATAAATTTCTCTGCAAAATATGCCTTTAATTCAGATATTTTTATTCTTTCCTGCTCCATTGTATCTCTGTCTCTTACTGTTACACATCCATCATTTTCAGATTCAAAATCATATGTAACACAGAAAGGAGTACCTATTTCATCTTGTCTTCTATAACGTTTTCCAATATTTCCTCTTTCATCAAATTCACAGTTATATACTTTGCATAAATCCATATATATTTCTTCAGCTTTTTCACTTAATTTCTTTGACAAAGGAAGTACACCAATTTTAACAGGAGCAAGTGCTTTGTGAAAACGAAGTACAGTTCTTACATCTCCCTCAGCAATTTCTTCTTCATCATAAGCTCCGCATAAAAAAGCAAGAGTAACTCTGTCCGCACCAAGAGATGGCTCAACTACATAAGGAATGTATCTTTCTTTTTTCTCATCATCAAAAAAGCTCATATCTTCCTTTGAAACATTTTGATGTTGAGTAAGGTCATAATCTGTTCTGTCTGCTATTCCCCATAATTCCCCCCATCCAAATGGGAATAAGAATTCTATATCTGTTGTAGCCTTACTATAAAATGATAGCTCTTCTTTATCATGATCACGAACTCTCATTTCTTCCTCTTTCATACCAAGTTCTTTTAACCAGTCAATACAAAATTGTTTCCAGTAAGCAAACCATTCTAAATCAGTATCTGGTTCACAGAAAAATTCAAGTTCCATTTGTTCGAACTCTCTGGTTCTAAATGTAAAGTTACCTGGCGTAATTTCATTACGAAATGATTTTCCTATTTGACCGATTCCAAATGGAATTTTCTTTCTTGAAGTTCTTTGAACATTTTTAAAATTAACAAAAATACCTTGTGCAGTTTCAGGTCGAAGATAAACTATGTTTTTTGCATCCTCAGTAACTCCCTGAAATGTCTTAAACATTAAATTAAATTGACGAATATCTGTAAAGTTGTGTTTTCCACAAGTTGGGCAAACAATGTTATTTTTTTCAATATATTCAGCCATTTGCTCATGTGACCATGCATCAACTGAACCTTCTACAGTAATATTATTTTCTGAATTATAGTCTTCAATCAATTTATCTGCTCTAAATCTTTCATGACATTCCTTACAGTCCATCAACGGATCTGAAAAGCTTCCAAGATGACCAGACGCCACCCAAGTTTGTGGATTCATTAAAATAGCACAATCCACTCCAACATTATAAGGATTCTCCTGAATGAATTTTTGCCACCAGGCTTTTTTTACATTATTTTTTAATTCTACACCAAGATTTCCATAATCCCAAGTGTTTGCAAGACCACCATAAATTTCTGAACCAGGATATACAAATCCTCTTGCTTTTGCTAAAGCAACTATTTTTTCCATTGTCTTTTCCATACTTAAATCCTCACTTTAAATTATTTATATATAATCATACAGCCATTATTTGAAGGCTGTATAGTATGCTTATCTAGTAATAATGCACCTTCTGTATAGTATTTTATTTTACTTTCTAACACAATATCTGCATTATCATAAATAATTACTATTTTTTGCTTAAGATCCTTTAAGATTGCACTTTTTTCTACTTGCTTACCATTAGAAGCTTCTAAAAAAGTATCACTTAAAGCATATTCTTTCTTTAATGCTTCCTCAATGGTTCCTCCAAAATACTCAACTTCCTTTACATCTGAGTACTCCATCATAAACTTAGAAAACTTCTCCATATCAGAAAATGTTATTACTAATTTAGCTGTATCCAATTCAACTGAAAAACTATCTACTACTGCTGAATTTTCCCCTTCAGCACTATTAAATTTGTTAACATGCTCTTTAATATACTCTTTAGCATCATCCTCTTTATAGTAGTCCTTCTCAAAAGTTTCAAAAGTAGCAAACTGTATTGTACCATCTTCTTTTATAAAAATCGTATTTGTTTTTACGCCATCTATATTTATTTTATTTTCACTACAACCTGCCAAACTTAAAGACATAATAAGAACAATAGCCAAAACAACTATTTTTTTCAAAATCTTCTCCTCCTAATTTATTCGTTTTTTACCATATTATTGTAACCTTTAAAATGCTTTTTTTCAATAACAATATTAAATTTTTTAATTTAATACATCTCTATCATACCTAGTGATTTAAATTCTTTATTAACATAAATATCCAAGTATCTTTTCATAACTTTTTTCAATTGATATAATACCTCATCATTTACTTTAAAAGTATATAACTTTTCAATTGGTGAAGTTATTATGTATTGCAATGTATATATCGTTGAATCATTTAATCTTATAACATCGTTTGCTTTTTTTTTACATTCCTCACAAATAATTCCTCCACCTAAAAAACTAAATAAATTGCTTTTTTGGGTGGATGAGCATTTTACACAATGAAATGTTTGAGGATACTCTCCATTAATTGCCATAATTTTCAGTTCAAAAATGCTTCTTATAAGTATCTTATCAATTGTATTTTTTTCTAATGCCCTAAATGTTTGATATAGCAATTTTAATGTTTCTTTTTCATCGTTATTTTCTCTGGTAAAATATTCTGTAAATTCACTAAAATAATATGCATAATAAATTATATCCAAATCCTTTTTAAGTTCATTAAAATAGTTTATTACATTTCCTTCCATAACAGTATAAGTATTTCTGCCTTCATACAATTTAAATTCGGAAAGTGTTAATGGTTGACTACTTGCCAATAGGGTGCTATTTTGTTTTCTAGCACCCTTGGCAAAAGCTGTAATCTTTCCTCTTTCATTTGTAAGTATTATTAATCTTTTATCATAATCACCAATTGGCATAGCTCCTAATACCATTCCTGTAAGTGCCATTTGTTCTCTCATTAATATTATCACCTGCATTTTCTTTGAAAAAGCTACTATCAATATTATTTATATCTTCACTAGTACAAGATGTGTAATTAATATAATCCACTATTTTGCCAGTTTCTACAAATCTTTCCCAATTATAATCTTTCATATTCTTTTATGCCCCTTTATACTAAATTTTATAGTATATAGAATCTCCTTATTAGTTTTTTGTATACTGATAAGAATTTCCCAAGGCAATTTAGCAAAAAGGGACTTGACAGCTATATCTCACTTTTATTATATCCATAATTTTTAACCAGAAAGTCATTATCTCTCCAATCTTTTTTTACCTTAACCCAGATTTGCAGATTCACTTTCATATCTAGTAAATTTTCTATTTCTACTCTTGCATCTGTTCCAATGCGTTTTAGCATACTTCCTTTTTTTCCTATAATTATTCCTTTGTGGGAATCTCTTTCACATATAATTGTTGCTTCTATATCAACAATTTCTCCTTTTTTTCTTTCTTTCATACTTTCAATTGTAACAGCAATTCCATGAGGTATTTCTTCATCTAAGGATCTAAGTGCTTTTTCTCTTATTAATTCTGCAACTATTTGTCGTTCTGGCTGATCTGTTATAACATCTTCATCAAAATACATTGGCCCTTCATCTAAGTATTTAAATACAACATTAATTACTGTTTCCAGATTGTCCCCCTTAAGGGCTGAAGCTGGTACTATTTCAGCAAAATTATATATTTCTTTATATGCATCAATAAACTTTAATATATCTTCCTTTTTCACTGTATCAATCTTGTTTATAATTAAAATTACAGGGGTCTTTACCTTCTTTAATTGGTCTGCAATATGAATCTCCCCTGCTCCAATAAATGTAGACGGTTCTACTAACCAAAGCACTACATCTACTTCATTTAAGGTTCTTTCAGCAACTGTTACCATGTACTCTGATAACTTGTTTTTTGCCTTATGTATTCCTGGGGTGTCAATGAATACTATTTGGCCTTCCTTTGAGGTGTATACGGTTTGTATTCTGTTTCTTGTGGTTTGTGGCTTGTTTGATGTTATGGCTATTTTTTGGCCTATTAGGTGGTTCATTAGGGTTGATTTTCCTACATTGGGTCTTCCGATTATTGTAACGAATCCTGATTTTTGTATTTCTTTCATTTATGCTCCTTTTCTTTTTGGGTTTTGTTCTTAAACTTTAGGGGGCCTTGCCTTTAGAGTTTGGCAATCCTTATTTTTTTGCCTTTCCTTTAGGGACTGGCAATCTTTAGTTTTTAATGCCTTGCCTTTAGGCTGTGTAGAAGATTCTGACACTATAATTAAATTTAAAACTAGTTATGCAAAACATTCCAAGGAGCCCCTAAAGCAGAAAATGTGTCAGGAGAGCCTGACACATTTTCTTGGTCTCCTCTCCATAGCATAAATAGTTTTAAATTTAATTATAGTGTCAGAATCTTCATGTAGCGTATTGGTATTCTCAAAAATTTAATTGCTTGTTAAATTTAAATAATATATTTTTTATATAATTTGTAGTATGTGAAGAAATTAATTTATTTATTGATATTTATTTTATTTGTCTCAAATAATAGCCCATACATTGGTATTACCCCATGATCCATCTTTATGAAGTCTGGTGTGTTGCAGATTTCCCTTAAATTTCATTCCTGCTTTTTCAATGACTCTTTTTTATGCAGGGTTTTGGGTGTTGTGCTTAGCTTCTATGTATTCTAAAATCTTTGAATAGTAATTGACAAACAAAACTACTAGTTAAATGTCTGATCTGTCTTGATAAAATCAAATAAGTCTTTTCGACATGTAGTAACGATTGTGACCTTCGGGACATTCTTCTAAAATTCCAAAAACCGTGTATCCAAGCTTTTCATATAGATCTTTTGCTTGAAAATCAAAAGTATCTAAATGACAAATTCGGCAATTCATTTCTTTTGCTTTGTTCTCTACATCACCAACTAACATTGAAGCATATCCTCTATTTCTATACTCATCTTTGACCCACAAAACATCAATGTACAAAATATTCCAACAATAGACCTGTGCCAAAATCCCTCCCATAACTTCATTGCCTTCCTTTATACATCTATTGATGGAAACAAAGGGTGGGGTTTGATTAAATGGTACTTTTTCATTATTGAATTTGACTAAATGGTTATCAATATAGTCTTGTTCTTCTTGGGTTGCGTCATAAATTTGAATCATGTTCATATAAAACTCCAACACCTTTCTATATATCCTCAATTCTGTTTAAAACTGATATATTATCAATTCAATATATCTATAAAAATTAGCAGAAACAAATAATCAGACTTATATGAAAAAACTACATCTCCACATAGCTCCTAAAAAAGTCCTTTCAACACGGTAAATTAATTTTTCGGGTGAATATGAGTGTATATATATCCAATTGTGCAGACCGGCCGACGAAGCGTTTATGTTTTGTCAAGACTTTGCTTGCAAAGGCTTGTAAAAAACATGCTGAAGGAGGGTAAGGCAAACAATTGGATATATATACGCTCATATTCATCTGAAAAATTTACA
>JAVBPB010000015.1:0-56159 GCA_031549965.1 Mobilisporobacter sp. | reverse complement strand
AAATAAAGCATAAATTCAGTTACAAAGCAAAAAAAAGTTCCCATTATAACCATAACAATAAAATCAGAAATAATAGTCTTTACTTTACTAATTGAATTAACTTTTAATCTTTTATCAATTAAAAGCTCCCTATCCTTTATTATTGGATTAGATAAAAACAATAATATAAACATTAAAAATCCACTTAAAATACAACCAATAACATATTTATAAATAATACTATTATCTACCTCTTCTTTTTCAATGGAATTTTGTGGATTTAAATAACTAATATCAAAATGAAAATCAAATAAATTTGAATTTTTTATGCTATCTGTATAATATAAAAATTCTTTATTATCAACTACTTTATCTTCTCGATTTTTATTAAAAAGGGATACTAATTCATTATACGATTTTGCCATACATACTTCATACATAAATTCCCCTGCAACAATATCCGAAAGAATCTTAAAAGCCTTACTTCCGTTTAAATAATTTACAGTAATTAATTTATCTGTTTTACCATTTTGTATGTTTTTTTGAAAATCTTCCTTAATAATAAAAGTTATTTGAATTATACGGTCTTTTAAAAGTTTATCTATATAATCCTCATCTCCTGAATATACAAAAAGTGTTTCACTATTTTTAAGTTCCTCTAAAACCCTCTTAGAACTTAATGTATTGTCATTATCAATGATCCCCACAGGAACACTGCTTTTTAGGCTTATATTATTAGTTAATGTATTTATTGACAGGAAAAATATCAAACAAAGAACAAAAAATAGTCCAATTATAATCCTGTCTCTAAATAATAATTTAAATCTATTTTGTATTAACAATAAATATATTCTCATAAAAGCCTCCTATTTCTTTTTATAGCACATCCTGCAAGAATAAGCAATACAAACCCCACTCACCAAAACGCAAACAATAATACCATTGAAATATAATCTATCAATCATATTATTATGAATACTCAAAAGTATTTTAGTAAACCAAAAATTAGGCATTAACTTTGTAAATCCAATGATTTCATCCGGCAAATATTCTACAGGAATAATACTTCCTCCAATTATAGCCATAATAAAACACAAAACATTTCCCCCAAGTAATATCCCTTCTTGGGTCTTAAAAATTCCCCCCATTAAAACCGCCGTACATACACTTACCAAAATACAAATAAAATAAAAAGCTGCTGTATTAAAACCAAACTTAATACCCATTAATTTACTAATACCCCAATACGCTATTAACACAAACATATAAATATAAATCAAATACACTAAAACTTTGGAAATAATTATTTTTACTGCATTATTGCCACTAACAATAAGCCGATCAAATGTATTGTTTCTTTTTTCATTTAACACATTTATTCCTACATACAAACTTACATAAAAAATAATCAATATAAAAATAGAATACATGTAATAAACATCTAAAGAAACACTTGTAATATGAGACATTTCAACATATTCGAAAAATTCATCTCTTGCCAAAGCAGTTAAAATCAATGAAATGGAAATGTTAATATTAGACTTGTTAACCTCTCGTTCAGAAAATCCGTATTCAATCATTAAATCTCTTAAAGCAATAATTCCTATTTCGGCTGAAGCAATATACTTTTCATAACTTTTTAAAATGTTAGAAACAATAATAGTATTCAAAGGGTTGGCACTATTGATTTTCACCTTGATTGGTTCATGTTCCAAAAACTGCATTTTACTTGCAAAGTCTTTGGGAATTTCAATGCAAACATCAATTTCTCCAGTTAGAAAACTATTATTAATATCCGAAGCATTGCCTACTACAATTGAAAAATAGCTGCCGACTAGGTCACTGTCCTCAAAATAGCCAATAAGCATTCCAGATATTAAACTTTTGTCATTGTCAATTATTCCCAAATTTACTGAGGAGGTTTTATCTGGCTGGCCTTCACTGTGGAGAAAATAAATTATGGAGATTAATACTAAAGGTAGGAATATAGTTGCTATTAGTATTTTTTTATTTTGTGAGATATATTTTATTTCTTTTTCTATTAGATTTAGCACGTGGGGGCCTCGTTTCTTTGTTATTTGATGCTATTTCTTGTGTTTCCTTGTGTTGCTTTGCTTGGGTTTTTTGAGGTGGGAAGTTGTTGTGCAGACGGACGCTTTGCCTTTTTAGTCTTTTTACTCCAAGAGAGGGGGCTCATTATGTTGTGAAAAGGTCGACGCACCTAACATTCCAATGAGCCTATGAACAAACATATCATGGAAGAATGCTTCCATGATATGTTATAGTCTCATTTCCATGGTGCTAACGAACTTTTCACAACATAATGTGCCCCCTCTCTTGGAGATGTAGTTTTTTGAGGCAAAGCTGGGTATTCATTTAACTTACTAATTTTAAATGTTTAGTTTAATGTATGCTTTGATAGGTTTATTTGATTTACAATTTTAATTTATTAGTCATACATAAGATCTCCCATAAACTTTTGAAAGGATTCGCTTCTTGTTAATAATTTTGTTAGACTTTTAGATAAATTGGATTTAAAGTCATACATAGCTTCTTCGTTTAAATAAAATGGATTAATGGATTCTGAAATTTCGAAATGAGTGAAGGTTAGGGGGGATTTTATTTTGTTTATAACGCCTTCAATTTTGGTTTCACTATCTGCTTTAATTATGTCAGAATTTAAAGATAATTTGGTATTATATAGTACTCCAGTTATCTTTCCACTTTTTATATAGTAATGAAAATTAAAATCGGTAATTAATGTTTTATTTGATTCAAAATCCTTAATGTCAAATTTTTGTATGAACTGTGAAATTCTATCATCAAAATTGTTACCATATAAGGATTCATTTATCCCTTTGATTTTATCATAATCTATATTTATTAAATAGTCAAATCCCTTAATTTCTTTATCTGCCAAAGTCGTTGTAACTTTTCTGTAGCTTTCAGGCTTAACTATATCTAAAACAGATTTTATTACTTCATAAGTTTTATTTTCTTTAAAGAAATTAAATTCTGAAATTGGCATAACTACTTCCTTAAAATCTTTAAAATAATTTTTTATTGTCGTGTATTCTTTATTTTCTTTTAAAAAAATGTCAAAGTCATGCCATTGTATAAATAATGTTTTGTTATAGACAAAAGGAGCATTTATATAAATACCCTGTATATTAAATAAAACTGTGAAGTCTAAAAACTCATCGGAGTCTATTAATACCTTTGCTTTTATCTCCCCAATCTCCTCGTCTTTGTTTAACTTAACATTTGCCTTAATAATTGTATTATTTAAAAGTGCCGAACCACTTTTTACATCTTCTCTATATGTTTCTAATATATTATCTGATTCAACCGAAGTATCTTTAAAACTAATAGTAAAATCCATATCAAGGGTTCGAGATGAAACAAATTCAAAATAAGCCTGTGTAAAATCAACAGTTCTTCCACAAGCAGTAGAAATTAAAATAATAATTAAAACAAAAGATAAATGTTTGAAATTTCCAACATTCTTCATACTTCACCTCATTCTGTAATTATTTTTAGTTAAATATTTCTCCCACTAAATTGTAATTTTTTCTTATATTCTAAGCAATTAGGATTTCTAATAAACATATTACAATTATTATGTATTGTATAAATAATAAAATACACCTTTATCTAATCATATTTTTCAAATTTTGTAAATATTAATTTTAATATATGATAATTAATACCTCAATTTTTTAACCTACATAGTCTATTTTGACGAATTACACATGTGATAAACCATTAATTTATTTTACAAATAGTTTGAAGAAAATTTACTATTAATGGTTCTGAACTATTTGTTTCATACAGGCTACTAAAAGGACTTTCATTATCTGTTATTTTTATTTGTGTTCCATCATCAAATTCTAAATTAAAGTTCCTATTTTCTGGTTTATAACAAAAATATTCTATTATTAATTATCTTTGGTTCCTTTTATACACACTTGGTATCATATATTCCCACTCTTTCTACTATTAGGTCTTCTTCCCCTTCTATGTAGTCATTTCCACTACCACCATCTAATATATGATTTCCATTTTTCCCATATATTTCATCATTTTCTGTCCAGCCAAAAATCCAGTCATCATTTGATGTTCCATTTAAAGTTATTATTGAATTATTTATACCCACTCAATAATAATATTCGCTCAAAATAAATGGTATTTTATTACTACTGGTATACCATACAAGCATATATCCATCCATATTTAAAAAATAAATAACACTGTTAAAACAAAAAAATTGCAACAACATAAGCAAAACATTAATAATGCTCATTATTATTGCAACTAACTACCTTTATTTACTGAAATCTTATCCAATATTATAATAAATTTTTTAAAAGTAATTTTCTATTTTCAATAAAAAGTTTTGTTACCTTATAACTTTCTGTTTCCTCATATGTTATTTCATTAATGTTTTCATTATCGAATGAATAAATACAAGCATCATCAATCCCTAATAATATTGGAGAGTGAGTTGCTATGATAAATTGAGAATTTTTATTTACCAATTCATTTAATTTTATTAACATTGACAACTGTCTTTGAGGCGAAAGTGCTGCTTCTGGCTCATCTAATATATATAATCCGTTTCCTTTAAATCTATTATTAATTAAAGCTAAAAAGCTTTCTCCATGTGACTGTTCATGAAGTGATTGCCCACCATATACCTTCAAATCAATCCCTATTTCATCAACATAGCTGGCTACATTATAAAAGCTTTCTGCTCTTAGAAAAAAACCATCTTTTGCTCGAATACCTTTTGATAACATTAAAATATCAGCTAAAGATGAATGTGTTGAATTAGTACTAAAATTATAATTAACACTTCCACCTTCAGGATTAAAGCCATAATTAGCAGCAATAGCTTCAAGCAACGTAGATTTTCCCGAACCATTTTCACCTACAAAAAAAGTGATTTTTTTCTTAAATTCTAAGCAATTAAGATTTTTAATACTGTTAATATTATTATAGTATTCTTTATACTCTTGTTTACTCCAATTAATTGTTAAGCTTTTTATATAATTATCTATATACATAGTACTCCTCTCTTAATTTATAAATAGTAATTTAATAATAAAAATATACACAACTTACCTTTACAAGACTTGCAAAGGCTTGAAAAAATATACCGAGGGAGGGTAAGGCAAACAATTAAATAATATACAACTGTATTCATAATAGAGCTTTGTTTTACAAGACTTACAAAAAGTCCCCCCAAAAAGGGGGGACAATAAAAAACTATTCAACAGAAACAGCCTTAATCATATTAGTAACCCCAGAACGAGCTGACGGTAATCCCGCTGTAAGAATTACCAAATCACCGCTTGAAACCAAACCTTCCTCTTTAACTGTAGCAATAGCCTGTTCCATTAGATTATCCGTTGAATTTACCTCTTCTATTTTTAATGGCTTAACTCCCCAATAAATTTGCATTTTTCTCAAAGTACGATCAAGAGGGGTTAATCCTATTACTTGTGCTTCTGGTCTAAATTTTGAAACAATTCTTGTAGTATCTCCAGTTATAGTTGAGGCAAGAATTAATTTGGCATTAAGATTCATTGCAGTTGCAACTGAGGCATAACATATTGCACTAGAAACACCTCTGGTTTTGTGAACGTCCTTTTCCTGAAAGATTGATGTATAATCTAAATGTGATTCTGTTTCAATGGCTATGTCAACCATCATCTTTAATGCTTCTATTGGATATTTGCCAATTGCAGTTTCACCAGATAACATTATGGCATCAGTACCATCATAAATGGCATTTGCAATATCAGTTACCTCCGCTCTGGTTGGTCTAGGATTTCTCATCATGGAATCTAGCATCTGTGTTGCAGTTATAACTGGTTTATATGCATCGTTACATTTTTTAATAATTTCTTTTTGAATAAATGGAACTTCCTGAGTTGGTACTTCAACTCCTAAATCACCACGGGCAACCATAATTCCGTCAGCTTCTTTTAATATTTCATCAAGGTTATTAAAGCCTTCCTGATTTTCTATTTTTGCAATTATGGCAATGTCTGAGTTACATTCATTTAAGATAGCTCTTATTTCTTTTATTGCCTCAACATTTCTTACAAATGAGGCAGCAACAAAATCTACACCGTGATTAATACCAAAAATAATATCATCTCTGTCTTTATTGGTTATTGATGGAAGATTTATATTTACTCCCGGTACATTTATACCTTTTTTGCTTCCAAGCTCACCGCCATTTATTATTTCACAAATTACTTCTATATCTGTTGTGGATTTTACCTTTAATTCGATTAAGCCATCATCGATTAGAATTTTGTCATTTTCTTTTACATCTTTTGGTAATCCTGAATAAGAGACATAAATTTTCTTGTCAGTTCCTTCTGTTACAACTGTTGTAAGAATAAGTTCATTTCCCTGCACTAATGTTATTTTCTTATCATCTGTAATAACTCCTGTTCTGATTTCTGGTCCCTTTGTATCTAAAAGCATGGCTATTGGGATATTTAATTCTTCCCTTATACTTTTTATTAAATTTATTCGATGTAATTGTTCATCGTGATCACCATGAGAAAAATTAAGTCTTGCTATATTCATGCCATTTACAGCTAAATCATATAAAGTATTTCTATCATCAGTGTTTGGACCCATTGTACAAATTATTTTTGTCTTTTTATTCATAAATTTCCTCCCTTTGTTAGTAATTAATTTTTTATATGTTGATGTGTAAATAAATGGTCTTGACAGTATTCATAATTACCATCACATTTTGAACAAAATCTGAATTCTAAATTTTCACCATCTTCTTCTGTTCTACCGCATATTGCACATTTATGCCTTGTAATACCCTGAATTTTTTGATTTTGATTGGTTTGTCTTTTATAATTTGCCCTTCTTTTATATTCCTTGGGAGAAATTCTTTTGTAATTTCTGGTTGCAAAGAAAAATAGTAGAAAGTTGAAAAGTGCTAAAACAATAACTATTACAGTTACAAAATCTCCTATTCTAAGAGAATACAATATATTATATCCTAAAAAGGCAGCATAAAAATAAGCTATATATTTTACCTTTACAGGAATTATAAACATAAGTAAAAACTGTACATTTGGATAAAGCATTGCAAATGCAAAAAATAAGGATCTATTTAGGTATATTAAACCTAAAGTATAGCTGTTTCCAGTTGCAATATATAAAACAACTGTTGCAAGAATATTGCAAACGATTCCTACTAGCATATACATGTTAAATCTAAAGGCTCCCCATGTTCTTTCTAGTGTTGTACCAAGCATGTAGTATACATAAAGCTCAATTGCTAAAAATATTATATTGGAATTACTTGGGGATTGAATTAAAAATGTTACAAGTCTCCATACCTGTCCATGAAGAATTTTATCAATATCTAATTTTAAAAATTGTTCATAGAATAATGGATTAACCATTGAAATCATTATACCCGCAATATAAAGAAAAATTATATAGTTCATTAGGTTGGTTATTGCGTATTTACCAAACTTTCTCTCCAGCTTATTTAAAATATTCATTTATACACCTTCTTTTATTAAAATAGTTTTTTCTTTGCAAGTATGAAAATTACTATTATTGAAATTATTAACGAAAACAATATTACATACCAAAAACCATATGGATTATCCCCACCCGGAACTCCGCCTACATTCATGCCAAAAAAACTTGCAATCATAGTTGGTATTGCCATTACTATTGTAACTGTTGCTAAAAATTTCATTACTATATTTAGATTATTTGAAATTACGGAAGCAAATGCATCCATTGTACCACTTAATATTCCACTATAAATGTTTGCCATTTCAATCGCCTGTTTATTTTCAATGATAACATCCTCTAGTAATTCTTTATCTTCGGGATATTGTTTTATCTTATCTATTTTAAGCATTTTTTCCAATACTACTTCATTAGCTCGTAGTGAAGTGGTAAAGTATACCAAGCTTTTTTCTAATTCTAACAGATCTATTAATTCTTGGTTTTTCATTGAAACATGTAACATAGATTCTACTTCTTCACTTTTTTTATCAATTACTCTTAGATATTGCAGGAATACTGACGCATTTTTATATAATATCTGCAAAATAAATCTTGTTTTTTTATAAGTGAAAAAGTTTCTGATTCTGCCATCCATAAATGCGTTAAGTACTGGGGTTTCTTCTAAACAAATAGTAAATATAACTTTATCTGTTAGTATTATTCCCATTGGTATAGTTACATATCTATCCTTTTTATTTCTTTTTTCTAAGGCAGGAATATCCACAAGTATTAAGGTATAGTCATCTTCTACTTCAATTCTTGAACGTTCTTCTTCATCCAAAGGTGCTCTTAGATGATCTATATCAATCTTGAATTCTTCTGATATGTCTTGTAATTCAGTTGCTGAAGGATTTGTTAGTACTACCCAGCATCCCTCTTGAAATTCGTTGATACTATGAATACCATCATCCATTGTTCTAAATATTTTGATCATAGTCCCATCCTTTCTAATGTACAAATCGTAAACTTTGTTTTGTACATATTTCTGTGATTTTATAGAATTTTTTGTTTGTGTTATGACTCGGCTCGTTGTCCATAAAATCACTTCCTTTCTTGGATTAGGAATTTCCATAATAATAGCCTTCACTTAGGTGAAAGCTTTGCATTAATTCAAAAACTATTATATGTTTTAAATGATTTTTTGTCAAACTATTTCTTTTAATTAAAGTGGTTTAATTTGAAAAATAATAATTTTAAGGCTGAAAGCAGGCTTTGCCTTTTAGATTTTCTGCTCTCCAAGAGTTGAATCATTAGGCAATAAAAAGACAAAAGTACTATACATTCCAATGACCTATGAAAAAAACATAATCTCATTTCTATAGAACTTAATGCCTTTTCTTTACCTAATGATTCACTTTTTGAAGAAATTTAGTTTTTAGAGGCAGAGCTGGGATTTTAAATTTTCTTTTGTATTTTTTTATATCTTTAAGTAAAAAGTACATCGTAGATTTTTTCAGTAATTTATTTTATTTTATTACTAAGACTTTTTGTATAGGGGCATCGCTTATTAATTTTAATGTTTTATTGCTGTGGTACTAATAATACCATACCTTGAGTAAGTCTCTCTCCAATCATTGGATTTAATGTTTTTAGCTGTTCAAAGCTTATTCCTAGTCTGCTTAATATTTGTTGAAGTGTGTCATTTCCTGATACAACGTATGTTGTTAATCTATTTTGTGTTGTTGTGTTACTTGGTGATGGTAATACGCTTGGGGCTGGCATTAAGCTTGGTGTTGGCATTCCACTTGGCATTGGCGTTCCACTTGGCATTGGCATTCCACTTGGTGTTGGCATTCCACTTGGCATTGGCATTCCACTTGGCATTGGCGTTCCACTTGGCGTTGGCATTCCACTTGGCATTGGCATTCCACTTGGCATTGGCATTCCACTTGGCGTTGGCATTCCACTTGGCGTTGGCGTTCCACTTGGCATTGGCATTCCACTTGGCATTGGCATTCCATTTGGCATTCCACTTGGCATTGGCGTTCCACTTGGCATTGGCATTCCACTTGGCGTAATTGGTGTAAGTATATTCAAGTTTGATACAGGAATACATATTTCTTCACCAATTTGTAGGTTATATACATCTACGTATGGATTTGCACGCATTATCTCCCTTACAGGAATATTGTACATTCTGCCAATTTTATATAAGCTGTCTCCTTTTTTTATTGTATAAATTAGACCATCGCATTCTTCGAACACAATTCTGCCTCCTAAGATTTATTTTATATTATTATATTCTTTATTAAAATTAAGGTTACCTATTTTTTAGAATTATGCTAATGACATTTATGCAATATACATACATATAAATCATTAAACCTTGTTAGTGTTTTAACTTATTTTATTTTTAAAATTTATATAAAAATTATATTTTTCACGAATTCTTAACATTATTGCATAAATTATGCTGTTGAAATTAATTTTTATGTGTCGTATAATAGGTAGGATTATAACTTTACTTTATAAACTATATTAATAAGTAATGATATTAAGTTTTTTTTAAATAAAGGAGTGTTTGGTACATGAATAGTATTCAAAATACACTAGGAATTGATATTGGATCGACTACAGTAAAAATTGCTATTTTAGATAATGAAAGAAATATTTTGTTTTCTGATTATGAAAGGCATTATGCTAATATACAAGAAACTTTGGAGTGCTTGATTAAAAAGGCTCTTGATAAGTTAGGTAATTTAACTTTTATGCCTATGATTACAGGCTCGGGGGGACTTACTTTATCTAAACATCTAAATATCCCATTTGTACAAGAAGTAATTGCTGTTTCCAAAGCTTTAGAAGAATATGCACCTCAGACTGATGTTTGTATTGAACTTGGCGGTGAAGATGCTAAAATTATGTATTTTACCAATGGTATTGAACAAAGAATGAATGGTATTTGTGCAGGGGGAACAGGCTCTTTTATTGATCAAATGGCAGCTTTATTAAAGACTGACGCAGCAGGAGTTAATGAATATGCTAAGAATTATAAAGCAATTTATCCTATTGCTGCCAGATGTGGTGTGTTTGCCAAGTCAGATATACAACCCCTCATTAATGAGGGTGCTACTAAAGAGGATTTATCAGCATCTATTTTTCAAGCTGTTGTAAATCAAACAATCAGTGGTCTTGCGTGCGGGAAACCAATAAGAGGTAATATCGCATTTCTTGGAGGACCACTTCATTTCTTGTCTGAGCTTAAGAATGCATTTGTAAGAACTTTAAAGCTTACACCTGAGCAGATTATTGCTCCGGGGCATTCTCATTTGTTTGCAGCAATTGGGTCCACACTTAGTAGTCAAGTTGAGGTAACTACCTCTTTTAATGATTTGATTAAGATCTTATCCTCAGATATTAATATGGAATTTGAAGTTCAAAGAATGGAACCATTATTTGAGGATGAATTAGAATATGATGAATTTTCAAAAAGACATGGTAAACATGCAGTAATTAAAGGAGATCTTAGTACTTATGAAGGCGATTTATTTTTAGGTATTGATGCAGGATCTACTACTACAAAAGTAGCTTTAGTAGGTGAGGATGGTTCTTTATTATATTCCTTTTATAATAATAATAATGGAAGTCCCCTAAAAACCACTATTAAAGCAATAACTGAAATATATTCTCTAATTCCTGACAGTGCTAAAATTGTTAATTCATGTTCTACAGGATATGGCGAAGCATTGATAAAATCTGCTTTAATGCTTGATGAGGGAGAGGTTGAAACTGTTGCCCACTACTATGCTGCTGCATTTTTTGAGCCAGATGTGGATTGCATATTAGATATTGGCGGTCAGGATATGAAATGCATTAAGATTAAAAACAAATCAGTGGATAGTATTCAGCTTAATGAGGCTTGTTCCTCTGGATGCGGTTCCTTTATTGAAACCTTTGCTAAGTCACTAAATTATAGTGTTTCTGAATTTGCAAATGTTGCTTTATTTGCAAAAAATCCTATTGATTTAGGTACAAGATGTACTGTATTTATGAATTCTAATGTAAAACAAGCCCAAAAGGAAGGTGCTTCGGTTGCTGATATTTCTGCCGGTTTAGCATATTCAGTAATCAAAAATGCTTTATTTAAGGTTATAAAAGTAACTGACCCTAAGGATCTTGGTGAAAAGATTGTTGTGCAAGGGGGAACTTTTTATAATAATGCAGTACTTAGAAGTTTTGAAAAGATTTCTAATACCAGCGCTGTAAGACCTGATATTGCAGGTATAATGGGAGCATTTGGTGCGGCTTTAATTGCCAGGGAACGTTATAATGGTCATGTTTCTACTATGCTGTCTATTGATAAGATAACTTCATTAAAATTTGATACTTCAATGTCTCGTTGTAAGGGTTGTACTAACAGTTGTCTTTTAACTATTAACAGATTTTCAGGAGGAAGGCAGTTTGTTTCGGGAAACAGATGTGAACGTGGAATTGGAAAAGAAAGAAACAGCGATAATCTTCCGAATTTATTTGAATATAAAAATAAGAGAATATTTGGATATACTCCTCTTGAAGATGATAAAGCTTATAGAGGAAAGGTTGGTATTCCAAGAGTTTTAAATATGTTTGAAAATTATCCATTTTGGTTTACATTCTTTACTGAGCTGGGATATAAGGTTATATTGTCTCCGGAATCTACAAGAAAAATTTATGAACTGGGAATAGAATCAATTCCAAGTGAATCAGAATGTTATCCGGCTAAAATAACTCATGGTCATGTTATGTGGCTTATTAAGCAAGGTTTGGATTTTATCTTTTATCCATGTGTATTTTATGAACGAAATGAAATAAAAGAAGCCAACAATCACTACAACTGCCCTATTGTAACCTCTTATGCTGAAAATATTAAAAATAATATGGATGAATTAAAAGAAAATAATATTCATTTTATGAATCCTTTTATGTCATTTGAAAATAAAGATATTTTGTTAAAGCGACTTGTTACTGTTTTTAGTGAAGAATTAGAAATTCCAAAAGCTGAAATTGTAAATGCTGTAGAGCTTGGCTTTAATGAACTTGAAAATGCACGAAATGATATCTGCAAAAAAGGTGAGGAAACTCTACAATATTTAAATGAGAATGGTAAAAAAGGTATCGTTCTTGCCGGAAGACCTTACCACATAGATCCAGAGATTAATCATGGTATTCCCGAACTTATTAATTCCTTTGGTGTAGCAGTTCTTACTGAGGATTCAATATCTCATTTAGCTAAAGCCGACAGACCACTTATAGTAATGGATCAATGGATGTATCATTCGAGACTTTATGCTGCTGCTACATATATAAGGGATAAACAAAATCTTGAATTAATACAGCTTAATTCTTTTGGTTGTGGGCTTGATGCTGTTACAACTGATGCTGTAAGTGACATAATTACTAAATGTAATAAAATATATACAACCCTAAAAATTGATGAAGTAAATAATCTAGGTGCTGCAAGAATCAGAATACGTTCATTATTATCTGCTGTAAAAGACAGAGAATATAAGCATATCTCCTCAACAGTAAGTTCAATAGCTCATAATAGAGTTATATTTACTAAGGAAATGAAAAAAGATTACACACTTTTATGTCCGCAAATGTCTCCGATACATTTTGATATTTTGGAATCAGCACTGTGTTCTTGTGGATATAATGCTATAATACTTCCTAATGATAATAAAAGGGCTGTTGATGTTGGTTTGAAATATGTTAATAATGATGCCTGTTATCCATCACTTATGGTTGTAGGGCAAATTATGGAGGCTCTTTTATCTGGCAAATATGATTTAAATAAAACAGGTATATTAATTACTCAAACCGGTGGGGGATGTAGAGCCAGCAACTATATAGGTTTTATAAGAAGAGCTTTAGAAAAAGCAGGAATGAACCAAATACCAGTTATTTCAATCAGTACCAGCGGAATTGAAAAAAATCCTGGTTTTACTTATGCTCCTGCAACTGTTAACAAAGCAATGCAGGCTCTTGCTTACGGAGACGTGTTAATGCGTGTATTATACCGTGTTAGACCATATGAACAGGTACAAGGCTCTGCCAATGAATTATATAAAAAATGGAATGAAATCTGTAAGAAATCTGTTGCAAATGGAAAGCTTAAAGAGTTTAAACAAAATGTTAGAAAAATTATTGAAGAGTTTGATACTCTTCCAATTACTGATGTTATAAAGCCTAGAGTTGGTGTGGTAGGCGAGATTTTAGTTAAGTTTTTACCCTCTGCAAACAATTATTTAGTAGACTTATTAGAATCCGAGGGTGCTGAAGCTGTTGTACCTGACTTGTTGGACTTTTTTATGTACTGTAGTTATAATAGCCACTTTAAAGTTGATTATCTTGGTAAGAAAAAGTCAAGTAAAATTTTTAACAACTTATTTATAGCTTATTTGGAATTATACCGAAAGGAATCCAAAAAAGCTTTTGAAAAAAGTAAACGTTTTACACCTCCTGTTCATATTTCAAAGCTTGCAGAGTATGCTTCTCCTATTGTTTCTTGCGGTAACCAAACTGGTGAAGGGTGGTTTTTGACAGGGGAAATGATTGAGCTTATTCACATGGGAGTAAACAACATTGTTTGTGCACAGCCATTTGCGTGTTTACCTAATCATGTGGTTGGTAAAGGGGTAATTAAGGAACTTAGGAAACAGTTTCCTCTTTCTAATATTGTTGCGGTTGATTATGATCCGGGGGCTAGTGAGGTTAATCAATTAAATCGTATTAAGCTTATGCTTGCTACGGCTCAGAAGAATTTGCATTCTTAGTTTTAGTGGACTTGACTTTTTTGTTAACGTGACGCTTTGCCTTGGAGTCTTTCTACTCCTCAAAAGACCCAATATTATACTGTGAAAAGACCGACGCACCAAACATTCCAATGAGACTAACGGTCTTTTCACAGTTTAATATTGGGCTTTTTGAGGAGAGATTTAGATTATTGAGCAAAGCTGTGTATTCAAAGGTTTTATTAATATTTACGTGTTTTCAATACATTTTGTTTTATTTAATATTTATTTGTTTTGATTATTTTTAGTTTTTAGATATTGTGTTCACATTTTGAATATTCTTTGAAGGCATGTTGCATTAGTAGGTAAAATGCTTGTGCTTCTGGGGCTATTCCTGGTTTGTCAAAGGTTGGGGCTCCACATACTTGTTGTACGTATCCATAGTTATCTACTCTTGATTCTGCGGCATGACGTAAATGGTCTGCGGTGGTTTTGTATTTTTTATTGATCCAGCCTTGTTTCATTCCTTTGTATAGGGTATAGGCTACCATTTGAGATAGGTTAACTTCTTTGAAAGTGGCTGGATTATCTAAGATGTCATGGAATGTGCCATCTGCATTTTGATATTTTAGTACTCCTTGTAGTAATATATTTACTTTATTTATTAGGTTTTCTTTTTCTATATGAGTGTCTGGGAGTTTTTCGATTACTCCGGCTATTCCGGCAAGATTCCAACCGTTTCCTACACCCCAGAAGTCTTTTCTAGTGAATTTTTTGTTTTTGTCGTCCCACATGTGATGCATTAATGATTTTTCTGGGTTATATAGTGCTCTCCAGTATCCTTCTATTTGTTTTATTGACTCGTTTATATAGCCTGCATCTGCTAGAAATGGCGGTAGCATATACATTGAGTCTGCCCAGAATTCTTTGCTGTCTGTGATATGATATAATATTCCTTCTTTATTTCTTGGGGCTACTTTGATTGCCCAATTAAGTAATGCTTCATGTGCTGTCTTTAGCTTTTCATCACCTGTTACTTTATAGGCTTTTAGTAGCCCCTCTCCTGCACTGCATGGATCAGTTATGCCGTTTGATACTCCGATGGTTGCTACTCTTCCATCTGGCATACTTCGGTTGATTGCTTCATATGCCATAGGAATTAGTATGTGCATTTCGTTTCTTTCAAGAAATGCTTGCATGGAAACTCCTTGTTCCCATGAGTGCCTTTGCATGGCTAGTAATGCATATTGTACTACTTCTTCTTTCATGCCAACCCTCCTAACAGGATTTATAGTAATTCTTATTTCTCCAATTCAAGCTGTGCTAATGTTGCTGGCATACTATGTCCTGTATTTACTTTTCCTGGTCCTGTTACTAAATCAAAACAAGAAGCTATTATCATTCCATTCCATACAATTGGCTCTCCTGGTTGGTTTAGTTCCCCATTTAATCCATTACTATCAGGACTTTGGGATATTCTTTTTACTGTTTTATCTGGCTTTACAACTGCAATGGCATTGGCACAAAAGTCTGCAATATATAGATTTCCAGCATCATCAAATATCATTCCGTCTGTACTTTCTAGTTGTGACCAATCTTTTCCATATACCCCCTGATCTTTTACACTTCCATCTTCATTGAATGTAATTTTGATTACTTCTCCATCACCAAAATTTCCTACATATAAATTGCCTTCTTTGTCAAATACAATTCCATCCGCCCCGTATTGACAATCTGGGTTTTTTGTAATGAAAGTTGTTAAAATATGTTCATCTCCTAATAAATTATCTATTTGTATATTTTCTTCATTTAAACCAAAACGATATACGCAGCTTACTAATTTTCCGGAAGGGTCTTTTACTTTGCTTAGTAAACTTTGGGTTAAATACATATAATCGCCTTTTATGCGAATTCCATTAGGATGTTCCATTTTGTCTGCTACTACTACGGTTTTTAAAATATTGCCTTCTTGATCAAAAGAAATTTTTAGTACTCTTCCTTTAAATGCAAGTTCTTCTTTTCCTGACCAACCTTGGTTGTCACAAATATACATATTATAGTCTTTGTCAAATGCAATTCCCATATTTCTTGCTACACCAGTTTCTGGATGTACAGGCACATCGAACCATTTAGTTATATTTTTATCTTTGTCAATTTTAACTACACAGCCTGCCTGTTTTTCATCCGCATAATTAGGACAAGATAAAATTAAGTTTCCTTCTTTGTCAATTTCCATTCCATCTGGTGTACAAATATAATCTGGTAATATGGTAAATAATTTAGATGTCTGCATATTTAATCTCCTTTTCTAAAAGCGAATTATAATCTTTTTGGTTGTTGGTAATCTTTTTTCTACTAATTCAAATGCACTGATTATATCTTTAAAATCAATTATATCTGAAATAAAATCATAAGGGTTTAACACTCCTAAATTAATCCATGCCATGATCTGTGCATGTGCTTCTCCTTCTTCTTTTTTGGAAGGCCATTGAACAAAATCTAATGACCAGTTATAAGGTGCTTTACTCCAGTCAAGGTTCATATTGCATTTAGGTGAAATGCCATAACAGCAAATCTTTCCATTGTATCTTATTAGTTCCATTCCCTGATTAATAAGTTGATTCATTCCCACTGCATCTACAACATAATCAACACCTTCTGGGAATAGCTTAAGGATTTCTATGTTTATATCTGTAGTCTTACTGTTAAATACATAATCAGCTCCCATTTCTTTTGCTATTGTTAATTTTTCATCCATTATATCAATTGTTACTACATTTTGTAAACCTAAGAGTTTGGAGAACTTTGTAAAGCATAGTCCTACTGGTCCAGCACCGAATATGACTACATTAGTATTTGGTAAAAATCCAAATCTTTTTATCGCACTTAGGACTTCTCTAAATGTTATGATCATGGATGCTCCTATAGCATCTACTTTGTCTTCTGGGCGAATAATGGTCTGAGCTAAGTATCCTTCAGAAAAGTTACTTGTTCCTGGTCCCATCCCACATTCAATATAAGCTTTTGCATCACCTACCACTGCATACTCAGAGTATGCACCCCATCCGCTATGATATTCCCCTGCCTTTTCTTCCAGAAAAGGTAATAATACTTTATCTCCTATTTTAAAACTTGTTACTTTATCTCCTACTTCTATAACTTCCCCAACACCTTCATGTCCTAGTACTGCTGGATATGTGTTGAAGTTTTTAAATTCTTTATGAATTAACTTCATATCTGTTCCATTGCAAACACCACAACTTAGCATCCTGACCAATGCTTGACATTGATTATAGGCTGGCATGGGCATTTCTGCTATTTTTAGACTGCTATCTTGTTCTACTACTAAACCTTTCATTATATATACACCTGCCTTTTGATATGTCGATATGTCATAATGTAACTACATATTTATCATACCATGGTTTGAATATGATGTCAATTATGATAAGCAAGCAAAGATGTTGCTTGCTTAAGGTTCTTGTACTACGGACGCATTGCCATTTAGGTGCTGCCCCCTCAGAGTAGGTTTAGATTCTATGAAAAAAGCAGATAAGCCAAACATTCCAATGAGCCTATGAAATTACATCACAGTCTCATTTCCATGGATAAAAATTCTTTTTTCATACAAAATAACCCTACTCTGAGGGAATATAGTTTGTAGAGGCAAAGCTGTGATTCAAAAAGTTTAGTTTCAAAAGATGGTTGAAATTTCTTTTTATGTCAAGTTAATATTTATCAACAGGCTCATTACTTATATTTTAAACTAAAGTATTGCTAACATTTTATTCTGAATCAACTCCATCAGAGAGTATATTAATGAATAACCAGCTTTGCCTCTACAAACTATATTCCCTCAGAGTAATTTTAGATTCTATGAAAAAAGCATTATAAGCCATGGAAATGAGACTATGATGTATTTTCATAGGCTCATTGGAATGTTTGGCTTATCTGCTTTTTTCATAGAATCTAAAATTACTCTGAGGGGGCAGTACCTAGATGGCAATGTGTCCGTAATACAAAAACCTTAAGCAAACAAATAAGTTAGTGTAATTAAATATATTATATTAATTGACATTAATATATAAATCCATTATCATTGTATATATATGTTTTAAATATTTTATCCACTTGTAATGGTATCTAAAAGAAAAAATAAAATAAAGTGATAGGAAAAATTATGGAAAAGATATATGAAAAATTAGAAAATTTGAAAAAATATTTATTTAATTTAGGAAATGTATGTATTGCTTTCTCAGGTGGCGTTGATTCAACTTTTTTATTAAAAGTGGCGTTTGAAGAATTGGGAGAAAAAGTGATTGCCGTCACTGCTCATTCTGACACGTATCCCGAAAGAGAATTAAATGAATCTAAGGAATTTACAAAAAAAAATGGTATTAAGCATATTGTTTTCAAATCAAATGAATTTTCTTTAGAGGAATTTGTTTCTAATCCCCCTAATAGATGTTATATATGTAAAAAAGAATTGTTTTTAAATATTGTTAAAATTGCCAAAGACCAAGGAATTACTAATATAATAGAGGGCACAAATGCAGATGATACTAATGATTATCGTCCAGGTACTATGGCTCTTAATGAACTAGGTATCTTAAGTCCACTTAAAGCTTTTAATTTAACTAAAGAGGAAATACGTATCTTATCTAAAGAAATGAATTTGCCAACATGGGAAAAACCGTCCTTTGCTTGTTTAGCAACCCGACTTCCATATGGTGAAACTATTACCAAAGAAAAGCTTCAAATGATCGGTAAAGCAGAACAATCTCTTATGAACTATGGTTTTAAGCAGGTACGGGTAAGATATCACTCTAATATGGCAAGAATAGAATTACAAGAAGAAGATTTTACAAAAATAATTCAAAAAGAACTTAGAGAAGAAATCTACTTAACTTTTAAAGAAATAGGCTTTGATTACATATCTCTGGATTTAAAGGGATATCGAACCGGAAGTATGAATGAAACTTTAACGTTTTAAGTTAAAAATTTATATACAAAGAACAAAAAAGGAGGCAATAATATGAAATTTGGAAAAGGTTACTGGAAAACCTTCAAATCAGGAATTGAAAGAGAATGGGTTATCACCAATGGAATTGGGGGGTACGCAGGAAGCTCTATAATAGGAGCTAACACCAGAAAACATCATGGACTACTTATTGCAAGTTTACATGCACCAACAAACAGACATTTAATTTTATCTAAAGTTAATGAAACAGTTTGTCTTAACTCAAATACATATTCATTATCAGCAACACAAAGACCTGGGGGTTGGTATGAAGAGGGACAAAAGTATTTGACTCGTTTTGAATATAATGAAGTTCCAACATTTTATTATCAGGTTGAAGATTTATTCATAAGTAAAACTATTGCATTTGAGCATGGGAAAAATACTATTGCTATTTCTTATGAAATAATAAATGGAGGAACTGTTGGAAACGTTACACTTCTTCCACTATTTGATTTTAGAGATCATAATGAACGCTCTGAACGTGCTGATCTAAAATTTGATTCTAATTATAGTGATAATGTTATTGAATTAATTCCGGCTAAAAATAAAGATGTAAAAATTAAGTTGTATGTTAGCCATGGGGTTATTTCAAAAAGTTCTGAGATTTATGATATTGATATGGAATACCAGACAGAGATTGATACTGGAATGTCTTGCATTGATAATCACTACTCTCCTTATGAAATTAGTGTGGATTTACAACCACATACAACTACTAAGCTTTCTGTAATATGTACTATTGAGGAATCTTTTGAGAAAGATGCATTTTTAACTGTTCGAAAAGAAAGAGATAGGGTTAATGCACTTATTTCTAAGGCTGGATTAAATGATGAATTTGCAAATAATTTAGTTAAAGCATCTGATCAATTTATAGTACATAGAAAATCTACTGGGTATAAAACTGTTCTTGCAGGGCTTCCTTGGTTTACTGACTGGGGGCGTGATACTATGATTGCTCTTCAAGGATTAACCCTCGTTACTAAAAGATTTGAAGATACAAGAGAGATATTGCTTACTTTTGCTAAATATGTTCATAATGGATTAGTTCCTAATATGTTTCCTGATGATGGACAAGAACCACTATATAATACGGTTGATGCGTCACTTTGGTATTTTTATTCTGTTGATCAATATTTAAAGTATACTAATACTGATGAGGATTATAGTTTTATTAAAGAAAATATATATGATAAATTGAAAGAAATTGTTTTATATTATAAAAATGGTACTGATTTTAATATTAAAATGGATTCTGATGGATTAATAAATGCAGGTTCCGGTCTTGATCAAATAACATGGATGGATGTTAGAGTTGGAGAATGGGTTGTAACTCCAAGACATGGAAAACCTGTTGAGATTAATGCTTTATGGTACAATGCCTTAAAAGTGATGGAGAAATTATCAGAAAAATTTGGAGAAGATTGCAGGGAATATACTGACTTATCTGAACAGGTTAAAAATTCTTTTGTCTCTAAGTTTTGGAATGAAAACACTAATTGCCTGTATGATGTTATATCAAATGATGAATGTGATTCTAAAATCAGACCGAATCAAATATGGGCTGTATCACTACCATATACTATGCTTCCAAATGACAAGGCTAAGCTGGTTGTGCAAACTGTAATCTCCCACCTTTATTCAAGTTATGGTCTGCGTTCTTTGTCTCCTTTTGATAGTGAATATATAGGAATTTATAAAGGACGTTTACACGACAGAGATGCTTCTTATCATCAGGGTACTGCATGGGGATTCCCATTGGGCGGACTTATTTCTGCTTATGTAAAAGTAAATAATCATTCTAAAGAAAGTATTTCTTTTGCAAAACGTTTAATTTCACCAATTGAAGATCATTTAAGAGATGGATGTATTGGATCAATTGCTGAAATTTTTGATGGTGATGAACCACATATTTCAAGAGGATGTTATGCTCAGGCTTGGAGTGTAGGAGAAATTTTAAGAGCTTATGTTGAGGATGTTTTAAATTATTGAAAATAATAAAGTTTATTAAAATATTATTTTGAAATTAAAGTAAATTATAGTATAATATTATTATGTATTTAATAATATTATACATTTAATTATAACTATCCAGATAAATATTCTGACAAGTTCTATGGAATCTTATCTGTAAAAAGTGAAAAGGGAGGATTTATATGGAGGACAGATTTCAAGAAATCGAATCAAATAGAAACAAAAAAATTAGGATTAGGGTTATGCGTGGGCATTTTGCTACAAGTCATTCTCATATTAATTACTATATTGATATGACTCAAATTAAACATACTTTGAAAAAAGCAAACCACGTTGCAAATGAATGGTCAATAGAATATGAACACCGTGTTAATGTTGACACAATTGTTTCTTTAGATGGAACCGAAATAATAGGCGGGTTTTTAGCCCAAAAACTTAGCTTTGGCAGTTTAATGTCATTAAGTAAGGATGTAAATATTTCTATTATTACTCCTGAAATTAATTCAACAGGCAAGATGATTTTTAGAGATAATTCTCAACCATTAATATGGAATAAAAATGTAGTTATTACTGCTGCTTCTCTTACTACAGGTAAAACAATTAGTTCCGCCCTTGAATGTGTAAAATATTATGGTGGCAATGTTGTTGGTATTTCTACTATCTTTAGTGATATAGAAGAGATGGATGGTATTAAAATCAATACTATATTTGATACTACTGATGTAAACAGCTATGAAACATATTCTGCATCAGATTGTCCTGTATGTAAAAACAATGTAAAACTGGATGCTATAATTAATAACTATGGTTACTCTAAGTTATAGTTATTAAGTTTATGAAGCATTTCATAGGAAGGAACATAAGGCATATATTTAGATATATGCCTTATGTTCCTTTATGCTATTTTCAACAAAATAACTCACTATTTCCTTTTAATACTATTGCCCTACAGGTACTAGTCCAGCAGGGCAATTTATCTCCAAATCTATAATTTATTAATAATAGATGGTGCAATTTTATGAGTTAATGTATAAACAGCAATGTCTAAAATAATTCCAATTAAAAATAGAGATATAATAAAAATATTTGCTTCAATATTAGTTTTTATACTAAGGAATATTATTAAACCAACAATAGCCATACCTACTAACATATTAAATACTATGTTTAAGTTTTGTTTTACTGCTCTTTGTTCATTTTCCCAAACTAATACAGGCTTGTTTAAATCAATTATAATACCTGTATATGCTGTAAATATACATCCAATAAACATAGCTACAATACTTAACAATAAGTATGCTAAAGGCATTTTAATAAATATACATACAGGAATCATTATCAATAATCCACCGAAAAATGAAATAATAAAGCCTAATAGTACTTTTGCATTTATTTGTGTTTTGTAATTAACTGGAATATATTTCATGAAAAAGTAATTTTGACCTTCTCTTGAAATTGCTGAAGCAGTTATACTAGTAACTGTACTATAAAATATTCCTACTGAAAATGCTACTGCTATTGAAATATTTATTACTTTTGGATTTTCAAAATTAATAAGCTTAATTAGTGGCTCAAAATCTCCTCCTTTAGATGCAAAAGGTATAATCATAAAAATTGGGAATAAGAAAATTGAAAATACGCAATTTAAAAAGTAAATTGGGGTTCGAATTAGTATATTAAATTCTTTTAGCAAATAGGTAATTAATACATTTCTTTTTGATAATGATGAAAACATTTTTTTACTATCTACACTTTTTTTGCTGGTTGCTGATTCCGTTATTCCTATTACTCCGGCAAAGTAGATAAGTTTTGCAATAATTAAGAATATAACAAAAATAATAACATTTATCCCCAAATATATTATAAGGTCTAAAATACTGTTTTTTGATATTGCAAGTACTGCAAATTTATTTTGTGGAAAGATACTATTTAATAGTACTATTAATGAATTATTGCCTTCTAGTATAAGGTCTACTAATTTGTCATTGTTCATATTCTCAGCACTATTTCCAAGAGTACTTATACCAACTCCCATTAAAATACCAAAAATACCTGCCACATAATTAAAAGTATCTCTGTTTTTTACGATAGGTGCAAATCTCATAAGTACCATTGATATTACAGTTGCATATACTAATGGAATTACTGGTACTATTAAAAAACATATAATACTAAATATTATTGTTAATGCATTAATTTCAGAATTAACCATATACGCTATTATAATGGGTGCTAATATTATCACTGTAGAAATATATTCGTATATTAATGTTGTTGTAAATTTGGCTGAAATAATTATCTCCGGCTTAAAAGGAAGGGGTAATATTGCTTCAATATCCTTTGAAAAATAAAAAACTGAAGGTACAATAAATGTTGCAAATACAAATATAACCATTGAACTGATTAAAAAACCTAATCCTAATACTACTCCTCCTTGATCTAACATATCTAATTGCCTAAATATAGTATTGGCAAAAAAGAAAATCATAACAGTAATAGGTAAGAAAGAAACCACCAACAGCAACAACATTGCATAATTTTTGAAATTATTGGCCTTTTTATTAGATTTATCATCCATTAAATAAAAATTAGATAATAAAACCTTTGTTAATGATATATATTTACTCATGTTTAGTTACCTCCAAGAAAATTTCTTCTAGAGATTTTGCTGTTGGATGTTCCTTTCTAAGTTCATCAAGTGTTCCAAAAAACACAATTTTACCTTTATTAATCATTGCAACCTTATCACAAAGCTTTTCAGCAACTTCTAAAACGTGTGTTGAGAAGAAAACGGTATTTCCATTATTTGCATGTTTTCTCATCATATCCTTTAAAATAAATGCCGCATTAGGATCAAGTCCTGTTAATGGCTCATCTAATATCCAAACAGATGGAGAATGGAGCATTACACCTATAATAACTATTTTTTGCCTCATACCGTGTGAATAGCTAATTATTTTACTATTTAATGCAGAGGTCATTTCAAATGTTTCTGCTAATGTGTTTATTCTTTCTTTTCTAAGTTCTGATGGAACTTCATAAATATCAGCCATAAAGTTAAGATATTCTATACCTTTTAATCTTAAAAACATATCCGGATTATCTGGAACAAAACCAAATTGTTTTTTTGCTTCTATTGGGTCTTTTTTTATATCATGTCCATTAATTTTTATTTCTCCTGAATCTGAGTTTAGTATTCCAGTAATCATTCTAATGGTTGTTGTTTTACCCGCTCCATTTGGTCCAATAAAACCAATAATCTGACCATCTAATATATCTATAGAAATATTGTCTACTGCCTTTTTTGTTCCACCATATATTTTACTTACATTTTTAATTTCAATCATCTTTTTGACCTCACTTTTAGATTTTACTAATTTTACTCTTCTTCAATATCATTAGATTTGTTACCTTTTTTTCGTTGTTTTACACATTCGGTAAGCAAAAATTCTATTTGACCATTTAATGACCGAAAATCATCTTCTGCCCAAGCTACCAATTCTTTCCAAAGTGGTGATGATAGTCTAAGTGGTACTTGTTTTTTATCCTTATCTTTATTATCCATCTATAATCACCTTACCCATCGGATAGCTTAATATAGTGAACCACTGTTTACAATTGGCTGAGCTTCTTTGTTAGCACATAGTACGACTAAAAGATTGCTTACCATTGCAGCTTTTCTTTCTTCATCTAAATGTACTATATCGTTTTCGTTAAGTTTATGAAGTGCCATTTCAACCATTCCTACAGCACCTTCTACTATCATTTGTCTTGCATCAATGATGGCTGAAGCTTGTTGTCTTTGTAACATAGCTGCTGCGATTTCCTGAGCATATGATAAATGTGTTATTCTTGCTTCAACTATTTCAAGACCTGCAAGTTCTACCTTTGCCTGAATTTCTTCTTTTATCTTATTAGCTACATCCTGACTGCTTCCTCTTAGTGTTTTTTCGTTGTCATCTCCTGATGAGTCATATGGATATAATCTTACTATATTTCTTAAAGCTGAATCTGTTTGCATTGATAAATACTCTTTATAGTTATCTACATTAAAAACTGCTTTTGCTGTGTTTACTACTTTCCATATTACTACTATACCTATTACAATTGGATTACCTAACTGATCATTTATTTTTTGTTTTTCATTGTTTAAAGTCATTGCTTTTAGTGATATTTTTTTACTAGCACCTGAACTTGAGGATAGTGAAAAGTTTAAATTATTTTCTTTTGATACTGATAAATTAGTTGGTTGATTTGTGGCAATGGTTGGATTAATTGCTGTAACAAAAGGATTTACAAAATAGAAACCTTCTTTTCTAAGTGTTCCGTAGTACTTACCAAATAAAGTTAACACCAATGCTTCATTTGGATTAATTACTTTTAAGCCACAGTATACAGTTGGTGAAACTAAAAATCCCACAATACTGCCTGATGCTATCATTAATACTCCTAGTGCTGTAACAGGATTATCACTGCTTTCCAAATAAATGATTCCCAATACAAATATTGCGATTGCAGCAATCATTAGTAAGGTATTAAGAAATAGCATTGCAAAACCATTAAATGTTTTTGGACTAAATTCATTGTGCTGCATTTTTGATTGTTCATTCATACTTGTCATAAAATACACCTCTCCTTAATATTTGTTTGATATGTTTTTGATATCATAATTATATTACCATGAATAGTAAATTATGTCAATAGGTTTTATAATATAAACAAATTGATTTACATATCCGAATCTTAATAAAACCAAAAAAAGGTTCTGACAAATATTATATTTGCTAGAACCTTCATTTTAAAATTTTCTAAAGAAACTTATTATGCTATTGAATTATTGAAGATTTTTGTAACTCCTTTGGAAGCCATTTTATTAGTTGTTCATGCAACACCTCAATTGAAGTAGGCTTTGCCACATGGCCATTCATGCCTTCAGACAAACAGCGTTCTACTTCATCTTTCATAGCGTTTGCTGTCATAGCAACAATAGGGATATTCTGATAAGATTTTCCTATTGAACCACGAATAATAGCCGTTGTTTCATGTCCATCAAGTACTGGCATAGACATATCTAATAATAAAATATCAAAATATTCTTTCTCAAGTAGCTCTAATGCTTCCTGACCATTATTAGCGACTACCGGTACAATGCCAAACATAGAAAGCATGCCGATTGCAACCTCTTGATTGATAAAGTTATCCTCACATAAAATAACTTTAGCTCCATTAAATTGAATTAAGTCTGTGATCTTTTTTTGCTCACTACGTATGCCAAAGATATGATACAGCTTTGAAATAAATTCTGAAGGTATGAGCGTTTTATCTAAAAATTCTGAAATACCAGCCTGTTTCATAGCATCCATATTAAAGGATTTTCTATTATATGCTGACGCTACCATAAGATTAATTGTTTTAGGAGAGGTTTTTTTTAATTCATTAATTGTATGAACCATTTCTTGTTCTTCCATTGTATAATAAATCATTGTTATATCAAAATACTTACCTTCTTTTTTATATTCAGTAAGTTTTTGCAATGCATCCTCAACATTTTTTTCTATAACATACTCAATACCTATTTCCAAAAGTAACTTTTCAATTAATTCATTCATAACAATATCATCATTTAAAACAAGCATAACACGGCCATTAAGTTCTTCAGTTTTAGAAACAATTCTCCTCTCTCCAATAACTTCAAAAGGAATTATTATAGTTGTCTCAGTTCCTATGTTAAGCTCACTTGTAATAGATATAGTACCGCCCATTAGCCCCACAAGTTCTTTTGTAATTGCCATACCAAGACCAGTTCCTGATAATTTTTCAGAATTTAAGTGAAATTGCTCAAATGGAATTGACAATCTGTCAAGCTGTTCAGATGTCATGCCAAGACCAGTATCTTTAATATTGAAACATATTTGTGCTATGCCATTTTCTTGATTTAATAAAAAGATATCAAGTAAAATACTGCCCTTATCAGTGAATTTTGCTGAATTATCTAAAACATTTTTAAGGATTTGCCAAAGTCTTGTCTTATCACCATATATTGAATTGGGCAGATTATAATCTAATTTCAGCAAAACATCAACATCTTTTTCCGCCATTCGTGGAGAAATCATCATAAGTGCTTCAGAAATAGTATTCTCCAATTCAAAAACCTCATTAACAATGTCTAGCTTATGTGCTTCCATTTTAGAAAAATCTAAAATATCATTCACAATTGCAAGAAGGATCTTTGCTGATTTATTTACTTTTTCAAGTGTATCATGTGCATCTTTACTACTGTCTTTTTGCAATTGTATTTCAGTTAATCCAATAATTGCATTCATAGGTGTACGAATTTCATGGCTCATATTCGCCAGAAATGTACCCTTCATTTTATTTGATTCTTTCTCTTTATCTGCTATACGCTGCATAAGCTCATTTTCTATTTTTTGTTGCTTAGTTATTTGGCTGATATCTTGTACTACTTCAATGTGCCCCACTCTGCTCCCATTTTCATCATATAGATGTGCTACATCAACTTTAAAATCCTTTTCATTTTGAGTAAAAAAAGTAGTTTTTTTGCCACAATTTAAGCAATTAATACCACAGTTTTGAGTATTACAGATATTTGCACCCCATTGACTGCAAGGTTTACCAATAGCATCATCACGTTTAACTTTGATTAAATCTTCCACCGCTCTATTAATAAATGTCCAGTTCATATTTATATCCGTAACTGATACCGGAAAAGGTATTGAATCTAGTATACTTGAGTACCAATGAATTCTTTTTTGCATCCATATGGTGACCTCTTTTAAGTCGTTAAAGATAGATGCAAAATCTCCCTCAACAGGTTCATAACTGATAAGTTTTTCATTCTGAAAAGAGTTAACAATAGACACTAATGACGTAATTTCATTTCGTACATGATCAAGATTTTTACCAAGACGGTTAATCGATTCATTAATTAAGTATTTTTCTCCTGAATATTCTTGTATTTGTACATTTCGCTTACCACGACTATAGGCATCTATGGCATTACAAAAATTCTCATAAACACTTTTTGAATTTTGTGAAGATTCAATAATTAGAGCAAGCAGCTCTCTATATTCATCTGAATATTTTTCTGTATCAATATTATACTGGTAATTTCCTATTTGTTCATTCTTACAAATAGTTTCCACATCTTTCTTAAAATCATTAAATTCGTTATTTTCTAAATAATTATAGTACATTATTCCAATAATCAAACCTAAAATAAGAACAAATGGCAGTACTGCCTTTCCAAACAAACCTGCCGTTGTAATAAGTATAAGAAAAATTAAAATTATCAATATGTATTTGTAAAATTTATTTATTTTTTTCAAAACTTTCACAATTATCCTCCTGAATTTGCAATTATTCATAATATATCTATTATAATATTTTTTTACATAATACACAATAATAATTTCAATTTTTATATTATAACCATTTAATTTAACTGGGCGGTATCTAAATGGCAATGCGTTCGTTACACAAAACCTTAAGTCAGCGACATTGGCTGTGAATAGTAACGACCTGTAACAAATAATAACGGTTTTATTAAAAAAGATATTGACATTTAAAGAATGCTATGATAACATAAATGTAACCGGTTACATAAATTTTTAGCGATTGAATAGAGGATTTCATAAGAGTAAAATTCAGATAATTTATATTAACTATAGAAAGGAAGAATTATAATGAAAGCAACAGAAATAATTGAATTATTAAGAAGTAACAAATATCAGACTATTTTTTCAAAAATGTATGAAAATGATTATGTAGAAAATAGGGATAGGTATGAAAGGTTAATTAATGGATATGTAGGTAGGTATGATGGTAATGATGATATTGAAGTGTTCAGTGCACCTGGTAGGACGGAGTTAGGTGGAAATCATACAGATCATAACCATGGAAAGGTTTTAGCAGGAAGTATTAATTTAGATTGTATAGGAATTGTTTCTAAGAGATCCGATAAAATAATTAATATTGTAAGTGTAGATTACAATCTGGATTTCAATATAAGTTTGGAAACACTAGAAAGTAATATTGATAACAGCACAATTGAGTTAGTTAAAGGTTTAGTAGAAGGATTTAAAAAAAGAGGGCATAATGTAGGAGGATTTAATGCATACATCTCCAGCACAGTTATTTCTGCTGCCGGTGTTAGTTCATCTGCTTCATTTGAAATGTTGATATGTGCAATTATTAATGATTTATATAATGCAAGCAGTTTAAGTATGCTAGAGTATTCAAAAATTGGTCAATATGCCGAAAATAAATTTTGGAATAAGAGTTCAGGACTGCTAGATCAAATGGCATGTGCAGTTGGAGGAATAATACATATAGATTTTGAAAATATAGATAACCCTGAGGTTACTAAAATGGAGATTGATTTTTCTAAAGAAGGCTATGGAATAGTTATCGTTAATACAGGCAAAAGTCATGCAGATTTAAGTGAAGAGTATTCAAGCGTTCCAAAAGAGATGAAAGCTGTTGCAAACTACTTTAATAAAAATGTTTGCGTAGAAATTTCTTTAGAAGATATTATATCCAATATAGAAGGATTAAGAAAGAATGTTGGAGATAGAGCTATTTTAAGAGCAATTCATTTCTTACGTGAAAATGAAAGAGTTGATAAGCAAGTTAAATTTCTTAAAGAACATAAATTTGATGAATTTCTACAAATGGTAAATGAGTCAGGGGACTCATCATGGAAAATATTACAAAATTGTTATTCTGTAGATAATTATAACGAACAAGGTATATCATTGGCATTAACTTTATCAAATATGTTTCTTGAAGGAAAATGTAAAGGAGTATGTCGTGTGCATGGGGGAGGATTCGCAGGTGTTATTGAAACAATTATTGAATTAGAATACATAGATGAATATATTAACTTTATGGAAACAAAATTTATGAAGAATTCAACATATAAAATGTCAATAAGGCCATATGGAGCTGTAAATGTTTTGAAATTAAAATAAATGCATGCCCTATAAAAAGAGCGATAAGGTCTATAATATTAACCTTATCGCTCTTTTTAGATTATAATTCTAAAAATTTTTCAAATATTTCGCAAAGTTTTTTTGCATCAAGGCTCTCTGGCATTTCACAAAATATTCTAAGTAATGGTTCTGTACCTGAGAATCTTGCAATAATCCATCCTCCATTTTTAAAGTATACTTTACATCCATCTAAGTAGGATACCTTTTCTATATCGTATGGTATTTCTGGTAAAAATTTGTCCACTAGTATTTTTTTGAATATTTCTTCTTTCTTTTCCTGACTAAATTTATAGTCTCTTTCTTCCATGAATATTGCACCGCATTCCTTTTCAATATCCAAAGCTATTTGTGACAGTTTTTTTCCTGTAACAGCAATCATTTCAACAAGTAGTGCTGCTGCATAAATTCCATCTTTTCCATTGATGTGACCACGTACTGTTAAACCTCCTGAGGATTCTCCCCCAAGTACTGCATCTGTTTCTTTCATTTTAGCTGATATATGTTTAAATCCAACTGGAACTTCATAGCATTTTTCTCCAAAGCTTTCTGCAACTTTGTCTAACATGTGGGTTGTTGCAATGTTACGTACAACTGGCCCTTGCCAGCCTTTATATTTTACAAGATAGTAATATAATAATACTAAAATATCGTTTGGATGTAAAAATCTTCCTGTATCGTCAATTACTCCAATTCGGTCTGCATCACCATCTGTTGCAATTCCTATATCGCATTTGTGATCTATTACATAGTTTTGAAGACTTCTTAAAGTATGAGCTGAAGGTGATGGTAGCTTTCCCCCAAACAAAGTATCATGTCTTTCATGTATAATCTCAACATCGCAACGTGCTGTAAGAAGAATTGTTTTTAATGAAGTTTGGCTAACTCCATACATTGGATCTAGTGCAACTCTTAATCCTCTTTGTTTTATTGCTTCCATGTTTACTGCATCTATAATGTTATCAAGATATTCATTTAAAGGATTAAATTCAATTACTAAGCCTGCTTCTTTTGCCTTTTCATATTCCATTATTTTTATATTATCTGAGTTAACATCTGAAATATAATTTTCTATATCCTTAGTTTGATTCTCGTCAGCGTCACGTCCGCCATGGGTAAATACCTTGATACCATTGTATAACGCAGGGTTGTGGCTTGCTGTAACCATCATTCCATAGTGTAAATTATGCTTCATAACATAGAACATTACAAGAGGGGTTGGAGATGATCTGTTTATAAAATATGTTTTAATTCCTTCTTCTGCAAATACTTCACATGACCACATTACAGCTTCTTTTGCAAGAAATCTTCTGTCATATCCTATTGCAATACCTTGTTCTGCTACTCCTTCATTTTTCATTTTATTTGCAAGTGCTTTTGCAAGGATTTGTATATTAGCTTTTGTAAAATCTTCTCCGATTATAGCACGCCATCCGCCAGTTCCAAAATTAATCATATCTATTCCTCCTAGTTATCCTAATGTAACCACTACATCATTTATTGTGCCTTTTGGCTGTATTGGTATACTTTTTCCTACTTGCTCACCATTTAAGGTTATGGATTTAACACCTTTCATAACTTTGTCTGGATTTATAACTTTTATATTATATTCTGCATCTCTAAAAACTCGGTTTACACTAAATTCTTTCCAGTCTGACGGTATACATGGGTCAACTACTAAGCTGTCAAACTGTGGTCTGATTCCCAAAATATATCTTGTTGCTGAAAAATAAGCCCATCCTCCTGTTCCTGTCATAAATGGATGTCTTGCACGTCCGTGAGCTGTGTGATCACGTCCCATAATAAATTGACAGTATGAATATGGTTCTGCTTCTCTTATTTCAATCATGTCATTTTGATTGTATGGGCAAAGTGCGTTATAAAATTTCATTGCTTTGTCCCCTCTGCCAAGAATACATTCAGCAGCCCATGCCCATGGGTTTGGATGACTAAATACTGCTCCATTTTCTTTTAGGCCGGGATATACACGGGTTACAAATCCAATGTCATCGTCAGGCACTGTATATGAAGGACCATTAAGCATAATTCCATAAGGAGTAAATAAATGATCATCTATTGAGTCCATTGCTTTTATTCCATGCTCTCTTGGTGCAGCTCCTGATAATACTGCCCATGCGTTTGATTCTAAGTGTATTTTTCCTTCTTTGTCTTCTTTTGTTCCTATTTTCTTACCGTTTTTAGTTATTCCTCTTATATACCATTCATCATCCCAAAGCTCAGATTCGCAGGCTTGTTTAACTTTTTCTGCCATTTCTTCGTATTTTTTAATGTCTTCGGTTTTATTTATATATCTAGCAACTTCTAAGAAATTGTTTATTGCCCAGTAGTGTAGGAAGGATACCATTGCACTTTCTCCGCCCCCAAGGTTTAAACAGTCATTCCAGTCTGCTCTTAATCCTTTGCAGATTCCTGTCTGACCAATCTGTTTTGCTGAAAAATCAAGAATTTTAGTCATATGCTCATATACTGTTCCACTTCCACCATCAGCATAGGTAACTACTTCATCAAGTAAAGATATTTCTCCGGTTTCTTTTATAAATTCTACTATTGAACTAACCAGCCATAATGCATCGTCTGAACAGGCATCTTCAATTCCATGTATCATATCTTTGGCATTAGGTGTTGGAACTACTGTTGGAGATTTAAAAGGTTTGGCATCATTGCTTGGATCAAACCATTCTGGTTGGAATAAGTGAAGTCCATATCCTTCGCTGACTAATCCTCTAAGTAGTTCTATTATTCTGCTTCTGCATTTTTCTGGGTTTGAGTGGGGTACTGTCATTGCGTCCTGAGCGGTGTCCCTATATCCAAGTCCGGTTCTTCCCCCAACTTCTATAAATGATGCAAATCTTGAGAACATTACATTTATTTCTGCCTGATATAAGGTCCATGTGTTGATTAGTGTATTCATTCCTTCGTTTGGTGTATTGATTTGAAGTTTTTTAAATTTATTTTCCCAAAATTTTTTAAGTTCTTCTTTGGTTGCGTCAACTTCTCCAAAGTCTGAATATTTTTCTCTCATTACTTTGCCGGCATCTCTGTTACCTTCTCCCAGCATAAATATTAGTCTTACTTCTTCTCCCGGTTGGATTAATAGTTTTTTGTGGAGAGAACCGCAGTGGTTGTTTCCAAGTTCAAAACTTCCGCTGCATATACCCTTTTGAACTGCTACAGGGTTGTCTTCTGTATGGTATAGTCCTATGAATTTATCTCTTAAGCAGTCAAAGCTGTCTGGTTCAAAGTTTGATGTGAAGTATTGCCATCCAAATTCCTCGTAAAATAGGTCATGTTCTATTATCCCATCTTTGTAGGAGGAGCCTGCGGCGTAGTTACTCATCTGGAAGTTTCTGTTGTCCATGTCTATGTGGTGGTAGGAGAATTCTAAGTATGAGAATACGCTGATTGCACGAGGCTTGTCACTGTTATTTTTAATTTTTATATCCCAAATTTCAACGGGGTCGCTTTTTGGGATAAATAATGTTTGTTCTGCTTTTATATCGCTGTAATCACAGGAATATTTAGTGTAAGAAAGTCCGTGACGGCATTCATATTTAGCTTCATCTAAAGGTTTTCCTACTGGTTGCCATGAAATGCTCCAATAATCACTGGTTTCATCATCTCTTAAGTATACGTAATGCCCCGGTCTGTCCATTGGTACTGAGTTTCCACGAAAGCGTGTTATACGGTGGTATTCTGGTGTTTTGTAAAATATATATCCTCCGGCTGTGTGATTTACTACGGCACACATGTCTTTTACTCCTAAGTAGTTTGTCCATGATGTTGGTAGGTCTACCTTGTCTATTACATATTCTCTGTTTTTATTGTCAAAATATCCATATTTCATAAAATATTGCCCTCCTGATTGGATTTATGTTTAATATGCTGCTTTTTATTTTGGATTATTAGTGTTGAGTTTATTATATAATTAGAATTGACTAATGTATATGGCTAGGAGTGTTAATATTTGTTTAAAATTGCCCAATGGATTTGTTTCGGAAGCGAATTTTTTAGATGAGTGTATATAAAATTTAATTGCAGATTTATGTGGCAATGTGGTATGATATTTGTGTTAGATTTAAATAGATTTTTATATAAATGTAAGATAACTTTATTCTTTGATATTTTGAAAGAATAGTTTTAAATTTATTATTATGGAGGTTGACATGGGAAATTTTGATAACATTGCAAAAACTTATGATAATGATAAGACGGTGGCAAGGTCTAAGATGGTGGCTGAAAATATTCGTTCTTATGTTGTTGATGGTGTGAATAAAACCGCTATGGATTATGGGTGCGGAACAGGGCTTGTGGGATTTGAATTGATGGAGGATTTTAAGTCGGTTCTTTTTGTGGATTCTTCTTTGGGAATGATTGAGAAAGTTAGGGAAAAATTAATTAACTCTAATAAGTCTGTCTCAGATGCTTTATGCTGTGATTTTATAACAGACGCACCAAATGGGTTGAAGTTTGATTGTATTTTTTCTTCCTTTGCGTTCCATCATATAGTTGATATTGAAAATATTGTAAGCATACTTTTTAATATGTTGAATGAAAATGGGCAACTTATTATTGTTGATATGGATAAGAATAATCATAGTTTTCATAGTGATCCTCATTTTAATGGTCATAATGGCTTTGAGCAAACTGCTTTAGGCGACATTGCTAAAAAAATTGGTTTTGCTAAGGTGGAATCTAAATCTTTTCTTAATGGTAAGAAAATTATTGATGGAGCAGAAAATGAATTTTCACTTTTTATTTTGAATGCGGTAAAATAATTGACTTGTAATCTTATTAGTAATGTATAGATAAATTTCCTAAAATGTACGTAGTGGATGTTTGGGCTGAGGAGGATGCGTGAATAAACAAGCTTGTTATTATGAATTTAGGGGGGACGTTATTACCTGTAAACTTTGTCCTCATGGGTGCAAAATTCATGAGGGTCAATTGGGGAAATGCAGAGCTAGACAGAATTTTGGAAATGTTTTGTATTCTATTAATTATGGAGAAGTAAGTTCTATAAATATTGATCCCATTGAAAAGAAGCCTTTAAAGAGATTTATGCCTAATACTAACACTCTTTCAATTGGAACTTTTGGCTGTAACTTGTCTTGTCCTTTTTGTCAGAATTATAGTATTGCTGCGTTTAAGCCTGATTGCACCTATACTTCACCGGAGGAAATTGTTGATATAGCACTGAGGTATAATCTTCCAAGTATTTCTTATACTTATAATGAACCTGCTATATTTTATGAATTTATGCTGGATTGTGCTGTTTTATCACATAATAAAGGACTTAAAAATATTATGATTACTAACGGATTTATTGAAGAGGAACCTTTAATTAGACTCTTGCCTTATTTGTCTGCAATGAATATTGATTTAAAGACTTTTGATGAAAATATTTACACTAATGTTTTAAAAGGTGGGTTAGAAACAGTAAAAAAGACTATTGCCACTGCCAGTAAAAACTGTCATGTAGAGGTTTCAACTTTAATTGTTCCTAAAATCAGCGATTCTAAAGAACAATTAATAGAATTATTTAAATGGCTAAGTCAGATTGATGTTGATATTGTACTGCATTTATCAAGATACTTTCCCAGATATAATTATTATGAGGAGGAAACTTCTATAGAATATATGAAGGAAATGTATAATGAGGCTAAAAAATATTTAAATTATGTTTATTTGGGAAATGTTTAAGGTTTTTGGGTAAGGCGGAATATCTGTAGCAAGAGATTAAAAGAGCTAATTAACTATTAGCTCCTTTAATCTCTTTTTTTATATCGTGATATATAAATAATTATTTAATCTTTTAGAAATTCCCATTATATCCATTTTCTAACCAGTTTATATGTGTAATATCCAATTACGGATATTAGTATACCTTTTACTATATTAAAAGGTGTTATTCCTAATACAACAAGTGATCCCAAACTCTTTATTGCTGGTATTGCTGCACTTGATACTCCAATAACTACATCCATTCCACCAAATAGTGTTGCGTATAGCGGAATTGTAACAAAGTAGTTCATTAATGCACCTATAAGGGTCATTGCAATCGTCCCAACAGAAAAAGCTATGAGTGGTTTATATTTTCCTTTAATACGTCTAAATAAATATGCTGCTGGTGCTATATATGCTGCACTTATTATAAAGTTTGCTAATTCTCCAACAAAGTATGTTTTGCTGGCTGTTATCGCTTTGATTAAGTTTTTTATCAGCTCAATAATTACTCCGGCTAATGGGCCAAATTGTAATGCTCCAATAATGGCTGGGATATCACTTAGTTCAAATCTTAAAAATCCTAGATATGGGGGTAATTCAAAAAGCATAAGTATATATGCCATTGTTGAAAGTAAGGCAACTGTTACCATTACTTTTGTTGTAAAAACTCTTTCTGTTTTCACCTTTTTTTGTTTTTGTTCACTTGTAATTGCTGACATTTTTTACATCTCCTTTTTTTAATTTATAAAAGGAATGTTCTTACGAGCTTTACTTTAACGTGCAGAAAAGCCCTGATCATATAATCAGGGCTAAATTAATCATGCAAAAATAAAGCATTAATTTCTTCTCTCATCCAGACTTTACTGTCGGTTTTGGAATTTCACCAAATCAACTGCCTTAGCAGCTCACGGACTTTACCGTCGGTCGGGAATTTCACCCTGCCCCGAAGAACTTCCTTATTCAATTACTATGTTATTGTATATCTAAGAGAAGGATTTGTCAACTTATTTTTCATCACAATCAATTTTATGTTGATATGCTGTTTGACCATTACTTTAGTTTTCTGCAAATAATTCTATTATTAATATATTATTATTTTGCGTTTTTCACAATCAACTTTAAAATAAAGTCTTTTGCTTCCTTACCTGTTTTCTCAGCAACATAATTTTCCAAAACATATTCATGCACATTCCTGCTAAGTTCCTCCCTATACGCTGTATCGGTTATCAATTTTGAAATATTCTCATACCAATCCTCTTGTGTTTTAGAAATAAGCCCTGTCTTTCCATGTTGAATTACACGAGTAAGTTCTTCTGTATCAGAAGCAACTGCTACAGCACCTACTAATCCTGTTTCCATCCATTTATTTTCTGAAATGCATTGATGTAACAGCGATTCAATAATTGGCATTAAAATAATATCAAAACTTGCCAGCAGCTCTGGAAGTTCCCTAAAATCTCTTTGTTTATAATAATGCACACGATCTTTAAACTTTTTAAACTTTTCAATTTCTTCAAATGGTCCGGCAATTTTTAAATGTAAATAATCGTATTCTTCCATTAAGCGTTCCAATACATCTTCAAGGGTCTTAAAATCAAAGGTATGGGTAATAGCACTGCAATAATAGCCTATGACCACTTGGCCAGCTTTTTTAACTGCTCTTTTCTTTGCCTTTAATGACAGTGACAGCATTTCTGCACTTGCCACGTTTCGATTTACAATTGCTGTCTTTCCCTTAAATATCTTCCTTGTTTCCCTTGCAAGGGTTTCTGTTGATAAAATATAAGCATCACATAAATTCATTGAGTCATAATAGCTTTTTATCAATTCTTTGAAATTTTCACCTAAAACAACCGATGTGGAAGCATAATCCTCAATCTCTTGATAACTAAATAAGAAATCATCTATTCCAAATAAAACAGGAAGACCTCTTTTCTTTGCAGATTGGATAAATTCTTTCAACTTCTCACAATATCTGATACGAAATATCACAACTGCATCATAATCCTTTAGAATATAAGTTTCTACCTGTTCAAGCAGTAAGTGTTCAGAAGAAACCCCTAGATAACCTAACTGTTCCATAAAATGTGTTACTCTAAAACGGCTGGTCATATCATCAAATTCACTTACAAATAGTATTCTTCCATAAGGTGTATATGTTGGCAATTTGTCCTTGATAAAATGGGATATTTCCTTAATCTTCTCTTCAGGCTCTATCTTATTAAGCACTAAACATTTTTGATAATCCCTTACTTGTTCACTGGCGGCCGTAAATTCAGTGCATACAATAGGCATATCTAGCTCCATTCCATATTGTACTACAAATGAATATAGCTCTGTTTTAGAAGCAGGAATATAGAGAAGGTCTATATCATGCTGCACCATTAAAAATGGCAGGGATTCCGGTGTATATTGGCTAATCTGTTTATAATTTTGATGTGTAATATTTAATTCATCCTTACCGAAGTAGATAATATTCATATTAATTTTACTATTTTCAATAGCAAAAAGCATCTTAACTATTTCCCTTTTAGACTTTTTAGAATCAATTACACCAATTTGAATACTATTGCTGAATTTATAAGGCCTTATTACCTTTCCCAGATACCTTTTTTCATATCCATGTACCTTTAGATTGTTCATTTCGCCATAAATATTTTGAAATTTATCGGCTGCAAAATGTGAAAAGCACCTTATCGTATTACAGTTGTTAAAAAATTCTTCCCATTGTGATTTTAATTTTGGATTAAGTATAATGGCACTGTCATGAACAAAGAAAGTCAGTGCTGCATTCTTCTTTTCTTTCAGTTTTAAAATATATAACTGATTCAATAGGGGATAACCATTTAATTGATTAATGTAAATTTTCCTCACTCTTTGTTTTTCCAAAAATTCAAATAGTTGTTTTTCCTTATAAAATTTTAATTTTATCTCTAATTCATCAAACCAGTAATGATATATATAATGTTCCTTATATTTCTCATATTGAATTAAAGCAAATCCATGACCTTTTTTGTGTGCTTTCATCCTTAGTTCATAAATAAATGATTTAGGGCTATAATCACTATCTATATCAAAAACTATAGTACTTTTATTTTTTAATTGAAAGATTTCATTATGAGACTTTTCATTTAATTGATATCTTTTTATAGAATCCTTTAAATACTTTCCAATAGGCTCTTTTATCCTTCCCAAAAGAATTTTTACCTTATTCCCATCTTCCATATAGCATTTACAATAAATTTTGTAACCTATCAGTTCAGAAACATCTTCCCAAATTATCTCCGCTTTAAATCCTGATTTTCTTGCATATTCACTTTGAAATGTCTGAAAGCAATCCTCCCTAACTAAATGGAAAATTGTACCTGCCTTTACTCTATGGTTCTTATGCTGTGCTTCTATTTGAATTGATTTTATCATACCTTTTTGAGAAAAGATCCATCCCTCCAGATATAAGCTTCTATTATCCATATTCATATTGTCAATATAATAGCGTAAGTCATTATATTGTTTTACTTTAGAAAAATAATTTACCCTGACCGTCTTTAAAATATTTTTTGCTTCTCTAATAGGAGCAGTTGCTTTCCATGAAGATGTGTTTAATACCTCTCTTAAGAATGTATATAATTGTTTTTCATCATATATAATTCTCATTCTAATTTCTAAGAATTTTAAATGCCTGCCATCAATACCTATCATTATTTGCGGTTCATTTTCAAAAATTAGATAATCAGTTAACATAATACCATTAGTCGCCCTAAAAGATAACTTACCTATTTCTGAATATACTCCTAAATTAGTAAGAATACATGATGAAGATTGAAGATCAAACCTTACATTCTTAACCTCTTGTTCTATCTTTATTCTAAAAATTGCATCTATTCCATTGCTTATTGTGTGGTAAGTTCCAAATGACAAAATAACATTTTCTTCATTAAATCCTTCCCCTTTATCCAAATAGCATTTGCCATAGAGTTTTGAATCATTTGATAGATTATATGAGCCCTGAGATACTTTATCGTATGTTACACATTGTATTTGGTGTTTTTCAATGTATTGTATTTTTTTCAACAGTAATACATACTGATAAACATCCCCATCATCTCTTTCTGACAATAAATGATACAATTCCCTATTATAAAAATTTATTCCCCTAAATTGTTCTGATAATGTATATGGAACAATTACATTATCTGCTAAAACAATATCATATCCGGCTTTTTGAAAAAAAGGCTTTAAGTTCTTTTGTGCAAAGAACCTTATATGGGTTTTATCCAAAAGCCCTACTTCTGTATAATTAAATTCATTATTAAATAAATTCAGCAAAATACTATTGTGTGCTACATTGGGTATTGAAACCAATATTTGTCCCTCTGGTTTTAATAATTGACCGACTGCTTTTAATACATCTAAAGGTTCCATTAAATGTTCTAAAACATCAGCAAATATTACTGCATCAAACTGTATATCAGTAAATGTATTCAGCCATGTATAATCCATAATATCACCGCAAACGCCAAGCTTTGCATATTGGATTGCAACTTTATAAGCTTTCTCATCATATTCAACAATATACACACTACAACCTAATTCTTCTTTCAGATACTTTGTAAGTCTTCCTGTATGGCATCCAAACTCCAAAACAACACTACCTGGTGTAATATTTTTTATTAAAAATTGATTTCTGGAAGCATCAGGAGAAAATTCCGTATCATATTTATAATCATCCTCAGTTTCAAGAGCACATTTTCCTTGTGCAAATACAACAGGATTATATTTAAATTCAAACATTAATCTATCAAAATCTTTTGATTTTATTTTTTTTGATCTTAGATTTTCAAGGTCGGTTACTTCATCTGGGTGATAAAACATGCGGTGTGAAACTAACTTTGTAAAAGTTGTCGGTGTTTTTGAAAATTCACATAAATCTTTTCCGTATTCATAATGCACTAATGCCCCTTTTGAAGAAACTAATGAGGCGTGATAAAATGGAGCATACCCTTTTCGATGTCTGGTTCTCTCAAGTCCTTCAGAATAAGGAATAGAAAACAAATGAACTCCACCTGGTTTTAAAACACGGGCTATCTCACTAAAAGCTGCTTTCGCATCTGGCACATGTTCAAAAACATGCTCTGAAATAATTAAATCAAAACTTTCCGACTGAAACGGAATATTACATAAATCCACACAATAACATCCATTTGATTCCATCTGTCCATTGGGAATACCTTCAAAATATTCACTGCAAATATATCCTGGCAAATGACAAAATGCCTCATGAATATAGCCCTTATTAGCAGTGTTTAATATCTTTAAGCTTTGCAGATTCTTAAATAAACTTTCCTCTTTCAAATCAGTTGTATATCTGTCATAGATCACTTTCATTACATCATTTGCTCTAAGAGGTGCATGACATTTATTACACATGGCAATTTCTAGTGCAGTCATACCATCTCTAACCAAAATAAATTCTGCTTCATGATTACAAAAAAAGCACCTTTCTTCTGTTACAGTTCGCATACAATACCTCCTTTATTGATTAAATTTGTGAATTTGGGGATACTTAGTATTTCCTACAATATCTTCTGCTTCAAGCTTTTCCCACTCAAAATTTTCTACTTCTAATACTTTTTTCCCAAAATAGCTACTATGACAATATAATCCTGGTAAAGGCATGTATCTCAGGTAACGATCTGCCAGGCTTGAAAATCTTCCTACAATTGGGTTTGACATACTCCCTTCAATACATTCAAAACCAAGCGCCTTTGAAAAAAGCACCTGCAATCCCAAATCACTAAATTGAAAGAAATTCCATGGTCTTTCATGGGATGAATGGGCAAAAACAGTTTCAATAAAAAGATATCCCCCCACTTTTAAAACCTTTGCAATTTCTACTGCAACAATCCAAGGCATTGCAAAATGTTCAAAACAAGCTGACGAATATACAATATCAAACTTCTCATCCTCCTTAAAGTAAGAAGAAAGCTTGTGCACATCTCCAACTATATCCACATTCCTTCCTGGGTGATAATCAAACCCTACATAAACTGCTTCATTAAAATGTTCTCTGGCAACAGATTCTCCCGTTACCTCTCTACTTCCGATTTCTAATATACGCATTCCATTGTGATTTCCTATTTCAGTTAATGCATTTAGCCATTTTAAATGTCCCATTTTGTCCGGTTTCGGTACATCACAAGATAAATACACCTCGTCATTTAGCTGCAACAAAACGTCTTGTACTGGATTTAAAATACGTTGATATTCATCGTAAAACCTGTAATAGCTTATATTTAATTGTATTAATGAAGAAATAAGTTTCTGACGTTCAAATATATTTGCAGTACAAGCACTTTTCTTTTTTATAAATGGAGAACCCAAAAGAAACATATTATATGGGTCATTATATAAATATTGTCTATTCTTTTTATGTTTTACATATCCATAGATTTCATTTAAATAAATACCATACTTTAGACCTTCTTCTGCTAATACTTTTGTTAATATTGACTCCTGCTTGCTGATCACATCTTCTTTGTTTTGGTACAATCTTTCGGTTTTCCAAAAGTTACAAAAAGCTTGCGATTGTATTGCCTTTTTTTCAAAAGCCATAAAATAAGAATGTATATAGGAATTTAACTCCGATTTGTCTGCCTTATTTATTTTGGGGCTATATGTAATTCCCCAAAAATCAAGACCTTTCCTATCCATCTTATTAAAAATTCTCTCCATATCTGAAACTATACTTATTACAGAGTTATTCAAAATAAGTAACTGGTCATATTCTAACAAGTAATCAAATCCCAATTCCAAAATTGCTTCTTTCCATGCTCCAAAATCAAATCCCTGATTATTTCTTATAATAATCTGATCCGCCATCCCTCTTATGGCTTGTACCTCTTTTTCATCTAACTCTGAATTTGTAATGAAGACTACCTTATCTGCCACTTTTCTTATTTGATCCAGATAATATAAATCACTCTGAGAAACTATATTTTCATAATCATAATGGGCAAATAAGGCAATTCGTTTTTTCTTATGGCTTAGTTGATTTTGCTGTTTAACACAATGGTTAAAAACACGCCTATATTCATAACCTTGGCTTTTCGCAATGTAAACTGGCATACGTTCTATCACATGTGCCAAGGTGCTATGATACTGTCCTTCCTCCTTTTCAAATGTTTCAAATTTTAGTCCCAATTTAAACAATGGCATTAATGCATCACTTCTTCCCCAGAACATAAATCCTTCTGGGAATATAGGATGAAATGGTAAAGATTCTATATTAAGACCTGATAGTCTTTTTAAAAGCTTTTCATTACGCCAATTCCATATAGTATCAATTATGCCTAGCTCTAAGTATGGAAAAGTTTCTGGAAAAATAAGTCCAATTCGTGGTTCTGTCTCAAGTCTGCTTAATATACCGCTTATATTTTGTGATGTTCCAAATAAATGTTTATAAAGATACCTTCTCCATCTGTTTCCAATACTACCTTGCACTGACTTTTTTGAATGAATGTGGCATATATATTCATACTCAGAAACCCTTTTGCTCATTTGAATAATAAATGGGGCTACATCCCTTCCTCTGTTTTCATATACTTCCACAAAAATATTTTTTGCACCGTTTAAAAATGTTTTTGCCTTCTCTCTGATTTCTTCTGCTTTTTTTTCTGTATCTGTTGAAATATAACAATCAAAAGGAACTGGAATTAAATTTACCTGTCCAAATATTTCTTTACATAAGTCTGTATAATAGATATGCACCTGTATAGCAACCAGAGTCTTTGCATATAAACGCTCTAATTGAAAATCATCATCTATTTTGTTTATTTTTAAGGGATTTTCAAATACTGCTTGTATATATGATGTATCCTCTACTAAATTATTACTGCTAGGCACAGACTCATCAAAATTATTCTTCATTCTATGAATTGTTCTGGTCAGTCCATCATGATAAGCACTGGATAATACTTTATAACAATAAAGTGATGCTTTATTCCCTTTAAATACATTTTTTATAATTCTTTTATTTTTAGCCATCCATCTTCTCCTAACAAATTTTATATGCACTACACACATCTGATGCTTTTCCCACTTTTTTCATTTTTCCATGTTCCAGCCAAAGTGCATTGTTGCAAAGTCTTTCTATTTGTTCTATGGAATGAGAAACAAGCAAAACAGTTGTTCCTGATTGAATCATATGATTTATTCTCTGCTCGCATTTTAGTTGAAATTGAAAATCACCTACTGATAGTATTTCATCTACAATTAAAATTTCAGGTTTTCTTGATGTTGCTATGGCAAAGGCTAAACGTGCCACCATACCACTGGAATAATTCTTCATTGGTATTTCCAGAAAATCCTTCATTTCACTAAAGTCTACAATATCATCAAACCGTTCTAACAGCTCCTTCTTTGTATATCCCAAAACTGCACCATTTAAAAAAATATTTTCCCTTGCTGTTAATTCCAAATCAAAACCTGCCCCTAATTCAATTAGGGGTGAAATTGCTCCTTTAATTGAGACTTTTCCACTTGTAGGATTTAAAATTCCTGAAATAGTCTTTAATAAGGTACTTTTCCCGCTTCCATTTAACCCTACAATTCCAAACACATCTCCTTGCTTTACCTGAAAGGTAACTTGGGAAAGAGCATAAAAATCCTCATATTGCAGCTTTCTTTTCGCTGCCATTAATACATATTCTTTTAAACTATCTGTACGTTCTTTCTGCATTCTAAAGGCTACAGATACATTCTCTACATCAATCACTGTTGTCAAAATTACACCTCTATAAATAATAAATAAATTTGTCTTGCTTTTTATAAAACAATATTAATCCTACTGTCAAAAAGACAGCTGCAATTAATATGCATATGACATGTTCTTTCCAAGTCTGAACTATGCCATATAACGTTATCTTTCTAAAATAACTAACAAAATAGTATAATGGATTTAGCTTTATAACTGTTAATACCGACCCAGGAATCATTTCTATTGGATAAATAATTGGAGTCAAATACATCCAAACTGTTATAAAAACTTGATATAAATGGGCTGTATCCCTAAAAAACACATTCATAACAGATAAAATCATTCCAAGTCCAAAGGCGAAAATAAAAGCACAGAGTACCGGATATATAGTTAAAAGGATTGTCCACCTAATAGGTACACCAGTTATAATCATAACCATAATAATTGCTACTAATGCAGCCAATGCATTTATTAGTGAAAACACACATTTTTCCAATGGAAAGACTACCTTTGGTATTTTAACTTTTCGAATTAGAATCCCGCCATCTACAACCGAACCCATAGATCCTACAGTAGCTTCTGACACAAAATTAAAAATAAAGGAACCTGTTAATACGTATATACCAAAATTTTCTATTTTGTTTTGAAACATATAACGAAAAACAAAGGTAATTACAAGCATAATGAGTAAAGGATTTAACATGCTCCATAATAAGCCAAGTATGGATCTGCGATACTTGATTGCTATATCTCTTTTTACTAAACACGAAAGTAGAAATCCATATTTTTCTAAATTCTGTTTTATTATTAATATTTTTTTCATTAACAGCTCCTTAATTTACAAATACAAAATACTTGCTAATTTTCTCCATAAACCAGCCCTCACACTTTTTAATCTCCATGCGGTTATAACTCTAACAGGTTTTGTGTGTTTGGGAATGCTCATGTATGTTTTTACTAATTTTTTATCTTTTGGGGGTAAAGAAGACCCATATAAATTGTAAAGTTCTTCTGCCTGTATATAGGTTTTCCCTATACTAACACGAAATTTCCCTACATTTTTAAGAAGTTCTAACTTATAGCTGAATGTGCGTGCATTCTTAGCACCTACTGCATTTTTTCCATGCTGTCTGTAAAGGATAGTTGATTGATCTACAAAGCCAATCTTACCAAAGCAACTGGTAACAATTGCCATCCACCAATCATGCATGACTGCCCTTTGTGGAATCTTGTATCGAATTAATTCAAAAAGAGACTGATTGATCATAACTGTACATCCTGTCACTACATTTTGTACTAACAAATGGCTCAATTTCACTCGTTCATACTCCATTTTTTGCATATGAAATAAAGATGGATTTATTGTTTGAAGATTTTCATCTGTCACTGTTAAATCGGTATGGATTAGAATTGGTGTGCTCTTGTCATACTTTTGTTCATATTCTTGCATCTTTTGTATACTTAATTCTATTTTATTATCAAGCCATACATCATCTTGATCGCAAAACATAATATATGGATACACACTATTATATTTTGTTAGCATATTTAAGAAATTGGTTGTTGCACTTCCAAAACGTTGATTGTTTTCTAACAATCTAATTTTGTCAGGATACTTCTTTACATATTCTTTTATAATATGTTTTGTAAAGTCTTCTGAACAGTCATCTTGTATCGTTAAATGCCACTTCTTCATGCTTTGTTGCATTATGGAATCAAGAAGTGGCTTTAAGTGTTTTTCTCCATTATATGTTGCTAATAATATTTCAATCACGATTACCTCATCCATTAATCTTTCTTAAGGCATTATTCTTTTTCATTTTGATTCCCCATTTTACAATTGCGTTTATAAACCAATGGTATCTTCCATGATAGTGTTTATCATAAAATATCTGCATACTCTCATAAAAACTATTAATTAGTGTTTTATTATTAGATAAGTGTATACCTGTTTTGTAATGAAGCATACTTGCTTTTCCATAATATACAACTTTCATTCCCATCTTATTTATTCGATAACAAAGATCTATGTCTTCACAATGTATGAAATAATCTTCATCAAATGCGCCAACTTTTTCAAAAAGCCATTTGGGAATCATCATAAAAGCACCCGAAACTGAATCTACTACATGAATTTCTTCTGGTGAAAGGTAGGAAAGGCTATATCCACAAAAAAACTTACTTTTGGGAAATATACGATCTAATCCTATAAAATAAAACAAAGAATTAATGGGCGTTGGAAATCCTCTCTTACATGCATGGTCAATAGTCCCGTCTTCAAGTAATGCTTTTATTCCAAGTACCCCTATTTTTTTATGCCGTTCTAAATAAGTCATTGTCTTTGTAAGAGTTTCTTTGTGTAGGATTGTATCTGGATTGAGAAATAATAGATATTTTCCACTTGCTGCTTTAGCTCCTATATTACAAGCATTTCCAAAACCTTTGTTTTTTATCAGTATACCGCCTTCATACCGTTCTTCAATACGGTTTGAGTTGTCAACAACAATGATTTCATAGTTTATCTTTTCTTGGCTGTTTTCAATAGATGAAATTGCCTGAGTGCAAAGGTTTTTTGTGTTATGATTTACAATTATAATTGATACATCTTTCATTTTATTTTCTTCCCATGACTATATTTTTGAATCTATTTGCTAACTAAAAAAGTTGGTTATTTTATATTTAAGTTACATGATTATGTTTTAATTTTTATTAAACACTCAATAAAATTAAAATTTCTAACACAAATACATACAGCAATTGTATCTGCTTTTCACGATTTATTATTCATTTCACATATTAGGATGATTATATACAAAACCAATGGCTTTGTCAATGAATTTTAGAATTCAAATAGATTCTTAACCCCCCCCAGTGACAATATAAGTAGGAGCAGTAAATTAAGTTGCTTACTGCTCCTAACTAATAGCCTTCCTAACGTCATTTAAGGCTATATTACATATTTAATCACATTGCAATGTTTACTATGAATTAAACTACCTATCAACATATTCTAGCTTCACATTTTTAATAACTACCTCATGTGAAGTATCAGGCGTATCTTTCACACCACCAATTAAAAATTTAATAGCTAGGGCAGTATCTTGTGGAAGTCTTACTTTATATTCATAGTGAGTAATCTCATTGGTTGCCAAAAGATTAGGCATTTCAAAATGTCTTGTATAATATGCATCCTCTAATGTTATATCAAAAAATCTATCCACGCTTGAAGATACATCAAAAGATAATACATAATCTAAATTTCCTGACATTTCAATATCCTGACTTAACATTACACACCATGGGTTAGCACCTTTTTGAGTTATGTTAACTTTAATTCCATCTTTCTCCTTGGTCTGCTCAAAAGTAGCTTCTCCCCCTTCAATAGCAAGATTATTCCATGATACGTCAATACCTTCGATGAAGTTCCCATTTTTAAGTGGTTTTGTTTTCTTCTTAGACAAGTCTGTATTATTGTCTGTCATACGATGCATTAAAACATTATCTAATATAAAAGTTTTATTATCTCCTATCAAGAATGCTAAAATACCATCTTCTTCATTTTGTTTTGGCATAACCAAATCAATTGTATAATTTGTCATTGAGGATGTTATGGTTTGCTTTTTACTTACTAATTTCTTAGTTAAATCTTTATTATAAAATGCGATTTCAATTTCTTTATCTTCAGAAACAGATGCATCAAACGTTAACTTATATTCATCTGTAGATGTTAAGTTTAAGCCTCTTTGAATTATCTTAACATCTTCAATAGAAGTACCTTTTGAATTTAATACAAGCTGCCTGTCATCATTAACTAAAGCTTCACATATACCATCCTTAAGAGTCTCTACCTCCCAAAATGTCATACGAGTGGAATCTGTTTGATCAAATGTTCCATTATAAATATAGTTTCCATTAGGTAAAGGGGTTTTTCTTCCACTTAGGTTAATAAGGCTATTTACTTCCTCAACTTTTACATTAAATAAATACACATCCTTATCTTCAATACCAACATTAAATTCAAGTCTGGCATCATTGTGAGTATCCGATTTCATTTGAAAGATATATTCAAAATGTTCTAATTCTTCTGACAATCTTGAATTAAATACAGTTGTATAATCTCCCCATGCTCCGTGTAATCCCCCATTTGATACTTTAGTGTGAATATTTCTAGCTCCTTCTGATTTTGCGTCAAAACTGATCTTATAGAATCTACCTTTAGATAAAGGAATTGTCTGCATTAGTTGTACTGAATAGTCCTGACTTCCGCCTCCTGTTTTTTCAATATCAATAAGTGCTCCCTTTATACCTCCAATAGTTACCTGCTCTACCTTAGCTTCACCTCCAGAGCTGTTTGCTCCAAGACTTAAAAACCAGCCGTCTGCCTTAACACTCTCTGTAACAAAATTATTAAATTCAGTATCGTGTACATAATTTCCATCTACCGGCAGCTTTGCATCTGTTGGAAGGGGTGCTTTTTCCATCTCTGGTTTTTCATGGATTATGTATGAATCTTTTTGATATACTCTTACATAATCAATTAACATTTCTGCCGGTATCTTTTCATCATCGGGCATACGCTTTCCATCAAACAAACCGCCTACTGCCATGTTTAGTATTATGTAAAAGGGTTTATCAAAAGGGGCTGGAAATGAATACTGGGTAGCTTCATTTTCACTTTTAGAATACCAGTCATTTTGTGTTAAAAATAAATTCCCATCTACATACCATCTGATTTCTCCTGGTTCCCATTCGAGAGTATATGTATGAAAGTCATCATCAATGTAGCTTCCTTTAGGAAAGCTATACGTTCCTCCTGTATGAAGATTCCCCGGCCATTCTTCACCATAGTGAAGGTTTCCTTCAACTGAATTATACACCCTTCCTCTGCATTCTAAAATATCAATTTCACCATTGGCAGCCCATGTCCCATAGGTGGTTGTATTTGCCATTAGCCAGAATGCCGGCCATAAGCCAGTACCTCTTGGAAGTTTTATACTGGCTTCAAAACGACCGTAAGTAGCAGAAAAAGTCGGCTGAGTCCATAACCTTCCTGATGTATATTCCTTTCCTCCAACACTTTCCTTTTTTGCTGTAATAACAAGATTTCCATCTCTAACTTGCACATTATCTTTTTGATAATATTCAAGTTCTTCATTTCCCCAGTCAGTTAAACCATATTCAGATCCTGTGCCTTCTTGATAGGCCCATTTGTTAAGATCCAGCGAGTTAGCATCAAGATTATCACCTGTACCATCAAACTCATCATTCCAGATTAATTTCCAATCTCCAATTGTTTGAAAGTCCACATTATTCTCTTTACTTTCCTCTACTATCTGTTTTGTCGTCTCAGTTGCATCACTTACAGGAATTGTAGCATCTACATCTTTATCATTTTCATTTTTGTTGCCACTTAAAAATAGTGAAAGTAAGATAAATATTGTAAATACTACTACAAATCCAATAACATAAAAAAATATCTTCTTTTGATTCTTCACACTTTTCCCTCCTAATATGTTTTTCAATTATAATCAGACCTTCCCACACCTTTTATTTTCTGTAAAAAAGGATTCTATAAATCTGGTATCCTAAACTTTTAACGTTAGTGGGGTAAAGCCTAGTATATTATATATTATTTTAAAACATATAGTAAGTAAGCATGTTTTTTTTAAGGTATGCTTATTTATGATCTTTGTGTTTAAATCTTTTTTATTTATTAATCCCTTTCATAGTAAGCTGGATTCTTTTTTTATTAATATCCACACTCATAACTTTAACATCAACAATATCACCAACACTAACCACTTCAAGGGGATGTTTAATATATTTTTTATCTGTCATTTGAGAAATATGTACAAGACCATCCTGATGAACCCCTATATCTACAAATACTCCAAAGTCAATTACATTACGAACTGTACCTTTTAAAATCATTCCCTCGGTTAAATCCTTCATATCAAGTACATCGGTTCTAAGTATTGGTTTTGGCATTTCATCCCTTGGATCTCTGCCTGGCTTTTCTAATTCCTTTATAATATCTGTGAGGGTAATTACACCAATTCCCAATTCCTTTGCAAGCTTATCTTTATCTCCAACCTTTTTATAAAGTTCTTTTAGTCCTCCTCTTTGTATATCACTAAGGCTGTATCCCAAGCTTTCAATTAACTTAGTTGCCGCCCCATATGATTCCGGATGAACACTTGTTGTATCCAATGGATTTTTGCCATCTAATATTCTCATAAATCCTGCACATTGTTCAAATGCCTTAGGACCTAACTTAGCAACCTTTAATAATTGCTTTCTATCAGTAAACCTTCCATTTTCCTCTCTAAATATAACAATATTTTTTGCTACTGCTTTACTTATCCCAGAAATATATTCTAATAACGAAGCTGATGCTGTATTTAAATCTATACCAACTTTATTAACACAATCCTCAACTACTCCTGTAAGTGCTTCTGATAGCTTCTTTTGATTCATATCATGCTGATACTGTCCAACTCCAATTGACTTTGGATCAATTTTAACAAGCTCAGCTAAAGGATCTTGAAGCCTTCTGGCAATTGATGCCGCACTTCTTTGTCCCACATCAAAATTTGGAAATTCTTCCGTAGCCAGCTTACTTGCAGAATACACAGAAGCCCCTGCCTCATTTACAATAATATATTGAACTGAGGTATCCAATTCCTTAAGCATTTCAACAATAATTATTTCAGATTCTCTTGACGCAGTTCCATTTCCTACAGAAATCAAAGTAATTCCGTACTTCTTAATAAGTTTTTTTACTGTTTCTTTTGATTCTTTAATTTTATTTTGAGGTTCAGTTGGATAAATTACCACTGTATCTAGTACTTTTCCCGTAGAATCAACAACTGCCAGTTTGCAACCTGTTCTAAATGCCGGATCCCAACCAAGTACTACCTGATTTGCAATTGGCGGTTGCATCAGTAATTGTTCAAGATTTTTTCCAAATACCTTTATTGCTCCATCCTCTGCCTTTTCTGTTAACTCATTACGTATTTCACGTTCAATAGCAGGTGCAATAAGTCTCTTATAACTATCATCAATGGTATTCAATAATATTTCATTAGTATATTTGTTATCTTTTATAATAACCTTTTTTGAAAGATACATTAAGATTCTTTCTTCCGGTGCAAAAATCTTAACAGTTAAAATCTTCTCATTCTCTCCTCTGTTTAAAGCCAATATTCTATGTCCTGCAATTTTATTTATGCTTTCATCAAATTCATAATACATTTCATAAACAGATTGAACTTTAGCATCCTTTGCAACAGAAGAAATCTTACCTTCCGAAAATGTAACTTTTCTGATATAAATTCTATATTCAGCCTCATCTGAAATCATTTCTGCAATAATATCCTTTGCACCTAAAATAGCATCCTCAACTGAATTAACTTCCTTCTCTTCATTAATAAAGTCCTTAGCATACTCATGAATATCTTTATCCGCTTCCTGCAAAACAATAATTTGAGCTAATGGCTCTAAGCCTTTTTCCTTAGCAATAGTAGCCCTTGTCCTTCTCTTTGGTCTAAACGGTCTATATAAATCTTCAACTACCACTAAAGTCATAGCATCCTCGATTTGCTTTTTAAGCTCTTCGCTAAGTTTCCCCTGCTCCTCGATACTTGATAAAACCTGTTCTTTCTTCTCTTCAAGATTCCTTAAATAGGTAAGTCTTTCATGAAAATTTCTAAGTACCTCATCATCTAGTGAACCTGTAGCTTCTTTTCTATATCTAGCAATAAAAGGAATCGTATTCCCCTCATCAACAAGCTTAATAACAGCTTCAACCTGCCATAAATTAATCTTTAATTCTTCTTGTAAAATCTTTAATATATCCATTTTTTACTCCTTTATATTTTATTATATATTTGAAACTGGATGTCTTAAAACAGTTTTTAATTTTTCTGAAGCAGTCTTTCGTGGATCAGATAAATAAATCTCATGATGTTTTCTCACATCCCACGTATCATCCTTAAGACCATTTTCCTCCATAAACTTTTTCATTATATTAACTGTTTCAGGTTCTGTACTATAAGGCCCTAAATGCATCATCTGAACACATAATCCTTCTTCAAAGCTTTCAAGTCTTGCATTTGATACCTTAAGTTCTGGTTTCTTAATCATACATTCCGAAACTGCCCATTCAAACACTTCTTTAGTAACAAATTCCGGCTGACGAATCATAGAAGTCCATTTCCAATTATCCCTCTTAAAAAGATCAAATCCTCTTTCATCACACCACCAAAGTCCTTCAAGCGGCGGCACTACATATTCAAAATACCCCTCAATATCCTTTTTCCCCATTTTACTCATCTTAATGGTAAAAGCCAGCCCATAAATTGCACTAACTGCATCATTATACTCTTGCCCATTAGGATCTCCTCCTCCATCTATCATTATAAAATTCATGGACGGTACCTGAATTTTGGCAGGCTTGTTTTTGGGCATATAAAGTTCTTTATATTCCTTTTTATAATCTAATTTCTCTGGCATATTGTTCTTCCTTTCTTTAGGCAATTTGTATACTTGAGGGTTTTTGTCCTACGGACGCTTTGCCCTTTAGTTCTTCAACGTTCATAGGAAATTTATATTTATAAAAAAGTATTATAAGCCATGGAAATGAGACTATGACGTTTTTCCATAGGCTCATTGGAATGTTTGGCTTATCTACTTTTTTACAAATATAAATTTTCTATGAACGTTAGAGAACTACAAGGCAAAGCGTCCGTAGAACAAAAACCCCCAGTTGATAAAAAAAACATACCTTGCAAACTTAATAAATTAAGTAAAATGCAAGGTATTAGTAAGACATTGATTAAATTATTAATTCAAAACTAAATATTTATATTTAGAAAAATCACTATCCCTGCATTCTAATTCAATTACTGTGCCATTTTCCTCGTAACTGGTTGTTTCCACATTGGCATGTTCATTGAAGTAGGAAAGAATGCTTCCCTGATTATATGGTATTAACATTTTACATTTTACATAATCAGTCATTGTATGACTGACTATGATGTCTACAAGTTCCGTAATCCCGACCCTTTGTTTGGCAGATAAATATATTTTATCCTCCCTTACAAAAGGAATCTCTTTATCTACCAGATCTGATTTGTTAAATATATAGACCATAGGAATTTGCTCTGCACCAATCTGCCTTAATGTTTCGTTAGTTACTTCTATGTGTTGTTCAAAATTATCATTAGAGAAATCTACCACGTGGCATAAAAGATCTGCTTCCCTGACTTCTTCTAAAGTGGAGCGAAATGCCTTAATTAAATTATGAGGCAGCTCGCTTACAAAACCTACTGTGTCTGCAAGGATAAACTCTTTGTGGTTTGGGAGTGTAATATTTCTAACTGAAGTTTCAAGTGTTGCAAAAAGCATATCCTCTTCAAATACCTTCTTATCCTCTGACTTTTTGTAGTTTTCAACCATGGCATTCATAATTGTAGATTTACCTGCATTGGTGTAACCAACTAAGGCAACTGTTGGTATATTCTTTTTGCTTCTTTTACTTCTTTGAGTTTTCCTTTCATTAACTAATTCCTCTAATTCCTTTGAAAGATTTGTGATTTTTTCTTCTATCTTTCTTTTATCAAGTTCAAGTTTTTTCTCACCTGTACCTTTATTCTTAGTTCCAACTCCGCCACCTTGTCTGCCTAGTTTGGCATATGAGCCGGTAAGCCTTGGAAGTATATATTTTAGCCTTGCAACCTCAACTTGAAGTTTAGCTTCTCTTGTTTTTGCTCTGGTTGCAAATATTTCTAATATAAGACCTGTTCTGTCCATAACAAGACAGTCTAATTCTCTTTCTAAATTACGGGTTTGAGATGGTGACAATTCATTGTTAAATATTACTATCTCTACTCCCTCTTTTTCACATAATTCTTTTATTTCTCCTACTTTTCCAGATCCAACATAAAATACCCTGTTTTTTTCATTTAAGCTTTGGGTTATTACTCCAGCCGTTTCTATGTTACAGGCATCCGAAAGATTTTTAAGTTCTTTCATGGATTCTTCAAAATATTTTTGATTATTAACATTAACCCCTACTAATATGGCTTTTTCTGACATACTAACAACTCCTTTATTTTATAATTATAGTGTTGCAATACTTGTAAAAAACATTCAAAAATAAAAGGTCGCAAATGAAAATTCATCCACAACCACACAATCCTATAATTATATTAAGCTATCAGTAATAAATTATATGAAAATGTTTTTTGCAAGATTGCAAATAAGGCACAAAAAACCAATCCCTTTATTAGGGGATTTTTACCTTATTTTAAATTAATTAGTTACAAATAACTAACGTAATCTCATCTTTGCAATAAACATTTAAACACCTCTTTCATAACTTATGTTTTTATAATCTCATAATTTAATTGTATTGTCAAGAATTAATATTAATAATTATTTTATTGTAAAAAATGGAATTTTGTAATATAATTAATTTAATTTTAGTTGAAAGAGGTGACTTTTATGATAGGTGATATTGGTCTTGGTGGATACAATAGTTATCCTACAAATCTAAGTGTTAGGAGCAACAATATTGAAGATCTTGATCCAAATAAGATTAAAAGTTTGAAAAGAACTGGTCAGATTGAATGTGAATCCTGCAAAAACAGAACATATGTAGATGGTTCTAATGAATCTGATGTTTCATTTAAAGCACCAGGTCATATATCTCCAGAGTCTTCAAGAGCAGTTGTGGCTTCTCATGAACAAGAACATGTCAGCAATGCGGTTGAAAAAGGTTCAAAGCCTAATGCACAATTACTTTCCGCTAAAGTTTCTCTTCAAACTTCTGTATGTCCTGAATGTGGAACTTCATATGTTTCTGGAGGAACTACTACTACTCAGATTAAATATACAAATGAAGATAATCATTATCAAAAAGATAAAAAGACTCAGGATGAAAGCTTAATTAAGGGCATGAATATTGATTATGCTACTTAAATTTTTAAACTTTTTAGGAGGCTGTAGATGAAATTACTATTTATGGGTATTCAAAAATGTCTTGCTGATGAATCCCGAACCATAATAAAACTTACAGATGAACTTTTAGATTTTATTGGATACACACAAGAAGAAATTACAACAAAGTTTAATAATAAATATAATAATTTAATATTACCAACCGATTTTTCTCAAATTAAATCTAATTTTAATTTGTTTTTAAAGGAGAAAAAGAATTTTACTTTAACCTATCATATTTTATCTAATTATGGTAATTCCGTTTTTATCAATGAGCAAGCCTCATTTTTAATTGAGGATGGCGTTGAATATATATTATTTAGTACTTCCATGGCAAAACTAAGCTTAGAACTGGATTTTTTTTATAAGAATATGTTAGACTCTTTGCCTAACGC
>JAVBPB010000120.1:0-56497 GCA_031549965.1 Mobilisporobacter sp. | reverse complement strand
TCTGGCAAATATTATATTTTAAGCTCATTTATGCCATGGAAAGGAGACCCAAAAATAATGTCAGCATCCTGACATTATTTTCGTTTTAAGGGGCTCCTTGTAATGTTTGGCATAACAGAGCTTAAAATATAATATTTGCCAGAATATTCATCTAAAAAATTCGATCCCTAATCCACCCAAACGTCAAAACAAAATCAAACTTTCCAATAATTTTCACTACATTCACCAAAATTAAAAATAAATCAAAAACCTATTGTAATCAGCACTCTTTTTATGTAGAATATATCTGTAGCCCAATAAAAATAAAAAGGAGACAAAATGATCAATAAAAAAACTATTGCAATAGTATCAATAGTAATTTTTATTGGGGCAGTTGGAATATATTACAGCTTGGGGGCTTTAAATAAAATTCCAACAGAAAACATAATGATTGAAAGTACAACAGAAATTGAGAGAGAAGAAAACACAGATAACCTTATTGAAGAAAACGTTACCACAAGTGAAATCTACGTTCACATTTGTGGTGAAGTAAATACCCCTGGAGTCTATATTGTTAAAGAAAATTCAAGGTTAATAGACCTAGTTGAACTTGCAGGAGGTCTTACAAAGGATGCTACAAATAGCGTAAATCTTGCACAAATTGTTTCTGACGGACAAAGAATTGAAATTCTTTCTGTTGAAGATGAAAAGAACTTACTTAAAAATAATTCAATACCAGAAGAAAATAAAATTTCCAGCAACCTTGTAAATATAAACACTGCTACAATTAACGAGCTAATGACTTTAACAGGTATAGGCAGTTCAAAGGCAAAAAGCATAATAAGCTATCGTGATAGTAATAACGGATTTAAAAGTATTGAAGAATTAATGAATATTGAAGGAATAAAAGAAGGAGTTTTTAATAAAATTAAAGACAGCATTACAATAAATTGAGGTGAATAGATTGGGAAAGAAAGTACTTGTAGTTGATGATGAGAAACTGATTGTAAAGGGAATAAGATTTAGCTTAGAGCAGGATGATATGCAGGTAGATTGTGCTTATGATGGTGAAGAAGCTTTAGAGTATGCCAAAAACACAGAATATGACGTGGTACTGTTAGATATTATGCTACCAAAACTAACCGGTTTAGAGGTTTGTCAGCATATTAGGGAGTTTTCCAGTATGCCCATAATTATGCTCACAGCAAAAGGTGAAGATATGGATAAGATATTGGGGTTGGAATATGGAGCAGATGACTACATTACAAAACCATTTAATATATTAGAGGTTAAGGCAAGAATTAAAGCAATAATGCGTCGTAATACAAAAAAGGAAATTCCCGTAGTAGAAAATAGTAAAATCATTAATGTAGGTGCATTAAGAATTGACTGTGATGGCAGAAGAGTGTATATTGACAAAAAGGAAGTTAACTTAACTGCAAAGGAATTTGATCTACTTGAATTATTAGTATTAAATCCCAACAAGGTTTATAGCAGAGAAAATTTACTTAATATTGTTTGGGGATATGACTATCCGGGAGATGTTAGAACAGTAGATGTGCATATAAGAAGACTTAGGGAAAAGATAGAAATAAATCCAAGTGAACCTGACTATATACATACAAAATGGGGTGTTGGTTATTATTTCCAAAATTAATTTTAAAAATAATTTTTTCAAAAGTATGAGAATCAGAATATGCACAGCCTTCATTATAATTGGCTTTTTACCACTAATTATATTTACAGGTATTTTAACTGATGCATACGAGCAGTCAGCAATTGATCAAAAGGTAAAAGAAATCCAAAGTAATGGATATATTCTTTGTAACCTATTAGCATCATCGGGCTATATTACCAATAGGGAATCTAATGTAATAGATGCTGAAATCAATCAATTTGCTATGCTTTACGAAGGAAGAATTATCGTAATAGACAGTAGCTTTAATATAATAAAGGATACCTATAATATTGAGGTTGGAAAAACAATAGTTTCAGAAGGAGTTATTAAAAGTTTTTCAGATCAAAACAGTATTAAGCATGATAGGACAAACAGCTATATAGAAATAACTATACCTATTCATAATACAAATCAAACTGAACAGGGAATTACCGGCGTTATGATTATTACATTTTCAACAAAAAACATAGAAACAATTCGCCAGAACTTAGATCAAAAAGCATTACTTCTTATTGTGACAGTAATATTAATAATAAGTATAATCGCAGTAATTTATTCTGATATATTAACTAAACCAATTAATGGGCTTAAGAATTCTATTGAGGGTTTAACAGAAGGATATATGGATGAACAATTATCGATTAGTGGTTATACAGAGATTGCAAAGCTTTCAGATGCTTTTAATAAATCAATTGCCAGAATGCAGGTACTTGAAAGTTCAAGACAGGAATTTGTTTCTAATGTTTCCCATGAATTAAAAACTCCAATAACCTCTATAAAGGTTTTAGCAGATTCTTTATTAATGCAAGAGAATGTACCCGTTGAACTCTATAGGGAATTTTTGGAAGATATTGCATTGGAAATAGAAAGAGAAAATAAAATAATTACTGACTTATTATCACTGGTTAGAATGGATAAAACCGCAAGTGATATGAATATTGATAATTTAAATATTAATGAGTTATTAGAACAGATTTTAAAAAGATTAAGACCAATAGCAGCCAAAAGAGATATTGAATTAGTGCTAGAAAGCTTTAGACCAGTACTTGCAGATGTAGATGAAGTTAAAATTTCATTAGCTATATCAAATTTAATTGAAAATGCAATAAAATATAATATTGAAGGCGGATGGGTAAGAGTTTCTTTGAATGCAGATCATAAATTTTTCTTTATAAAAGTTTCTGATTCTGGAATAGGAATACCAGAAGAATCTCAAGGGCATATATTTGAAAGGTTTTATAGAGTTGATAAAGCCCGTTCAAGAGAAACAGGTGGCACAGGACTTGGATTATCCATTACCCGAAACATTATACTAATGCACAGAGGGGCTGTTAAAGTGTATTCTAAAGAAGATGAAGGAACTACATTTACAGTTAGAATACCACTTAATTATATTGCCTAATTGTAAGAAAAGGAGGCAAAAAATTGAAAAAAGTCTTATGGTTAGCAGTTTTAATATTTCTTATATCTGGCTGTAGTAACAATACAGAAAATAAAAAAGAGACAGAAAACAGTCTAAAGATCTATTATATTAATAATAGTGAAACAAAAATAGTATACGAGGCATATGAGCCAAAAACTTTTGAAACCAATGATTTAATTAATGAATTATTAATAGCAATTGAAAAGGAACCAAAAGAAAATTCCTATAAACTTGCAAAACCTGATACTATAAAGATTAAAAATTATGAGTTTAAGGATGGACAGCTTTCAATACATTTTGATTCAGCATATTTAAGTCTTTCAAAAACTGCTGAAATATTATGTAGAGCATCAATTGTAAAAACATTGTGTCAAATTGAGGATGTAAAGTTTGTAGAATTTTACGTTAATGAACAACCTCTTATGGATTCTGCTGAAAAGCCTGTGGGATTAATGACAAAGGACAAATTTATTGATAACACAGGTAATGATATAAATTATTATCAAAGAACATATGTCACCTTATTTTTTGCCAATGACAAAGGTAGTAAGCTTATTGAAAATTTATTTTTAGTTACTTATGATGGAAATATTTCTATGGAAGAAATAATTATTAACAGATTAATAAGTCCTGGAGTAGACTATGTTAACAGAACTATACCCGAAGGAACACAGTTAATAAAACTGACAGTTAAGGATGGTGTGTGTTATTTAGATTTTAATGAGAAACTATTGGATAAAACTTTAAATGTAAAGGAAAGTGTAACGATATATTCAATTGTTAACTCATTGGTTGAATTACCCACAATTAACAAAGTCCAATTTACAATTAACGGAGAAAAAAGGAAAACCTTCAGAGATGGTAGTATAGCTTTTGATGAACCATTTGAAAGAAACCTTGATGTAGTTGGCAATGAAGAATAAGGAGATTAATTTGATTAAAAGACCGCTTTTGTGGGTTTTGATTGGATTTGTACTTGGAGAGGTACTAACTTTATTTAACATGTATGTTATGATAGTTATAATTACAGCATTATTTATAACTATATTTTCAATATGGCACTATTTAAATAAAAATTATAGATTTAATTCTTATGACAGTTTTATTTTTATTATTCCAATGGTTATTTACTTTGGATACACACTAATGAATAATCAACTTGCACCTAATACTTTAGACGATATTTTTGAACAAAGTACTTCTGTTGTTGCAACAGGTAAAGTAACAAAAATAGAAGACAAAGGTGAAAAACAAACTATATATATTAAAAAATGTAAAGTTTTATTAAAGGATAATTACTATTTATGTAAACAAATATTGATTTACATAAGTAGTAATTATAAGATAAAGTTAGGGCAAGAAATTTCTGTTACAGGTGAAATTAACAAATTTCAAAAACCAAGAAATTTGGGACAGTTTGATGAATACCTATTTTATAAAACTCAAGATATTGAATATAAAATATTTGGTGAAGATTTAAAAATAATAGATTATCAATACAGTATATTTAATAATACTCTAACAAAAATAAAGCAAATTTTTAAAGATTCATATCAAAAGATTTTAAACGAAAAAGATGCAGGAACTGTAATGGCAATGAATTTTGGTGATAAATCAGGACTTGAGTTAGATATAAAGGAGTTATATCAAAAAAATGGTATAATACATATTTTGGCAATATCAGGTCAGCACATTACTTTAATCGGTATGTCCATATATATAATATTAAAATATCTTGGAGTTAATATATATATTTCAAGTGCTATAGCAATTCCAGCTACATATGCATACGGGCAACTAACCGATTTAAGCGTTTCTACAAACAGAGCAGTAATTATGCTAATCATAGCACTTATTGCCAATATATTAGGAAGGACATATGACATACTTTCAGCCATATCCCTAAGTGCCCTGATTATACTAGCTCAACAACCAATGCAAATATATAATGCAGGATTTTTATTATCCTATGGTGCAGTTGTTGGTATAGTAGTAATAAATCCTATATTAACATCATATATAAAAAGCAAAAATATAATTTTAAAAGCATTTATTCTAAGTTTATCAGTAAATATAATAATATTTCCAATTATTATATACTTCTACTATGAATTCCCCCTATATTCCATATTTCTAAATCTAATCGTAAACCCTTTAATGACCCTTTTAGTTCCTCTTTCTTTGATTGGAGGAATCATAGCAGTAATCAATACTTTTTGCGGACAAATAATAATTGGAAGCGTACATTATATACTAGAAATTTACGAATACCTATGTAAAATCTTTTCAAAGCTTCCAGCCAGCAACATTGTAATTGGAAAACCACATATAGCACAAGTTTTAATTTATTATTTGATAGTTATCTTATTTATTGTGTTAGCAAAGTATATTAATAAAAAGGCTGTACTTTTCATTCTTATTTTTCTAAGCGTAATATTAATTAAAAATAATAATAAAGGCTTAGAAATTACATTTTTAGATGTAGGACAAGGAGATGCCATATTCATAAAAACCTTTTCAAAAACATTTTTGGTTGACTGCGGAAGTTCACAGATAAAGCAATTAGGTAAATACAGAATATTACCTTTTCTAAAAGCAAAAGCAGTGGATAAAATAGACAATGTTATTATTTCTCATATGGACACAGACCATATATCTGGCATAATCGAACTAATACCTTTAATAAAGATAGATACTATCTACATTCCCATTACAAATCTTATTGACGATCAGTACACAGATATAATAAATCTAGCCAAGGAATACAGTATTGAAATAAAACAAATTGAAAGGGGAGATATTATTAATGACAAAGAAATAACTATAGAATGCCTCCACCCTTTTGAGGGATTTATTGCAAAGGATAAAAATGAGTATTCTACAGTACTAAGTATTCAAATTAATGAGTTCAAAGGGTTATTAGTAGGAGATTTAGAAGAAAATCAGGAAAAAATATTAATCCCTAATCTCTCATCATTTACATTGTTAAAGGTCGGACACCATGGTTCAAAAACTTCAACGTCAAAATCTTTTTTGGATAAGGTAAATCCTACCTTTTCTATTATATCCTGTGGCATCAATAATAGATATAATCATCCTAGTAAAGAAATTGTGGACAGATTAGAAAATAATGGTACAATAATATTAGAAACAGATGTTGATGGTGGGGTGACAGTAATAACAGATGGCAATACAATAGATATAAATACCTACTACACAAAGCGAAAAATTCATGGGGAATTTAAATAATTGCTATATTATAATTATTACTTATTAAAGCTTGAGCGAATAGGTTGTAATGCATTAAAGATGTTTTAGAAAATTCTTTTGGGAAAACTTAAACATTAAGTTCAAAATACTTGAAGTAGTGCTTTTACGATTATGAATTAATAATTTATGCAGAATAATAATTATTATAAAAATATGTTTAGAATTAAAATTCTATTCAAATAAAAAATTAAAATTAAGAAGGGAGGAAGTTACTATAAAACAATTAATATTATAAAAAGTGAAAAAGAGCTTTTAAAAATACCATTATGTTTTCTATAGTTTATTCTGGAATAATTAAGTGAAAGAGAAAATGTAAAAGTAAACTTACCAAATAAGGAAGGCAACATTAAAGTTTTATTTAGTAGCTTTTTATAGGTTTTAAGTAACGGAGGGTTATGAAGAATTTATTTAAAAGGGGAATTATTTTTTTATTAGTTTTTATTTTAGTCACAGGAGATATGCAGGTTTTAGCCGCTTCAAATGAAGAAAAAGTAACAATAAATACATTTGTTGAAATGCTTGTTAAGTCAGCTAAGTTAAAGGTAGATAGCACTCAAAAATCACCTTATATAAAAACTGCAATTGATTCAGGTATTGTTATTGATGGACAGTTTTTAAGTTATAGTAAGTACATTAAAAGAGAAGATGCTGCCGTCTTGGTGACAAGAACTTATGAGTTGCTTTATGGAAAAGATTATGATCAAGATTTATATGCTCAGGTTAGGGATAAAAAAAGGCTTTCTGACCTTGGAAAAGTACAAAAGGACAATATAGGGGCAATTAGGAAATGTTTTGTAAGGGGGCTTATGGAGGGATTTTCTAATGGATTATATAAGCAAAATAGAGCATTTAAAGGGATAGATTATCTTACTCTTAAAGATGCTAAATTAACTGTAAGTAGAATCACTGATACATCTAAAAGGTTTAAGTTGAGTTTTGATGGGCAACTTATAAGAACTACTAACTTGCCTAAAAACTATAAGAAATATGAATATATACTTGAGAGTTTTCCTAATTCATTTTATGAGAAGAAGTTTTTATATCAAAAAACTAAATATTATTATGAACCAATTGAATTAGTTGATTATGCACCTCCATCCAAATTTAACCAGTTTTTTGATGAATGGGTTCTTAAAGCATATTTAGATAGTTGGATGAAGAAAGTTGAAACTAATCTAAATACAAGGCTTAACGTAGACTATAGAACTGTTGATGCTAATTGGATTAATACATTAAGAGGAACATATTATATGTTTAATGATAATGATTATGATTTAAAGTATACAAAACATATAGAGAATTATGTAAAAACAATGAAAAAGAATAAGGTTATTATTAAGGGTTCTGCTGTTGTTGAACCATCTACTTTATACTTTGCTACAGGGTATTATGTAAGATGTAGAATTAAGTTTATGGTAGTTTCAGCAACTAATTTAAATGTTGATGAGGAAGATATTATATATGGTGGAAATGTTTATCTTCCAAACTTAAGAAAAGGTGTCTGGAGAGAACTAGTTTGTGATATTCAAATAGGAACTTCTAATGGTTTGAGTGATGGTAGAGATTTTAGTGTTACTAATGATGGTCTTTATGAAGATTAGGAGAGTGATAGTTATAAATAATATAAAATTTATTGGTGTAGTAGTATTTTTTTTTATAATAGCTTTACTACCATTTTTAAATGTTAATGCTGAAGATAAAGAGCAACCTGCATTAGTAAAATATGTAACGGATGCTCAAGGTAACGTTTATCTGGTTTTTGAAACAACAGATAAAACTGCTGATTCAAAAACTACTTGGACTACTATTGGATTTAATATTCGTTTAGACGAGCGTAAAGATGGAGATCCCATAAAGGATAAGCAGTTTGTAACGTTATATTTAAATAATAGTGGTTCTATCAAAAATGAAGTTAGACAAGGAGATACGACATATGTAACTTTTAAAATTCCAGGAAAATCTGTTGATAAGCTATTATTTGATAAATTTGGTATCAAAATTAAAAATGGGATACCTATTTATCTAAATGGCATATTTAAAGTAAAAGAAAATGGTGTAGAGCAAAAAGGTGAATACATGACTTTTAATGCAATTAGCCAGGCTAGATCATGGGCTAAACCAGGAGACTTTTGGGATCGCTTTAATATTAAGGTTGAGTATGAGAGTGCTAATTATCCAGTAGTTGTAGAATATCAAGATTCAAGTGGTAAGGTTTTAGACATTACTACACCTGAACGTTCTGGAAAATCAGGAGATGAGATAACAACTACGTTAAAACCCACACATGGAAATTATGAACTTTACCGAAGTTATGCTGTTAATCTTTTTGATACTAAAAAGAAAATTGATGATAAAAGCTTAGTACAAGGAGCCGATATTAACCAGGTTAAAACTAGAAATGATGAAATACTTGTTGGTGGATTAAAAATTATTGCTAAGATGCGAGTAAAGCCAAAACCGCCAATTGAACTAGGTACTACTATAGAATCCCCTGACCCCAATAATGACAGTAAACCGGTGGAGGATGAATATATTTATGATTTTGAAGAACCTTATGCCACAGGAATTATAGCAGCTGATAACAGAGGGGACGAAGAATTTGATGTTAGCGACGGTATTCCATCTTCTGAAAATCTTTATGTAAATGCATTTACGACTGATTATCTGGTAGGTTTTAGATTAAAAAAAGTAGTTAAAAGCAAAGAATACCCTGTAACTGTTATAAAAGATTATAACTTATCTTGGACAGACTACGTATGGAATGAAGAAACCAGATTATATGATGCTGTGCATCACTCTGATAAAGTTCAAAAGAAACAAGATGTAAAAATTAAAAGGTATTATGCCTATTGGTTAATTGATAATCTTGAATGTTATGCTTTAGATAGTGCAAACATTAAAAATGATGCTCTACCAGGAGGAAGTACAACAATAAATGCTTATTTTAGAAAGCCAACCATAGACTATGCTCATAATGCAACAGATAGTGTACATATAACAGACCCTTATTACAGCTCTACAATTGTTTTACCATCTGCATCAATATCTGGAGGAACTAATGGTAAACCAGACATACCTAATGAAGAGTTACAAAACTATATTACATATGCACATGTAGGAAAGCCAAAAGTTAAAAATGATAAACTTGTAATTAATGGTCAAACAATACTTTCTGATACGTTGGTAGAAAAAGAGGGAATTATACCGGCAGAGTATGAAAGCTCTGCCGATGAAATAGGAGAAGATATATTATATAAAAATAATTTAACAATTCCATACTCAAAAGCAAATGGTGTCTATAATACTGAGGGAACAGTAATATACAAAAGTTTAGCAACTGTAAACAGTACACATGGGCCAACCATATCCTATCCGGTACATGAACTTGATGATGTAATAGTACACACACCAGTAGTTTGTGACACTGCAATTGAAACAAAAAAGGCATATAATCAAATGGTATCGCCTGATAAATTAATTGCAAGTTTAGTATTAGATACGAGCTTTAAAATATCCTTTCCAACAACCGGTTCACACCGAAACATTCCAGGATATCAATACAATGACTATTCTAAATACATAGCACGTAGAGAGGTAATGTTTCCTTTTGATGTATATAGAGGAAGTGAATTTATTCCAGAAAATACCTGGACATCAATAACAGGAAGTGGAAGTGACTCTTTCTATCTTCCAGTATGGGTAGACGAGGGAAAGTATACAGTTCACTTTAAATCAACAAGCATAAATGCAAGTGCAAATGGTGGACTAAATAAAACAGAATCTATTATGAATTCTAATATACCAAACTACGTTGCAACAGATAGCGTAAGTGTAGAGGTATCAGGCAGAATATTTGGCTTAAACATCTATGATTTAACAGATTACCCAATATGGGAGAATGTTTTCAGAAAAGAAAAAAGCATGACACACACAGGATTTAGCTATCAAGTAGGAACAAAAAACCATAATGGAATAAGCCAATCAATAAACCCAAAGTACACATTGACCTTAGTAAATGGCTCTCATCCAACCCTAAAAAACCAAGGGGTATTAAAAACTGGATATGCTATAAGATTCTCTTTAAAAACAATGGGAAATCTAACCGGAAACAATGACTATATAAATATTAAACCTAAATTTTATTACGTAGACGAAAATGGTAAAAACAGACAGGAAGTTGATATTTATTATAGTGAAACCTTTGGAGGGAAAAAACAGCTATTGGTAAAGATGGGAAGTGACAAAGATAAAACAAATGTAAAGAAGTTAAGGCTTGGTGACATATATTTGAGTGTTCCAAGTGAAGAACTAAACAATAAAGCTGTAATAACAAGCACTAATATAAAAAATGTAAAAGGTGACATATTTAGCATATCCACATATACCAATATAAAAATACCCTCTGGTTTAAAAACATATATAGGCACTAAAACAAATATACATGCACTAAATACAGTATACAATAATATTCCATCAAGTGTGGCACAAAACAAAAGGGTTTCTTCCATCCAAAAATGGTATGGAGAATACTATATACCAGGAGAAATACATGTAGTAAAAAAAGGATTTGATTTAAAAGGTTATGCATCTGCAAAACCTCTAAACTTCAAAGAAAATTTTTGGTTAAAAAAAGGTTATATAATCATAAATTTTGATATAGAAAGCATAAAAAATGGAGTAAGACATTTAAGTTATATAAATGGCGAAAATGCAGAAAACGGATACTGTAATATGTGGAAGATGGAAGGATATCAATACAATAAAACCGACAATGAAGGAACACAATTTAATTTTATAGATGGAGATTTTGTCATGTACTATGCCGGAAAATCTATAAATGATGACTATTCAATTGGCGGAACACATTAATAAATTCTTTCTATAAACAATATCATACGTCTTAATAATATTTTAATATATAACCATAATAATACAAATATTACTTTAATTACAAAAGTAAAAATCATATAAGAATTTTTGAATCCCAGCTTTGCCTCAAAATTTAAATCTCCTCAAGATGAGAATCATTAAACTGTGAAAAGGCATTAAGCACCATGGAAATGAGACTATGGTTTTTTCATAGGCTCATTGGAATGTTTGGTGCTTCTGACTTTTCACAGTTTAATGATTCTCATCTTGGGGAGCAGAAAGACTAAAAGGCAAAGCGTCAAGTTTGAAAAGACTAAAACTCAAAGCGTCAAGTTTGAAAACCCCAAAAGACAAACGACCACTAAAACAAATAACTTTCCCCCAAAATATGAATTTACAGAGGAGCCCCCATGCAAAACCTAAACGAACACATAAAACAAAACAATTTCAAACCAACATATCTTATATACGGTGAAGAATCCTATTTAATCCAACAATACAAAAACCGATTAAAAACAGCCATTCTAAACAACAGCGACGAAATGAACTACAACTATTTCGAAGGAAAATCCATCCAAGTAAACAAAATAATAGAAGCCGCAGAAACCCTTCCATTTTTTAATGATAAAAGACTAATCATAATAGAAAACAGCGAGCTTTTTAAAAAACAAAATGAACTATCGGAATATATACAAAAAATACCTCCAACCACCCACATTATTTTCATAGAAAAGGAAATAGATAAGAGAAGTAAATTATTTAAAGAAATAAAAAAAATGGGTACAATATCAGAAATGAACTCTCAAGATGAGTTAAGCCTTACAAAATGGATACTAGGTATTTTAAAAAAAGAAAACAAAAGCATAACAAAAGAAAGCCTAGATCAATTTCTTTCTAAAACAGGTACAAGCATGGATAATATAAAACAGGAACTAGAAAAATTAATTTGCTATACCATGGATAAAGAAATCATTCAATTAGAAGACATAGAAACCATATGCTCAATACAAACTTCGAATAAAATATTTGATATGATTACTTCCATAGCAGAAAAAAATCAAAAAAAGGCACTTAGCTTATACTATGATCTATTAACCTTAAAAGAACCTGCCATGAGAATTCTTTTTCTTATATCAAGACAATTTAATATACTTTATCAGGTAAAAGATCTAAAACGCCTTGGATATAATAATCAAATTATCGGACAGAAACTAGGATACCAGCCATTTATTATAAATAAATATATAAGTCAGTCTAATAACTTTAAAGAGGAATACCTAAGGAATGCTGTAGAAAGATGCGTTCAAACAGAAGAAGAAATAAAAACAGGAAGATGTAATGATGTACTAGGAGTAGAACTTATTATAATTGAATTTAGCAATTAAATATTACAATTCACAGTTTGGTAAACTGGCTAAAAACTAAAATCAAAATAGGCTGTCCGAATGGACAGCCTTATAATGATGTATCAATTATTATGCAATTTTGTTAACTGCTTTAGTTAAACGAGAAACTTTTCTTGCAGCTGCATTCTTATGGAAGATTCCTTTTGATGCTGCTTTATTAATTTCAGCGATAGCAGTAGTTAAATTTTGTTTAGCAAGATTAGCGTCGTTAGCCGCGATAGCAACGTTAACCTTCTTAATAATTGTTTTAACCTTTGATTTAATCATCTTGTTTCTTAAAGCTTTAGTTTCATTGACTTTAATTCTTTTTTGAGCTGATTTAATGTTAGCCAATCCGTACACCTCCAAATAATAAAAATTTTTTTTGATTATTGTTTCATTAAATCCGGACACGGACGTTCTAATGTAAACATACTATTATATAATAGTAAAAACAAAGCAAATTGTCAATACATAATTTAAAAAAAATTGCTAAAAATAACTTTTATAAGGAAGTCACAAATATTTACAAAACAAAACCATTTGTACATCCTAGAACCAGAAATATATTTTGCATTAAACCAAATAATATTAAATAATTAATTCCAAACATATGGATAAATTGTAATAAAACTAAAGGAGAGTACTATGTCGCTAAATAATATAAGAACTGACTTGGCAATTGAAATCAGAGAAAGCTTTGAAGAAGATAATGTAGAAATAAAAGGAGTGGTAGTTGAAGAAGAATATAACAAGGAAAAAGAAATTAAAATAACTAAAGTTATAATTAAGACAAAACAAGGTGTAGAAGCAATGCAAAAACCAAAGGGAACCTATATTACCATAGAAGCTCCTAGGTTAAAGGAAATGGATGATAATGTTCATAGAGAGATTGCTCAGGAAATATCAAAGTGTCTAATGGAATTAAATAAAGGAATAGGAGATAAAGAAGTCTTAATATTAGGACTTGGTAACAGAAGTGTTACCCCCGATGCTCTTGGGCCTTTAGCAGTGGACAACCTTTTTGTATCAAGGCATTTAATAAAGGAATATGGAAGGGATTCTAGTATTGTTAAAAATATAGGAAATGTAAGTGCAATTGCTCCCGGAGTTATGGCACAAACTGGAATGGAAAGCGGAGAAATAATAAAGGGAATAGTAAAAGAAATTAATCCTGATTTAGTAATTGTACTTGATGCACTGGCTGCAAGAAGCACTCTTCGTTTAAATACTACAATTCAAATTAGTAATACAGGAATAAGTCCAGGTTCTGGGGTTGGAAATCATAGAATTGCAATAAATCAAGAAAGCTTAGGTGTTCCTGTAATTGCAATAGGAGTTCCGACAGTAGTTGATGCAGCTACAATTGCATATGATACAATGGATTCGATATTAGATGCAATAAGCCAAATGGGCAATCAATCTCAAAATAGTGATGCAGAAGAATCAAAAGAATGCAAAACCCAATCTATTTCCAATGTAATAAATAGTTTCAGTGAAGAAGAAAAATATCAATTAGTTAAAGAGCTTACAAGCTCACGGCTTGGAAATATGTTTGTAACTCCAAAGGATGTAGACGATACAATTAAAAGAATGAGTTTTACCCTTTCAGAATCATTAAATATGACATTTCATCATTAAAAATATATTAGAAATTAAACATTTATAACAATTTAGATTTATGCTCAATAAATAGTAATTAAATTTTGTAATAAATTAATATGCTTAGAATATAATCTACTATAAACTTTAAGTTAAATGTTTAGATTTGCTCAATTATTCCAAAGTGATAAGGTGTGACAGAATGATTAAAAAAAAGTACATTTTGAATATATATAATATAATTATATGGGGGTTAATAATTCTATTAACCTCCTATGTATTAATGAAAGCTTGTACAATTTATAATGAAGAAAAAGGGCATAATACAGCAATTGAATTTACTAAAGATGTAATAGTTGACATAAGCAAGGGAGTACTCAATGTATTCACCCCAATAACACAGTATGTAAATAAATATGAGGACGAGACTAAAAAAAGTGTTAGTGAACATAACTTATCAAAACTTATAAATAGTTTATTTCCTGTACTTGAATATGTAAAAAATGTTTATGACTATAATTTTTACACCGCTAAAGAAAGCTATTTAAGCGAAGGATTTGAAACTGAGGATGAATACGTAAGTATTAATGTAAGCTCGAATAATTTAAGAGAAAATGATTTGTTTAATCCAGAGAACTTTGTAGATATAGAAGAAATTATAGTTGAAGAATCTGAAACTGACAATATTGAAGCAATTGAAACAATAAATCGGGTTGGAACAACATATTCATTAAAAGCATTGCAAGATTATAAATTTTTAGTTAGTACTTTTTATGTAGTTGACAGATCGACAACCATAAACGATAAAATATTGGATGCTCAAGATCTTTTAGGTAAAGACATGACAATAGATATAAATAGTAAAAAGCCACAAATCTTAATTTATCACACACATTCACAAGAACAGTTTGAAGATAGTACGAATGGTGATACGGAAGATACAATTGTAGGAGTTGGTTCATATTTAACAAAGTTGTTGCAGGAAAAAGGAATTAAGGTAATGCATAATAAAAGTACCTTTGACATTATAGACGGTAAACTTGACAGAAATAAAGCTTATACCCAAGCGGGTAAAAAAGTGAGTAAAATACTTGAAGAATATCCAAGTATAGAAGTAGTCATAGACTTACATAGGGATGGTATCGGTGATACAAAAAATAAATTGCTAACAACTATAAATGGAAAAAAGACAGCACAAATTATGTTTTTTAACGGACTTAGCAGAAATACTAACGGGGCAATTGAGTACTTATATAATCCATATATTCAGGATAATTTAGCATTTAGTTTTCAATTGCAATTAAAAGCGGCAGAGAGTTTTCCGGGATTTACAAGGAGAATATATTTGAAAAATTATAGATATAATCTTCATTTGAAGCCAAAGTCATTACTTATTGAGGTGGGGGCTCAAAATAATACGGTACAGGAAGCAAAAAATGCTATGGAGCCTTTGGCGGAGATTCTTTATGATGTTTTGACAGGTGAATGATATATAACATCCTTTACTATGGTTTTTTAGTTTAAAGGTACAACACTTTGCTTTGTAGTTTTTTTACTCCCTTCTAGCCTTTAAATATAATTGAAAATGTTGATAACAAATCATTTGATATCTTGAAAGCATAATCAAAAAATATTATATTGACTGGGAGGGAGGTTTAAATTTACACTTAATTTATTATCTTCAATTTTACAAACATTATTTGATATGGTATAATATTGAAATATAAAATATATAGTTCAAAAAAAGTAAAATTAAAGAATAAAATAATATAAACAGGAGGAAAAGTAATGAAAGTTGTAGCAATTAATGGAAGTCCACATAAAGAAGGTAATACATATGCGGCAATAAAGGTAATTACGGATCAGTTGGAAAAGGAAGGCATAGAAACAGAAATATTACATGTTGGAACTAAACCAATAAGAGGATGTACAGGATGCTGGGGTTGCGGTAAAACAGAAGGTAATAAATGTATTTATGATGATGACATTGTAAATGAATATTCAACAAAAATGATGGAGGCAGATGGGATTATTCTTGGATGTCCCGTACATTATTCTGGAATTTCCGGCACAATGAAATGTTTTCTTGACAGGGCTTTTTACTCACGTTCAAGACATTTTGCATATAAAATAGGAGCTACAGTTGCAGCAGTAAGACGTTCTGGTGGTACAAGTACATTTCATCAGTTAAATAATTATTTGAATCTAGGAGGTCTAATTATAACTCCAAATCACTATTGGACTGTAATCCATGGTGGCTCAGGTAATGAGGTTTTGCAAGATGGTGAAGGTGTGCAGATTATGGAGACGGTTGGGAAAAATATGGCATGGCTTCTTAAAACTGTTGAATTAGGCAAACAGCAGATTGAAATACCAGAAAAAAAACAAAGAATATTTACTAATTTTATTAGATAAATACTAAATTTTATTATATCTACTTTGGATTCCAAATTTATAGGTGAGAAAGTTTAGTTGATAATTGAAAGTGGTGAGTTTAATAGAGTTTTTTGTAGTTGGACTTGGTGGATTTATTGGTTCATGTTTTAGATATGGATTAACTAATTTAATGAATAAATTTGGATATACATTTCCAATTGGTACTTTATTGTCTAATGTTATTGCAGGATTTTTAATTGGATTTATAATTGGCTTGGAAGGGGAGTCTGTGAATATTTCAAAAAGAGCAAAACTATTTTTGACAACTGGATTACTTGGAGGCTTAAGTACCTTTTCAACATTTAGTATGGAAACTGTAAATTTATTTATGGATGGCAAGTACGCTATGTCGGCGGGAAATGTTTTATTAAATTTATTTTTAAGTATTATTGGTGTTTTAATTGGAATGGGTTTAGCAAGAAGTATATGTAAATAGGATTTTTATAAAAAAGTAGCATTTTAACTGAAACTGTTAATTTGCTACTTTTTTATTTTTATGTGCAAACTGTAATCAGAAAACAATAATTTTTTTGGAAAGCATAATTCGTGGCTTTATCAGCTTTGTCGCTTCTGAATTAATTATCCAAGGAATCTTATAAAAATTACAAGTTTTATTGAAAAATTACAAATTACGTGATAAACTATCAATGGAAAAAATTAATTATGACTTGTTAATTTCAGATAGAATGTGCAAATATGCCATCTGTGATGTATGGAGAACTATATACGGAAAACTATAGGAGGTGCAAATGGGAAGACATGTAACATGTGTCTGTGGAAATAAGGTATATATTAGTGACAGAGATAATCGTGGAGCATGTGAAAAATGCAGGCGTATTATTAATGGTGTAGCCACAGCACAGATAACAAAAACAACGAATAAAGGCGGTAAAACCAATATCACTAAACCAATACAAAAGGAAGATATTACCAATGAGATTCGAATTAAATTATTTAAAAAAGAGGGAGGAGATATTAAGCTTAAGAATGCATTTGAACGTCTAAAAGCAGAATATCCACAAGTGTCACTACCTGGGGAAACTTTTGATTCTTTTATTCAAAAAATATTTCCTAATAAATTACAACAAGATTGTGTTATTAAAAATCAATCATTTAAAAATGAAGAAAAGGGACATGTAGTAAGAAGAGTTGCAATTTATAATAGCAACAGCTCTTATTTAAAGAAAAGATTACCAGAAGGTAAATATGTGGTTTTCTATGGAAGACCTAAAGATGGCGAATTCATCATAGATGATATTAAATTAATTGAGAATCCAAAAAGAAAACCAGATGATCATGCAGGTAAGTATTCATTCTTATATGATGGCCCCAAACATTCTAATGCACTGTGGGATATTACAGAAGAAGCAGCCCAAAATGTAGAACTAATAGGTTATGAAATAGCCCAGTGGAATGATTATTTAGACTGGAAAAAACAGATATCCGAAATGCGAATAAAAGGTATTAAGTATATTTCGGTCAAAGTAGACCTAAACGAAAAACAAATTTCTTTTTTAACAGTGGCACCTTCAAAAGAAGAATTTGAAGAGTTTAAGGTTGCTTTATTCAGAAATGAAATGTCTGTGTTTTCAAATGACTATTCTACGGATAGATGGAAGTTTTCATTTAACAAAGAAATTCAAAATACTCAAAACTTTGATAATGGTGTAGCAGTACAGTTTATTGATTTTGGAGAGCAATATTTATTGAGAAATGTAGAGTATATAAAAGGGTGGGAAGAACACAGAGAATATTGCAAAAAAGATAAAAAAGAAAATAGTAAGTTAAATATTGAATTTTATATATCAGAAATGAAGCAACAATTTCCAAATGCATTTTTATCTGAATTGAAATTTGAGTTAAGTTCTAATGGTTCTACTATTATTGAAAGACAATTAAAAAGAAAAGGTTTTTTATCACAAGAAGATGCACAAGAGGTAATAAGTGAATTTTATGGAGAGGGATATATTGCTGCTTCCCAGATTGGTGATTTTGCATTAATTAGCAGACTAAAGGGAGCAGTTAATGAACTTGCTAATGGTCATAGTGTTTCTCAAAATTTAGATGAATGGCTTTTTGATATTACAAAGGCACGAACTAACAAAAAGATTGTTAATATTGAAAAATGGCAGAATAATGATATTAATACAGAACAAAAGGAAGCTGTGAAAAAAATACTTTCTGCTCCAGATGTTTGTTTAATTCAAGGACCTCCAGGAACTGGTAAAACTACTGTTATTGCTGAAGCTATATATCAGCTTGTTATTAGAGGCAAACGAGTTTTGGTTACATCCCAGGCAAATCTTGCCGTAGATAATGCATTAGAGAGATTGATATCCAATCCCAATGTTAGAGCAATACGTTTAGGCGATAAAAGAAAGATAGCAAGTTCGGTTGATAATATAACTGAGAAAAATGTATTAGAGTCATTTTATAATTCAATTTTAGATTATATTGGGCTAGAATATATTGATGGGTGGAAAAAAGAAGATGCTGAGAAATGGAAATATGATGAAGAAAAGAGACAAATTATTTCCTTGAAAGACAATATTAGTAATATTAAGAAAGAAATTAAAAATAATAGAATAGATATTGATAAAAAAAAGAATCAGATTGATGAAATTAGTCAAAAATCTGAATTAATATGGGAAGCAACTAACCAACATAACGCTGAAAAAGCAAATCTACAGTTAATGAAGATGTATTGTGAAGAAAAAGTAGATGATATTAGTTTTTCTATTTCTAAGGAATCTATAGAAAAAATATGGGGAGATGTTTTTCTGTATTTAGAGGAATTAAAAAAACATAGTTTATATCTATCCAAGGCAATTATAGATACAAATAAATTAAACTTACCATCAAGAGTAAAGCAGGCTAATAGCATTTTTGCAAATATTTTACAAAATATTCGCATTGTATCCAAAATGAGTCAAAAAATAAACAGTGGTATTGAACTAGGCCCGTCACAGGAACTTGAGAATCTAAAAGCCCAAGAAATTATTTTAAAAGAGGAAATGCTAAAAAACGCCAGCGCAGAAATAATTGCGGAGTGGCAAACAATTAGTAAACAGATAAAGCAATTTAATTCTCAGGGAATTGGTTTGTCAGATGAAGAGTTAGGTATATTTAATATTGAAAATGATGAGGTGAATCTTTTACAAATCCAAAAGGTTATTGATAATACATCAGACATAGTAGACCAGTTAAAGCAATCCATTATAAGAAAGATTAATAACATTATTAATTCATACCAAGAAGAACAGGAAGATTTTGAAAAGAAACTTATTATTTTGGAAGAAGAAGTAGAAGCTCTTACAGTAAAGGAAGCTAAACTAAACCAAATTTTAGCTAATGAAGAGAAAGACTTTAAGAATATTTTCGAGAAATATAAATCTGATGAAGAGGATGTTTTCAGGGCAATAGAAGAGGCTAAAGAAAGAGTTAGTATTGGAAATAAATCCATTAGCAGGCAAGTATGGGAACCTATTTTTGAAGATTTGGAAAAATGGATTAATGAAATACCTGATTATGCACAAGAAAACGATATGTATTTGGACAACTATATTAATGGATGTAATGTGGTAGGTGTTTCATGTACAGAAAACATAAGAACTTTAACTGATAAGGGATTTGATGATTTTGATGTAGTAATTATTGATGAGGTAAGTAAGGCGACACCACCTGAATTATTGATTCCACTTATTAAGGGTAGAAAAGCAGTTCTTGTAGGTGATCATAGACAATTACCACCTTTATTTAATGAACATGAGAAGAGTTATTATGAACTAGTAGAAAATCAAGAAGAAGTGGAATCTGGTGAATTTAGTTTAACTGTTGAAGACTTTGAAAAATACAAAATTATGGTTACTGCTTCAGTATTCCAAAAATATTTTGAAAATTCTCCGATTGATTTGAAACAATCACTATTAGTGCAATATCGAATGCATTCAGACATTATGGATATAGTTAACATGTTTTACGATGGAAAACTTAGAGATGGTGCTAAGAATCCTAATGCCCCGAATCATAAAGCCCACAATCTAACAATTGATAGCATCATTGGAACGGAAATGATTATTCCACAAAGACATGCCTACTGGTTTGATTCTTCTTCTTTAAGAGGAGAAACTATACTAGAACAAAGAAAAAGAGGCAGTACATCTACAGAAAACATTCTTGAAAGTTATATGATTCTTGAAATATTAAAAAGGATGGAACTACAATATGCTAATATGGACTTAAAGAACAAAGTAACCATTGGAGTTATAAGCTTTTATTATGATCAGGTTAAAATGATTAGAAAACTTATTAAAAATGAAAGTTTTTATTATATAGATGTGGAAATTAATACTGTTGATAGATTTCAAGGAAAAGAAAAAGAGATTATTATTGTTAGTTTAGTACGTAATATAAAAACAAAGCAAAAAAGTCTTCAATCATACGTTGCAGCTTATCAACGTATAAATGTGGGTTTTTCACGTGCTCAAAATTTATTGCTAATTGTAGGTGCAACAAACATGTATGCTGATCAACCAGTTTTACTTACAGACATGGATAATGGAGAAGAAAAAGAAACATTTGTGTATAAAGACATTATAGAAATGTTAGAAATGAAGGGTACATATTTTACGAGTGATGATATTATAAACGATTTAGTTGCAGATGAAATTTTTAACAGACTTAGAGGGCAGGAGGTGCCTTATAGATGATAATTGCCGAAAACATAGTAAAGGTGCCATGCAATAAATATACTTTAAAAGTTCAATGCACTAAAACCATAAGGCTTGCAACTATGGACTGGATTTTATTAACATGTATTCATAGGTTTGAAGAAGACCATGAAATGAGAGAATTGCCATTAAAATATACATTTGAAAAAGTATTCAATATGGTAAGCAGTGAATTTTTAATTAAGCCATGCGTTAATAACCTAAAGAAATTAAAGGTTATTACAATGAAAGAAACTTCTGAATTTGAGTACTCTAAAGTCAAATTTAAAGAATTACAAATGACTGAACGTGGTATTGAGATGTTAAATAATGGGCTCTTGCCTTGTGAAAGTCAGGAAATAGGTATTAATATTTTTTATAATCCTTTGACTGGAAAAATGTATACGTTTCAACCTCGTACAGAAGTAATTAATGATGCAGTAGTATTAGGAAATAGGGATGATTATGATAACGCATTTCCAGAAGAAATATTAACCAAGGCATTACAAAATGGAAAAGTTGCAGATCAAAGACTTATAGCATCTAAATATAAAATTGATAAAATTGATTTATTATCTACTGAATATTGGGATAATCAATTTGTGTTAAGCATAGGTGTAGATAATGAAAATGGAGAAATATATACAGTACCAGAATTAACAACAGAGGCTTATCATCAATGTATAAAGTCTATACTGACAGTTAAAGGATTAAATGAAAAAAACATAATAAAGTATAGCGACACTAAAGAAAGTAATATAAGAAATATTATTGGTTCTGGAAATAGAATTAAGAGAGCTATCTTAAATGTATGTAAAAATGGAGAAATTATTGTTATGGATGCAAATGTATATAAAATTGTTAGTGCAAATGCATCTGCTTTTAGAGATAAGATTGTGATTTTTTATAATGCAGAATCGTTTCGAATAGAAAGAGATGAATTTTTAAAAATTCAATTACCAGTGTCTTTTTCAGAAAAGGATTGTGTGGTAATTAATGAAAAGAAAGAGCACGTATTTTTAGCATGTGGAAATTACAAATATAATGAAATAACAATGAAAGTACCAGTATCATATGAAAATGAAATATTAAATGAAAATATATTAGAAACATGGATATATAATATAGTTAAAGATAATGTAAAAAACAATATTGGATATTTGATATTAATGTCATTACCAGTCTTTTCTGAGAAAAATAAAATTGCTTTATCAATTTTACAAAATGAATGGAGTAATAAAGATTATATATATATTTACAACAATTTAGTGTTAATTAGTTCTTTTATTACTACCATTGGCAAAAATACATTTAATATATGTGAATTTAAAGATATTATTTTATCGAAGATTGAATTTGCAAATACTGATATTGCTTTAGAACAAATACGTAAGTTAATGGACTTGTCAATTATTTGTGAAAATATTGATAACAAAGTATATTATGCTAAAAATATTTTGAAAAATTTTAAAAAGCCAGAAACTTATGTAGATATGATACATTTGTATCAGGCAGTAGGTATAAACTCACATGATATAGCATTAAGATTTGATAATGATACGATATCTATTTATAATGAAAGAATAATAAAAGAGTTAATTGGAGCCATTATGAATCATAAATTTCAAAAATTACCTGAATTTTTTGCATATGACTCATTCTTTAATGAATATAATAATTATTTAGAAAGGTTTTGTTTCTTACTTAATAAATATGATATATTTGACGATGAAGATGAAAACAGACTTAAACAAGCAATCGAAAACTGTCCAGATATTTCATCGTTAAAGTCATACATGGAACAAATACGATCCAAAGAACTTTATCTTTCGACACAGAATATAAACTTATTTACAATGATGCAAGAAAATAATAGTATATTAGCAAGTCGTTATTACGATAACATTAAAATAATTGAGAATGTTATTAATGGAAAATATAAAAAAGTAAAATTAAAGGCTACCCAAGATAAAATTAAAAAGGATGTTTTCATAATAGACACATGTGCATTAATAAATGCTCCAGATTTAATTGATTACTTCAGTGATGATGAGTATATTAGCATACCAACAAAAGTAATTGATGAGATAGGAAAAATCAAAGATGGACGCAGTGGAAAATATGATTTTGCTACATCTAATACAGCACGTGAACTAAGTCGCAAAATCGAAAGTTATTTAAAAACACTAAATACAAAAATACCCTTTAGATTTATAATTGAGAATGCAGATGTTTCATTATTACCATTAGATTTAGATGCTAATGTTCCTGACAATCAAATATTATCGGTTGCCTTGAAATATTTAGAAGATAATCCTGTTATTATTAGTGATGATGGAGTATTTAGACTAACGTCTATAAGTCAAAACATTACAACTGTCTCAGGAGCTGAGTTTATTGCTTCTCGTAGTAGCCAAAAAATTGAAATAAATAGTCACAATTTAAAAACGATAAAAGAAGAAGTATATGCTCCTAAAACAAAAGATGTTTGGAAGAAATTCCCGATATCTAAACTAACCAAATATGAATCACTAATAGATAATAATATTGTTACATATCTTTCTAAAAATAGAATCAGAAATATTGAGGAGTTCTTTGAATTAACAGAAGAAAGGGTAATGGCATTTTTAGGAGGAGCAAAACAGCAGATTTATAAGAATTCAATTTGCAATGTTTTAAGAAAAAAAGATAAGTTAATTGAAAAATTAGATGCAGATAATTTATAGATAGATGAAAATATATAACTAGGAGAAAAACTATGGAAAAAACAGAAATTACTTTTGAAAGCTTCCTCTTGGAAGTCGACAAAGAATATCATGACTTTGTGGGTAAAGTCAACCAAATTTTATTAGATGAAGGACATAAACATAAAATAGAACTTAAGGCAAGTGGATACTTTGTTTCATATATTCATCCAAAAACAAAACGTAGTATATTAAATTTTTTATTTAGAAAGAAAGGACTGCTCATTCGCATATATGCTGATAATTGTAGCAAATATCCTGAATTTATAAATACCATTCCAGAAAGTATGGAAAAAGAGATTATAAAAGCATCTGTATGTAAAAGATTAATAGATCCTCAAACTTGTAACCCAAAATGTGTTACTGGATATGATTTTCATATAGGAAATAACAGATACCAAAAATGTAGGAACAGTTCCTTTCAATTTGAGGTTAATAATAATAGTATACCAATTTTGTTAGATTTTATCATACATGAAAGTAAAGAAAGATGTAATTGAATAAAGCTTTTTATTAAATTAAACACAACTGATGATTCTAAATATAGTGTAATTCAAACAGCAATTGCAAATGGATTAACCCCTTTTTATAATTTAGAGTATATATTTGAGCAAATACAAGTAATACCAAAGCTTCAATACAAAGAATTGCTACCATGGTCAAAAAAAATACCAGAAAAATGTAAAAATCCAAAGGCATCACAGGACCAGTAAATTTAGTATACTACATGTGATGCCTTTTTACTATGCGTGCTTGAATTGACGTTTACGAAAAAGTCTTTCATTAGGGTGAATGACTTTTTTTATGCTAAATATTTTAATTTTGGTGTTTAGCCATTGCAATACAAGTTTGGTGACAAATTATTCCATTTATACTAAAGTACATATATAATTCAGAAATTTATCAGATGTTTACAGAAAAGAAGCAAATGGAATTTTAGAAGAGAATAGCCAATGGCCTTAGCACTTGGAAATAACTGGTAACAAAGAATATCGAAAGAAATTTTAACAAAATATAAATTACTATTAAAATTAAGAACAACATCAATTAGGATTAAAATAAGATTAAAAGAGCATCCAACCACAAATCATACATTGTAATTTTATCAAAAATCATATATAATTTAATTAACAGGATTATAAAGATGTATAATTCACATATAAATTATAAAAAACGGTAAAAAATAATGCACAGGAGGGACTCATGGCAAATCAGGATTGGACAAATATAGGTGACGAAATAAAAAATATAGTACAGTCAGCTGTTGACTCTCATGATTTTAGACAATTGAATCAGTCAATCAGAAACACAATTAATAACACAATGGATAATGTTAACCATGAAATAAATTACGGAATGGGACAAGCAAGTAATAAATTAAACAAGAGTATAAATGATGCTGTAAGCAAAATAAACCAAGTATCAGATTCATTTGGGCAAAATGATTACAATAAAAATAATACCACAAATCAAAACAAAAACTACAATTATGAAGTAGCATATCCAGTTAATAGACAATTATATGCAAACACCCAAGGAAGAAAAGTAGCAGGATACGCTTTATCCATTGTTGGAGGCATATTCACTGGAGGAATTATAGCAGCAAGTCTGACCTTATTTTTTATATCATTATTAACAGGGGGGTTTTTCTTTGGAATAAAAATAGCATATGGTGTTATGCTTCCATTTTTTATAGGATGTAGCTTTATGGCAGTAAAAGGGGGGCAAATTTTAGGAAGAATAAAGAGGTTTAATTTTTATACAAGATACTTAAGAGGAAGGTCTTATTGTACCTTAAAAGAATTATCAGATGCAATCAACAAATCACAGCGATATGTAGCAAAAGATTTAAAATCAATGATTTCAAGAAATATGTTCTTACAAGGGCATATTGATAAGCAAAAGACGTGTTTTATGGTAACGGATGAAGCATATAATCTATATATTCAAACACAAAAACAGTTAGAAATTAGACAGCGTGAAGAAGCAAAGATGCTTAAAGAGACTTCCCGTAATAAAAGAGCAGAGGTAAGAGAAGAAGTAAGAACAGAAGAAACAAAAAAAGCAGAAGTGCATAAATATGATAAAAAATTACCAGAAGAAGTTAAACAAGTGATTTCTGAAGGTAATATTTATATAAACCAGTTAAAAGAAATTAATGATGCAATACCGAGCATTGAGATATCAGAGAAGATATCAAGACTTGAGTTAATTACAAGTAAGATATTAAAACAGGTAGAACTTCATCCTGAACTAATTGGAGAACTTAGTAAATTTATAGAATACTATCTTCCAACTACAATGAAGCTTCTAAGAGCATATGAGGAATTAGATAAACTACCAGCAAATGGTGAGAATATTTCAGCTACAAAAAGAGAAATCGAGGACACATTAGATACAATAAATCAGGCATTTGAAAATCTGTTAGACAGTTTCTTTCAAGAAAAAGCATTAGACATATCAAGCGACATTTCAGTACTTCAAACCATGCTCGCACAAGAAGGCCTGACAGGACATAGATTTTTAAAAAAATGAAAGTGAGGATAAATTAATGAGTAACGACTTTAAAGATTTTGAGGCTACGCCCACATTAACACTTGATCCTTTTGGTACATCAGAAGTTAAAAATGATGTTTTGGTGAATGAAAATAAACCTATAGAGCAGCCAATTTTTGATGAAAGCACATTATCAGAAGAAGAAAAGAAAATGATAGACAATTTTTCAAATCAAATAGATCTCCATAGTTCAAACATGATTCTCCAATATGGTGTAGGTGCTCAAAAAAAGATAGCAGACTTTTCAGAATCCGCACTAAATAACGTAAGAACAAAGGATTTAGGGGAAGTTGGGGAGATGCTTACAGGGTTGGTTTCAGAACTAAAAAGCTTTGATGCTGAAGAGGAAGAAAAAGGTATTTTTGGATTTTTCAAAAGAACCTCTGATAAGATTAGTAATATGAAAGCAAAATACGATAAAGCAGAAGTAAATGTAAATAAAATTTGCAAAGTTCTTGAAAATCATCAGATACAATTACTAAAAGATGTAGCATTACTTGACAAAATGTATGAACTGAACAAAACATATTTCAAAGAACTTACTATGTATATAATGGCAGGAAAGAAAAAGTTAAACAAGGTGCGTAATGAAGAACTTACTTCTTTAACTCAAAGAGCAACTCAAACAGGGCTTCCAGAAGATGCTCAGGCAGTCAGGGATTTGGACGCATTATGTAATCGTTTTGAAAAAAAGATCCATGACTTGGAACTAACCAGAGTAATCGCAATACAAACAGCACCTCAGATACGTTTGGTACAGGGTAATGACACGATAATGGCAGAAAAGATTCAGTCAACTATCGTAAACACAATCCCTCTTTGGAAAAGTCAAATGGTTCTTGCCCTTGGTGTTGCCCACTCCACTCAGGCAGCTCATGCACAAAGAGAAGTTACAGATATGACTAATGAGTTACTAAGGAAAAATGCACAAGCTCTTAAACTTGCTACAATAGAAACTGCAAAAGAATCAGAGAGAGGTATTGTAGATATTGAAACCCTAAAAATGACCAATGAATCATTAATTTCTACACTAGATGAAGTTATGAGAATACAAAAAGAAGGTCATCAAAAACGTATGGAAGCTGAAATGGAAATGCAAAGGATAGAAGGAGAATTAAAGAATAAATTATTGGAGATTCAAAGATGATTTTTATTTTGAATATTGTAAAAGTGTAGTCTTTTTTATACAGATCCCATAACCTTTGAGATTTTTAAACTTATAGTGCCATTGCAGTTATAAAAAAACAAATATTTTAGAAATAAATAGAAGTATACAAATATAAATTTCTCATATAATTAAAAAAAGACATATTAAGAGGATTGCATGAATAATCAAAAACTAGAGAATCAATTAAATTTAGCTTTAGATATAAGCGATCAAGAAAGGGAAAATACCCTTGATTTAAATGTTGGATATAATAAGCCTACAAATACATGGAATCTAATAGTAAAATATTCAGGTGACTTACAAAGAATAGCAGATGAGCTTGGAATAATATATACACAATTGATGAATCAATATGCAATTATTCAAATTAAAGAGGAGCTAATAGAAAATCTGGCTGAATTTCCTGAAATAGAATATATTGAAAAACCAAAAAATTTATTTTTTGAAGTTGTAGTTGGCAGAGCAGAAGCATGTATTAACAGTGTGCAAACAGCACAGTATAATCTTTTTGGCGAAGGGGTAATTGTTGCAATAATAGATTCAGGTATTGATTATAGTCATCTGGATTTTAGAAATAATGATAATACCAGCAGAATTATTGAACTTTGGGATCAGTCCATTCCCGGTAATCCTCCTCCAGGATATAATAGAGGAACAGTTTATTCCAGAGAGCAGATAAATGAAGCTATTAGTAAAAGAGCAAAACCAGAGCAACTTATGATAGTACCAAGTGTTGATTTATCAGGGCATGGAACCCATGTTGCTGGAATTGCATGTGGTAATGGCAGGGCAAGCGGAGGTCGAAACAGAGGTGTTGCATCAAGAAGCGATATATTAGTTGTAAAATTAGGAGTACCGGAGAGAAACTCTTTTCCAACTACCATAGAATTAATGGAAGCAATGGATTATGTAATTAAGAAAGCAATATCCTTAAGAAGACCTGTAGCTATTAATTTAAGCTTTGGTAATAACTATGGTTCTCATGATGGTAATTCCCTTTTGGAAACATATATTAACGGTATGGCAAATTTATGGAGTACTTCAATTGTGGTTGGAACAGGAAACGAAGGGTATTCCTCAAGACATGCAAGAGGAATTCTAAGAAATAATCAGGTGCAAATTGTGGAAATTGCAGTAAATGATAACGAAATGGCACTTAATCTCCAAATCTGGAAATCTTTTGTAGATGATATTGATTTTGAAATAGTATCTCCAACAGGAGTTGTGGTTGGTCCAATTCAAAAGATTTTAGGAACACAAAAATTAGTGGTTGATTCTACCCAATTATTGATTTATTATGGTGAACCAAATCCATATAATCAAGCACAGGAAATATATATAGAATTTGCAAAAATTAATGATCAAATTAGTCCGGGAATTTGGGAAATCAGGCTAATCCCAAGGCAAATTGTTGTTGGAAATTTTGATATGTGGCTTCCAAGTGCAGCAAGTAATCCATCTACAAGATTTTTAATCCCATCAAAGGAAACCACATTAACCATACCTTCTACAGCCAGCAAAGTTATTTCTGTTGGAGCGTACGATGCAATTAGAAATAGTTTGGCAGATTTTTCAGGTAGAGGTTTTACACGAAATGATTCTGGCATAAAACCTGATTTAGTTGCACCGGGAGTTGACATAATATCTACATCACCTGGAGGGGGATATGCAACTAGAAGCGGTACTTCAATGGCAACACCATTTGTAACAGGAAGTGCGGCACTTTTGATGGAATGGGGAATAGTACAAGGAAATGATGAGTTTTTATATGGTGAAAAGTTAAAAGCGTACTTAATAGCAGGCACAAAGAAACTAAGCTTTGAAAATACCTACCCCAGTAAAACAGTTGGCTATGGGGCACTTTGCTTAAGAAAAACATTTGATTGGATTGCAGGGGGAAGATAGAGGAAAAAATAAATTATTAACAAAAACATGAAACGGATTCATAGCATGTATTATATAAATAGTGAAGAATAATTTGCTATTAGCAAATTGTTCAGAAGTTAAGTAATGGAGGCAAATTTATATGCTACAATATCACCCTACATTTTTTGTATGAAATGTAGGGATTTTATGTAATACGAACATATTTTTAAATTTAATACTATTACCTTACATTATTTATTTTTTGTATTGACATTATTTGGACTACCGTTAGTTTCAACATTGGAATTATTAGTATTATTCTCATTATTTGAATCATTATTATCTAAGTCATCATTCTTTTTGTCATTTTTAGAACTGTCACTATCATCTTTTTTTGATTTATCATCATCATCATTTTTTTTATTATTTCCAAAATCGATAATTTCAAGGTGTTCTAAAGCAAAGTATAATGCATTATTAATAATAGCATTTCTTGATTCACCGGAAATTGCAACTAATTTTTCAAAATCATCTAGCATACTGTATTTCATTCTAACTGTAATATTTAGTGAATGATCCATATTAACTCTAACTGTGAATTTTTTGTGCACGATAAACTTCCTTTCTGTTGGTTGTGATATTTTAATAGTTTCTTTTACAGGGTTCGATAATTTCAACCCGATCTAAAGCAAATTGTAATGCCTGAGTAATTATTGAATTTCTTGAGCGTCCTGTTGCAGCAGTTAATTCATTATAGACTCTTAATAGACTCAACCTGATTTTAATAGAAATATTTAGAGATTCTTCATATTTCTGTTTAATAATGTAGTGTTTTACCATATTCTTAACCATCCTTTTTTGAAATTTTTTATACAAACACATTATAACATATTTACAATGCAAATAGTAGTATAATTTTAAAAAAATAAATTTTTTTATTATGTTATAAAATGCAAAAGAATGCAATTCAAAGTTGAAATTTCAAAATGTATATTTAAATATAGAAAGGGAATATTAATTTAATACCAGAGTATAACTGACTTTGCAGGAAGGAAAAATGAAGATAATATGGAGTTAATTAATTTAAAAAATTATCAGTTAGAAAAATACATTGCATATTATTGTGCTCCAGTAATATTTGGAATAAAAGCATCAAGTACAATTATAATAAAGTCAAGCCAGAGTATTAACTTTAAATATTTTGTAGATACTCAAATTAAATTTTATGAAATAGCACAGATTAGGGATAAAAAACTTTATTTAATATTTAGGAAGGAACTTTTGATGAAGGCAATTAATAATTCTATGCTTTTTGAATTTATGAATAAATTCTATAAAGAAAATGAAGTAGAATATTGTTTAAGAATCTTTTCTTCAAAATATAAAGATTATTTAAAAAAACAAGGGGATTTTCCTCATGAATTAGGAATATTTTTAGATTATCCACCAAAAGATGTAATTGAATTTATTAAAAATAATGGAGCAAACTATAAGATTTGTGGATATTGGAAGGTTTATGATGATGTAAAGAAGGCTATGGAAATATTTGTAGAATATGATAAATCAAAAAGTGTTATAATGCAGGAATTAAAAAATGGGAAATCAATTAATTATATTTATAATAAAATTAAGATTTGATATATTAGTTTTATAAAACTAAATTTGGAAAAGAGTTTGAAAAGGAAAATGTAGAAGAATTACTAAAAAATAAAAAGTTATTAAAACATTAAATAACAATAAAAATCTGAAGCAGGATATAAATAATTTTCAATACAACATTTATATAGAAGAAACAGGAACACAAAATGAAATAATTGAAGAATAATATATCTATAAATCATTCTAAAACAACAATGTATAATATATTTTAACAAGATGATTTTTTATTGAATTTAAACAGAGGACACTGAAAAAGTACTTTCAACACGGTAAATTAATTTTTCAGTGGCCTCTTAAAAACATATTCTTATTATAATGGAACTATTATAATGATTTTAGTTATTATACTAACTTTACGTAGTTTTCCCCATATTTTTGACGTAGCATTTCTTGACCTCGGTAAAGATGTACTCTAAATAAACTTCTATTAACTCCCATCATTTCACAGGCGTCTACGTGTGTCATCTTAAGTAATAAGGTATACATTAGTGCTTCGCGGTAAGGCGTTGGCATGCTAAGTATCTCTTGGTGTATGGTATCAAAGTGTTCCTTTACATCAGGGTCTGAAAGACTAGTAAAAGCTTTGTGTGTTTCCAATGATAGCTCTGCGGATATCATTAACAGATAATCTCTAAGTTCTTCATCAGTTTTTGGTGAAGTCCAATAATTATGTAATAATACGAATGATTTTTCTGTAATGTGGGTAGCAGTAAACTGACACTTTAATATTGTTTTTGCCATTCTATACACAGTTTTACGATACAAAGTGTAGATTCTCTCTAATTCTTCTTTAGATACTTCAAATGAGTCCATAATAATTATCCCCTTCTTTATTTGATTTATACAATTTAAAGCTTACTACATAAAATTACAAATTGCAACAGTAATATTTTAAAAAATATTTAATATTTATTATTGCTTTTTTTGCCAATATATGGTATTATAAATATATCGTAAATTCTGACACTTGCCAAAACAAAAAAAATGAGATACAATATATAAAAGATTAACTTTTATGAAACATCATGTTGTAAAGAATACTTTGACAAAATTATTGTTTTATGTTTGTTATTACATACGTTAAATGGAGTGATAAAAGAATTTTGTCGAATGATTCCAAGTTTTTAGATCCTCCTTTAATTTCAAAGATTATGTAACATTAAAGAGGTCTATAAAAGGAGGATACCCTATGAGTGGAAATAGTGGTTTAAAGCTTATTGGTGATGGTTTGAAAAGTAAATCAAGCAGTATCCTTGAAGAAGTAGAGGAAGATGACTTTAGCTACAGTTTTGAGGATCCAGAGCAAGTCTTAACTAATATATTATTACGAGCAAGCGATTATGAAAACAGAACAACGAATGAAAGGGTAAAACAAATTATTAAAGAATCTATTGAAGATATGGACGAGCTTAGTAAGAATGAATATAATTCTTTAGAGTCGTCAGAGGATGAGTTTGATTTACTATTAGCCGAGGAAATGTCTAAATCAGATAAAGAATGGACTCATGATGAAATAAAGCAACTGGCTAATCAATTATCCAATAGAAATCTGGTTAGATTTGATAAGTTTAGGGATAGTAAGAAAGTTACATATAGAAGAGTTAGGAAAAAGAAGAGAGTTTTCTTTTTAGTAGCAGTTATTATCGTATTAAGTTTGGGTGCTACACTAAGTACTCAAGGGTCAAGAAATTATGTTTTTGAGAAGTTAACCAATTCTAAGGGTAATGATTCAGTAATTTATATAAGTAGTGATGATGAGAATAGTACATCTTATAAGGACGAACTTGGTTTAGCTTATCAAGAAATAAAAGATGAATTAGGAATAAAACCTATTAAGTTAGGCTATAGACCAGAAGGATTTTTATTTGATAATTATTTTGTTAGTAAGTTATCTGGTAACTCAATGATTGTTTTTACTCAAAATGATAGCAATTTATTACTTTATCAATCAATTGCCAGAAATTCAAAACATGCGATGGTAACTATGGATGGAAAGATGATTGAAGAATGTGAGATTGTTTGGCTTAATAAGACCATTGAGATTTATGAAATTAAAGATGAGAATAATAATAGCTTATATTCAGTTGGTATGGAAATAAACAATGCATATTATGAGATACAAGCAAGAATGGATTTTGAGGAATTTGTCAAGATAATAAAAAGTTTAAAATATTTTTAAAAAAGTTTAAAATTCTTGTAATTTTTTTGAGTCTCATACGTTTTAATAGTGTAAGAAAAAAAGAAAGGAGGACATTAATGAAGAAATTCAAGATTTTTATTATGGCAATTGCGTTTTTACTTACTACAACAATGTTGCCAGTACAAGCTGCTGAGTCAAGTTCAACGAATGTTGCAGATGACAGCATTGTATTTTATCTTGGTGAAGATGGAATTCAAGTTGTAGGAGATTCTACAACAACAGGTGAAGAAATTACATATTTAGAAGATAGTGCTTCTACCTATTTTAAAATTCCAGCTAAACCAGGTACTATGCAGACTAATAGCTTATATTTAATGTCAGGTAGAACTACAATATCTGTGTATTCACCAGGAACAATGGTAATATATGGAGCTACAACTTCTACAACCAAAGTTAGTAGTATAATGACATCAATATCACTTGAAAAACTGGTAAATGGTAGTTGGACTACAATAGGTAGTCATGATTTTTCAAGTTCTAATGCATCTGTAGCTACTGGTGAAGTGCTATATTCTGTACAAGTAGGGGCTTATTACAGAGTATCTGGCTCACATGCAGTTAGTCATAATGGATTGTTTGAATCAGTATCAACATGTACTGAGGGATTAAAAGCTCAATAATCATTGTGGGAGCGTGAATATTATTGAGTGTGTGCTTTCTTTTATGCGATAAAGGTATAATTGAAAGCGATGAAGGGATATTAACAATAAATGAATTGAAAGTATTAATCAAAAAAATAAAATATAATCGTATAATCAATTTTCCCGTATCTAATCAATACATTGATTAATACTTTCAATTACGTAAATAATTTTCAGTCTTGAATAAGCTACCTGTTAGGTTTGGGTGAAAGCAACTACAAAAAAAAAGAGCTATTCTGACCAAATAGCTTATTAACCTAAAATAACCTAAAATGTGCGAATAAAGAAATATAGAGTTGTGCATCACTATGTAAATACCATGCCCGGTTTACGATGCGTTCATCTGCCCTATCAGGTGGCCCTTATTGAGGACTGAAGATTATAAAAAGATAAACTTATACATTTCATAATTTATTTATTACAATATCTTGTAGAGATGTTAAGTGTTATTTATCTTTTAGTTAAGCTTTAACTTCTTAGTTGAATACCAATAATTGGTTTGAATTAAGAGATTAAAGCTTAATTTAATTATTAGGACTAATTACTTGTCAAACTTGAATAATACACATGAAATAATAACTTTAGATTTGTTTTTTGAATATAATAGAATGGGTATATTAACTGGTGATGATGATGCTTATGAAACTTAATAAAATTAGAAAAATTGAATTAATTACTGTACTTAGTGTATTAGTAATCTTTGTTATAATTTGTACATTTTTTAGTGAAGAGTTTTTTTCTTTAAAGCCCAATATTGAAAGTTATGATATAAAAGGCATAGCTGTAGCTAAAAAAAATGGTGAGATAGACTGGAAATCTATATCTGAACAAGGTATTACATATGCATTTATTAAAGCAACTGAGGGGAGTTCATATTCAGATCCTTTATTTGAGCAAAATATATGGGGTGCAAAAATGAACAAAATTTATGTTGGGGCAAGCCATACTTTTTCAGTTGCAACTTTGGGAAGAATGCAAGCCAAGAATTTTATCAATACAGTTGCACATTATCAATTAAACATCCCGCCGGTAGTAATTTTTGATATTTCTTTTAACGAAAGAGGGAAAGATTCGGTTTTACAAGAATTAAAATTATGTTTATTAGAGTTAAAACTTTATTTCAAAGTAGATCCTATAATATATACTACATATGAAACCTATGAAAAGTTTGGATTAAAAAAGTTAAAAAATAATGAGTTTTTCTTAAAAGATTTACGAAGAATTCCTTCATTACTTGGTGATAATGTTGTTGCTTTTTGGTTATATAATGACAGTGGCAAGATTAGGGGAATTAATTGTGAAGAGGAAAGAGTAGATTTAAGCCTTTTTATGGGTGACAATGAGGAATTTGAACAATTTTTAATAAGTAATAGATAAAATCTAAAACAAATATGCTTATTGAGTGGCATGTTTGTTTTAGATTTTTTATTTTTGAATAGGTTTTAGGAACTTTTTGCATTAAAGAAACTATAAACTTAATCAAGTTAATAAAATAAGACAAAGTTTAAGAATGAAATAGCACTTCCCTTAATATATTTCTAAAAAGAATATATAGGAGTAGCTATGAAAAAACCATCTATTTTTACAAAAGCCAAGGAGATAAATATTAAAAAGCATATACCCGTCGTATTCTTGTTCATTGCTATGTACTTTGTAGGATATTACGTGGGATATACAGTAGATGCCATAAGTACCAGCTCAAATATGATTATGAAGGTAGATAACTGGGGACTGGGCTTTGGTCAGACAGGAACAAAGCCAACAGGCAGCATATCGTCAGAAGAATTAAAGAAATACAATGCATACTATATAGGTGAGGGTGAAGAAAAAGTTATATATCTAACCTTCGATTGTGGCTTTGAAAATGGTAATACAGAGCCTATACTTGATGCATTAAAGAAGCACAACATTCAATCAACTTTTTTTATAGTAGGTCATTATCTTGAATCTGCCCCGGACATGGTAAAACGTATGATAGCAGAAGGTCATACAGTAGGTAATCATACATACCACCATCCAGATTTGTCAAAAATATTAACGAAGGAAGCATTTCAAAAAGAAATGGACGATGTAGCCACCCTTTTTGAAGAAATAACAGGAGAAAAGTTAACTATGTACTATAGACCACCTCAAGGGAAATATAACAAAGAAAACTTAAAGATGGCTCAGGATTTAGGCTATAGTACTTATTTTTGGAGTCTTGCGTACGTAGACTGGTATCAGGATAAACAACCTACTCATGAAGAAGCTTTAAAAAAATTGACAGAAAGAATACATCCTGGAGCAGTTGTACTACTACATAATACTTCAAAAACCAATGGAGAAATTTTAGATGAGCTTCTTACTAGATGGGAAGACATGGGATATACCTTTAAACCCTTGGGAGAATTACTTGAAAAGTAAATACATATAAAAAATAAATTAAGTAGACTGTAACAAAAGAATTTTATATTTTGTACAGTCTATTCTTTATTTAGATTTTTTTGAATACTCATATCTTTCTAAAAATAAAAAACCATCGTCAAGTTATCACCGGTTGTATTATTAGCTTGTGTTATAAATATATTTTGACATTAATCTAAAAAGTGGTATAATTACAAGAAAGCTATAAAAGGGATACTAAATAAAATACTAGTACCCCGTTTTGCATAAGAAATTACAAAACGGGGTACTAGCTAAACCGCAAAAAAGGAGATAATAATGAGTTCATTTGTTGAAGCAAAAAACATTATAAAGCGTTACAAAATGGGAGAAGTAACAATCAATGCAACAGATGGTGTTGAATTTAACATAGAAAAGGGAGAATTTGTAGTAATTGTAGGCCCAAGCGGTGCCGGAAAAACCACCGTACTAAACATACTTGGGGGCATGGACAGTTGTGACGAGGGAAGTATAATAGTTGACGGAGAAGATATAAGCAAATTTAACCAAAGACAGTTAACTACATATAGAAGATACGACATAGGATTTGTTTTCCAGTTTTATAACCTTGTTCAAAACCTTACAGCCCTAGAGAATGTTGAACTGGCACTTCAAATCAGTAAAGACCCATTGGATGCTAAAGAAGTTCTAAAAGATGTAGGACTTGGAGAGAGACTTCTTAACTTTCCAGCTCAGTTATCAGGAGGAGAGCAACAAAGAGTGGCAATTGCAAGAGCTTTGGCAAAGAATCCAAAACTATTATTATGTGATGAGCCAACAGGAGCATTGGATTATAATACAGGAAAGGCAATATTAAAACTATTACAAGATACCTGTAGAAAAAGACAAATGACAGTAGTAGTTATCACTCATAACTCTGCTATAACACCAATGGCAGATCGAGTAATCAAAATAAAAAATGGTAAAGTAAGTAAAATGGTAATAAACCCAGAACCAATTTCTGTTGACTTAATTGAATGGTAAGGGGTGGCATTGTGAAAAAGAAAGCGTTAAGAAAAGATTTCTATATGGAAATAAAAAAATCAATAAATAGATTTATTTCAATTATTCTGATAGTAGCCATGGGGACAGCCTTTTTTGCAGGAATTCGTTCTACAGATCCGGACATGAAAACATCAGCAGATACCCAATATGATCAAAGTAATTTAATGGATATAAGAGTACTTAGTACCCTTGGTCTTACTAATGAAGACGTCAAAGCAATAGCTAATTTAGAAGGCGTAAAAGAAGTAATGCCTTCATATTCTAAGGATTTTTTCTGCAAAACCAATGATAATCAATTTGTTGTCAAAGTAATGTCTGTGCAGGAACCAATTAATTTATTAACTTTAGATAGTGGAAGAATGCCGGAGAAGGATACGGAATGTGTTGTAGACAGTGTATTTTTGCAAAGATCAGAATATAAATTAGGTGATACTATTACATTAAAAGTGAATGAAGATGAAGATATATTTGACAGTTTAAAATATGATGAATTTACAATAGTTGGAAGTGGAACAACCTCTTATTATTTGTCGGATGATAAAGGAACTAGTGATATTGGATCAGGTGAGATAGACAGCTTTATAATGATACCAAAAACCAGCTTTGATATGCCTGTTTACACAGAGATTTACTTAACTGTTGAAAATGCTATAGACTTAACTAGCTACACAGAAGAATATGATGACTGTGTTGAGACTGTTGTTGAAAATATTGAAGATATATCAGAGCAACGAGCAGATATAAGATATGAAGAGGTACTTAGTGATGCTAATGAAGAATTAAGCGAGGCAGAGACTAAATTAGGTGATGAGAAAGCAAAAGCTGAAAAGGAATTAGAGGATGCAAGAATAAAACTTGCTGATGCAAAGATTGAACTTGAAGATGGAAAAGTAGAAATTGAAGATGGATTAAAAAAAATAGAAGATGGTAAGAAAGAAATAGAAGAAAAGAAGCAGGATTTACTTGAGGGTAAAGAAAAATTAAAGGATAGTGAAAAAGAAATTGCTGAGGGAAAAGTAAAGATTAAAGATGCTGAAAGAGAATTAAACAGTGGTAAAGAAAAACTTAACTCAGGAGAGGCACAGTTAAAGGCAGGAAAAGAAAAACTTATAAAAAATGAAAATGAGCTTAAGCTTGCAAGAGATCAGTATAATAGTGGTCTTTTAAGTTATACAAAAGAAAAAGAACAGTTTGAAGTTCTAAAACAGGCTTATGAGTATCAGATGAGCCAGACACAGATTGATGAAACTCAAGTTAATACAGAAGATCCACAGTTAAATGCAGAGATGATTACTCAGTATGAACAATCACTATCACAAGCATGGGAACAATTAGAAAGCACTGATAAAATGCTTAGTGCAGGAGAAGTACAGCTCTTAAAGGGGAAAGAAGAGCTAAAAGAAAATGAGGAAAAACTAATTGTTGCTAAATTGGAAATAACAGAAGGGGAAAAAAAATTAAATGCTTCAAAGGCGGATATTAAAAAGTATGAACAACAAATAAAAGATGGATGGAAAGAGATAGAAGAGGGAGAACAAAAGATTTTAGAAGCAGAAGAAGAAATTGCTGAAAATGAAGTAAAGTTAAATGATGCATATAAGGATATAGAAGAAGGAGAACAAACTCTTTTAGAAAAAAACAAAGAATATGAAGACGGTAAAAAAGAAGCAGAAGAAAAGATTTTAGATGCAGAATTAAAATTAGCAGATGCTAAAGAAGAGATAAATAAAATCAAAAAGCCTAAATGGTATGTTTTAGATCGTAATACTTTACAAACATATGTAGAGTTTGGGCAGGATTCTGATAGAATCGGAGCCATTGGAAAGGTATTTCCGGTAGTATTTTTCTTGGTTGCAGCTTTAGTAAGTCTTACAACTATGACCCGTATGGTTGAGGAGGAACGTACTCAAATCGGTACCTTAAAGGCACTTGGTTATAGTAAATGGGATATTGCTTCAAAATATATTTTGTATGCACTTATTGCAACTTTAATAGGAAGTATTTTAGGTGTATTGATAGGAAGTAAAATGTTTCCATTAATTATTATAAATGCATATAAAATGCTATATGAGAATTTATCAGTTGCAGTTGCACCTCTTCAGCTTGAACATTCAATTGTTTCCACAGGTATTGCAGTTTTATGTACTACAGTAGCTACAGTGTTTGCCTGCTATCAAGAACTTATGGCATCTGCGGCAAAGCTTATGAGACCGGCAGCACCAAAGCTTGGTAAGAGGGTGTTTTTAGAAAGAATGCCATTTATCTGGAATCATCTTAATTTTACTAAAAAAGCAACAATAAGAAATCTGATAAGATATAAGAAAAGATTTTTTATGACAGTATTTGGAATTGGTGGATGTATGGCACTTTTATTAGTTGGTTATGGTTTAAAGGATTCAATATCGTCAATAACTGAAATTCAATTTAATAAGATATTTCTTTATGATTGGCTAATTGGAGTTAATGAGGATGCAGATGAAAGTGACAAGGATAAATTATTTGAATATTTAAATAATGATCAACATGTTACTGGCAAATTAAAAACTAAGGAAATTGCAATTGATGTTGGTTTTGAAAAGGTTGAAAAAAGTGCAAATCTTTTAGTTTTAGAGAGCCTTGATAATATAAATAGTTTTATAGTTTTTAATGACAGGAAAACTAATGAAAAATATATTCTTTCAGAAGATGGAGTTATTATTACTGAAAAACTTGCTAAACTTCTTAATGTATCCGCTGGTGATGAAATGTTTATTAAGGATGGTGAAATTAACAAGTTAACAGTTAAGATTCTAGCAGTTACTGAAAATTATTTTATGCATTATGTGTATATGACTCCAAGTCTTTACCAAAAGCTTTATCATGAAACGGTTGAATATAATCAAGTGCTGTTAATTACAGACGAAAATGGAGAAGCATTTAAAGATCAATATTCAGAAGAACTATTAAATTATAAAGCTGTAAGCTCAATCTTTCATACACAAACTTCAAAGTCTAAATTTGGAGACATATTAGGTAATTTAGACATTGTTATGTTTGTACTTATTGTATCAGCCGGCGGTTTGGCTTTTATAGTATTGTATAATCTAAATAATATTAACATTAATGAAAGACGCAGAGAGTTAGCAACTATTAAAGTATTAGGATTTTATAATCTTGAGGTTTCGGAATATGTTTTTAGAGAAAATATACTTCTAACACTTATTGGCAGTTTAGCAGGAATAGTTATGGGGATATTTTTGCATAGATATGTTATACTAACGGCTGAGGTAGATATGATGATGTTTGGAAGAAATATATCTTTAGCCAGTTTTATTATTAGTACTTTATTAACTTGTCTTTTTTCAGTATTAATAAATATTAGTATGCACTTTAAATTAATAAAGATAAATATGGTAGAATCTTTAAAAAGTATTGAATAACAAACCAATTATTTTAGCAACATTTAAAAATCTTTTTCATGCACAGATTTTAAAATAATTAATATAATAGTAAGAATATTATTTTTTTATTTTATAGCTAACTTGAATGAGGTGAAATGTGTTTGAGGAAAGGAGTAAATAGCATGTTGGAGAACATGAATCCTATTTTATTAGCTTTAATAGGCGGATTATTTACATGGGGTATGACGGCTTTAGGTTCAGCTATGGTATTCTTCTTTAAGGAGATTAAGCCAAAACTTCTTAACCTTATGCTGGGATTTGCAAGTGGTGTTATGATTGCAGCAGCTTTTTGGTCATTACTTTTACCAGCTCTTGAAATGAGTTCCGACAGAAAATATTCATGGGCTCCCGTAATTATTGGTTTTGGTCTTGGTGGTGCATTTTTATACTTTGCTGATAAAATTATGCCTCATACCCATAGTTTGGAAGGGGATCCTGAAGGACCTAAAACAAGTTTAAAAAGAAGTGTTTTGTTAGTACTGGCTATTACACTTCACAATATTCCTGAAGGTTTGTCCTTTGGCGTAGCTTTTGGAACAGCAGGAGCAGGGGTAAGTTCCCAAGGATTAATGAGTGCAATTATCTTAGCACTGGGAATTGGACTGCAAAATTTCCCAGAGGGAGCAGCAGTATCAATTCCCCTAAGACGGGAAGGGTTATCTAGATTTAAAAGTTTTATGTATGGTCAGGCATCAGGCGTTGTTGAGCCAATTGCAGCTGTAATAGGAGCTTTTTTGGCATTATCAATTCAAAGTTTGCTACCATATGCTTTAGCTTTTGCGGCAGGTGCAATGATTTATGTTGTTGTTGAGGAATTAATCCCAGAATCCCAAAGTGATGCCCATTTATATGGACATTTTGCAACTATGGGAACAATGTTTGGATTTATGCTTATGACATTTTTAGATATTTCGTTGGGATAATTGGTAATAAAATATAATTTTAATAAAATACAAAGCCGCTGTTAAATTAAGACGTAACAGCGGCTTTATATTTTAATAATATAAATTAAACTATTCTATTCATATTGTTTAAGAAGTCGTATATAGTGATTTGATTCACGAAGTACATGATCGGCTAATAATGGAAGTATAATAGAACGTATTTTACATTCATTGATTCCCTTAGTTCCAGCTTCTTTAAAATCACGATACTTAATTGTTTCTTCTAAGGTTGAGGTTGTCACATTATTCATAGTCATATCTGTAGCCATCTTTGCTTCGCTTAACAAATTTGAATAGTCTTTTGCAAAGTCATTAGCAGTTCCAATAAGTTCATTTTCGGTAGGATCAAGTAAACCTCTTATAAATAATGCATGTTCCATCATAATTTGATCCCAGAAAAGTTCAGACTCTTTTATATTATCATCAATATTTTTTCCGTTTTCAAGATCGTTTATATGATTGCGATATAATTTAGCCTCTCTTATAATGTGTTCAATTAAAAGAGGGTAGTTCATTGTAAACATATTACAGGACAAAACATCATTTAAAACCCTAGTTTTGAATTCAATTAATCCTCCAAGATAATGCAAAGCATGATTATTTAAATTCCTAACATACTGGATAATCTCTGGTGTTATATTAGGATTAGAGCTTCCATAAAGATTACTTTCTAAACGTGTAATATTGGTATCAATAGATATTCCGGTAAAATTCTGAGTTTTTTGTTCGCTTCCTAATGTATAATTAGTAATAATTTCACCAGAAGATACAACTCTATTGCTGATAATGCCATTTCCCAATTGTACAGCATTATATAGGATTGATTCAAAGGCTGTTTTATACTGGTCGGCAGCATTTGAAAAATCAGAGTTCTTTGGAGTGAATCCTGCTTCAAGAAATAATGCATGTTCTTTCATAATTCGTCCAAAGAATAGATGTAATTCCAGAGATAGGGTTACATATTGTTGTTGGCTGATCATATTATATACTCCTGTTTGTTTTCTAGTATTATTATATGTTGGAGTGGGGGGGTATGTGACTTTTTTGAAGGAAATATTGTCAGGAGAGCCTGACAATATTTCTGGGTCTCCTTGCCATGGCACTTAATGCCTTTTCAAAGCCTAATAATTCACATCTTGGAGAGATTTAATTTTTGGAGGCAAAGCTGTGTATCCAATTAATTAAGTAAATTAAGTTGTAACTTTTCTTTTTCTCACAATCTGCTTATTTAATTCAAGTTTAGGAAAAAATTAAAAAATATGGAAAAAAAATACTTGCAAAAATTTAAATGTAATAATATAATTATTATTGAGAGGATTGTTATATATTATATGGGGGCAAACTTATAGAAATGTAAGGACGCAAAGCTAAGAAGCCTGAACAGATGGAAGTCTACAAGGTTAATAATATAAGTAGAATAAACTGAAGGTAGTTCGGTTACAAATTTTAAGCATAATTTTATGCTTTATAGTTTGTAGCTTTTTTTATGCAAAAATTCGTATGAACAATATAGTAAAGGCAATAATCTCAATGATATTATATGATGGGTTGGTATAGGGAAAGTTAAAAATTGTAAAAGAGGTGAGAATGTGTAGAACATAAATTATTAATGGAGTATATGGTAGATTTGAGTTTTCTAGTTATTTAAAAATGAAGAATGGTGAATTGTAAGAAGCAAACAAGGTAGTGCCAAATTTCACTACCACAACAACAGGAGGTTTTAGAATGAAATATAAGAAAATGGAATGGAAAAAAGCACTTGGATTACTGCTTGTAGTAATTATGATTTTTACTTCATTTACGTCATCACCAATAGTAGTAAATGCAAAGAGCAATAATAATGATACTATTACATATGCAGGTGATGGTTATGAAGTTGTATTTAATATTACAAGTCAATGGTCAGGTGCATTTAATGGAAGTTTTGTTTTAAAAAATACAGGAAATAAAACCATTGAAAATTGGACACTTCAATTTGATTTTGACCATGAAATTACAAATATATGGAATGCCAAGATAGTAAGTCATGAAGGAACAAGATATGTTATTAAGAATGCTGAATGGAATCAGAATATTAAAATAGGTGAGTCAGTGCAAATGGGATTTTCTGCAAATTGGACTGATTCAATTAATGCACCAACCTCATATAAATTGCTTGGTGTGGAGCAAGTAGCAAATGACACAGACTATAATATTAACTATAAGTTATATAGCGACTGGGGTTCTGGTTTCAATGGTGAGATTAGTATAACGAATAACACAAATGAAACAATAGAAGGTTGGTTGCTAGAGTTTGACTTTGAACGTCAAATTGATTCAATATGGAATGCAGTAAAAATTAAGCAAGAAGGAAACCATTATATAATTAAGAATGCAGAATATAATGCAAATATTAAAGCAGGAGAAACTTTAAGTTTTGGTTTTAATGGAAGTCAAGGCTCATCATCTAACATCCCAAATAGCTACAAATTAGGTAAGTTAGGACAAGAGACAGATAGTAATTCTAATGAAGATTTAGAAGATGTGGAGTTAGAAGATGAAGATTTGGATAATTCAGATGATTTAATTGATATAGGAGAGGCATATTATAAAGAATCTGTAGAAGATGATATTTTATATGATAGTAATGGTATTAGCTATGTACGTAATCAAATTCTTTTAACAGCTTATAATTCAATTTCATTTGAAGACATCAGTACATTAGCAAGTAAATATAATGGACAAATTGTAGGTTTTATTGAACTTACTAATGATTATCAGATTGAATTTAATGAGGATGTAAGTTCGGAATATTTATATCAACTAATTGATGAATTAATGCAACATCCATTGGTTGAGTATGCATCTTTGAACGTTTCTATGGAATCTGAGGAAAATTTTGCTACAAATGATTCATTATGGAAAAATGAAGATTGGAATGAAGAAGATCCTAGTGGAATGAATTGGGGAGTTGAAGCAATTAAGGCTGTTTCAGCTTGGGATTATAGAGATAAAATGACTAGTGTTAAAATTGGAGTAATTGATGAGATGTTCGATACAACTCATGAGGATTTGAAATTTAAACAAGTCTGGAATAATCCTGAAATAATTGATAATGACCACGGAACAAAAGTTGCAGGTATAATGGTAGCCAAATTCAATAATAAAAAGGGCATAGCAGGAGTTTGTCCTAAAAATCAATTATATGCTTATGCATTAAAAGGAAATTCAGATGAAAATTTTACAAAAATTAAAGAAAATGTAATGAAACATAAATATATATATGCGTTGCTTATAGGTAATAATGTAAAAGTAATAAATGTAAGTTTAGGTATTAATACTAATAGTTATAATATTTTGAAACCTAGTGCAGAAATATTGGGGAATTTTTTGCAAAAACTTTTGAATTATGGATATGATTTTGTTATAATTAATTCAGCAGGAAATGAAACGGAAGATGCTTTATGTAACAGTTACTTGACTTTAATAGATAATCCTGTTAAAAAATATATCATTTGTGTAGGTTCAATTGACTATACTGTTAAAGATGGTAAAACATCTTATTGCTTGTCAGATTTTAGTAATAGGGGAGATCGAGTTGATGTTGTAGCTCCGGGTAGAGATATTTATAGTACAAAACTTAATAATACATATGGTAGTCCTAATGATCCTCCTAGTGAAAATGCTGGAACATCATTTGCAGCTCCTTATGTTGCTGGTGTAGCGGGTTTAATCTATTCTATAGATCCAAATCTTTCAGGTAAGGAAGTAAAAGCAATTATAGGGTTATCTGCGAATAATTCTTATTTATCAGAAACTGGTTATGGTATTGTTGATGCTAATAAAGCAATTAAATGGGCATTGGATGGAGTTGGTACTACTCATGAGCCACTACCAAAAGGATTTGTAATGGGTACTGTTTATGCAGGACTTGAAAAATTACAAGATGTAACAGTAACAGCATATGATAAAGCTACAAATATAGGCATTAGTCGTACAGTAACAAATGCTAATGGAGAATTTGAATTTATATTAGAGGAAGGAACATATCGTATTGATATTAGTAAAAAAGGATATCTTTTTTTTACTACGTCTGTAAATGTAAAGCCTGGTCAAGTTGAATACTTAGAAAAATCATTGCTTACAAAAGCTTCTCAAGCCAATAGTACCTCGACTGTAAAAGGTATTGTAAAAAATGCGTTAACTGATAAACCAATAAACGGAGCACAAGTTAAATATCGAAAAGGATGGAATAATACTGCTGGTTCGTATGTCAATACACTTGGAAATGCAATTGTATCTATAACAGATTCATTAGGAAATTATCAGCATGATTTAAATTGTGGAAATTATACAGCGGAAGTATCTAAGAATGGTTATATAACAGGATATGTTAACATTGTATCAACGCCTGATATGTTATCAACGCCAAATGCTTTATTATCTCCTATACTGCCTGATGATGAATATAGAATAGTATTGACATGGGGAAATTATCCATCGGATTTAGATTCACATTTAACAGGCTCTACATCAACATCACAACAATTTCATATTTGTTATTATAATAAAAACTATTATTATAATGGAGAGTCAATAGCAAGTTTAGATATTGACAAAACGTCAGGTTATGGTCCTGAGACGATTACAATGACATTTAAACAAGAGCTAAATGGAATTTATCGTTATTCAGTACATGATTATACGAATAGATCTTCATCAACATCAACAGCACTTTCATTATCAGGTGCTCAAGTAAAGCTTTATCAAGGTAGTTCACTTTTAGAAACATACAATGTACCTATAAATCAGTCAGGAACACTATGGACAGTGTTTGAAATTAAAGATGGTATGGTAAATGTCATAAATAATTTGAGCTTTGAAAGTTCTCCTGATAATATTAGGTGAATTTTAATTAGATAGCCATAACTTATAAAAAGGTGGTAGCATATGAAAAAACTATATAATCAAAAATTTAATATAAAATATATTGCACTATTTTCTACAGTGGTACTATTTTTATTAATATGTACGTCTTGTGAAAAAACAGAAGAAGATCCGAATAAGGGATCTTCTTCACAAGTCATTAATACTACAGAGGCTACAGAAGAACAAGTTCTTAATATTACAGAAACTACAGAAGAACAAGTCCTTAATACTACGGAAAACACAGGAGAAAATGAAGTGTTAAATAATACAAAAGAAATTGAAATAGTAGAAGAAATACCAAATAAAATAGTTTTTGCTAAAAAATATCAAAATAAAGATAGTGATGCTACAACAATATTTTTTATTGATAATGAAGAAAATTTAAAGTTTTTTTATAGTACTACAGATACATCTTTTGACATTAATGATCCTGACAAATACATATCAACACTAGAAGAATTAGGAGATGAAACAATAATTAATAAATATAAAATAGATGGAATAAAGTACTGTTATTCATTATTATTAAATGTTGATTTAAATGGTTCAAAAATTACAGAATCAAGTGTATCAAAAGAAATTGCAGGTCAGGAACAGATAATGGGTTATATTTTAGATTCAGATGGCAAATATGTAGAAATTACATTAAGCAGTGCCGATGAGTTTGTTATAGAATATTTAGATGAGAATGCCAAAAGAATTTGTTCATACTTAGAAAGGAATCTACCATTACCTTCTTCAAAAGATCATCACATAAGGAATAATAATTACACAAAACATGTAAATGAAAATAAAATGATGGAAGAAATACCGAATGAAATAGTTTTTCTTAAAATATTTATGTTTGAAGATCTACCTAAAAAATGTTATAAGATTTTTTTGATTGATAATAAAGGAGATATAAAATTCTTTGATAATATTCCGGATGACTCTTTTGATCATCTATCATCTGAATATTTTGATAATAGAGATATTATTTCAAAACTAGATGAATTAGGGGAAGGAACGACAATTGGTAAAGTAGATAGGAAGACATTAGATTATTATTATTCATTATTATTAAAAGCTGAATTAAAGGGCTTTGTTGTATCTGCGTATTTTGATGTATATAGTTATGAAAGATACTTGGGTTATATATTGGATGCAGATGGTAAGTATGTACCAATTCTTTTAAGCAGTATTGGAGGAATGTCTTTAGAAAATTGGTATGAAGAGAATATAAAAGAAATTAATACATGGTTAAAGGATGTATTGCCCAAAATACCAGGAGCACCATTTTTATCGCATTAGTGTATATTTTCCACCACTTACTTATCGTTATTCAGTGCATGATTACACGAATAGATTTTCATCAATATCAACAGCCTTTCATTATCAGGTGCTCAAGTAAAGTTTTACCAAGGCAGTTCGCTCATATGTTATTGCACACTAGCTAATATTTTAAATAATAAAAAACCAGCAATACAATGTTTAGAAAATATAAACATTGTATTGCTGGTCTTTACTTTCTTAAGTTAATTACATTGATATATATTGGATCTTCTTAATATTAAAATGATACAATTACTAATAACAATAATACTATTTAGCAGTAGTATTATCTTTTGTACTATCTTTTAAAATTTCATCTTCTTTAGTATCTTCGATGACAGTACTGTTTTCAGATTCCTCAGGGCTTGTAATATTTAGGGTTACATATTCACGTGAATTAAATTGATCATTTATCTTTTCATCATCTTCATCTAAATCGTCTAAGTCTTCAAAATCATCCAAATCATCAAAGTCCTCAAAATCTTCATCTAAGCTGTCATTGTTTAATACTTTTTTATTAATGTAATCTTTTACAAAATAATAAGCAATTCCACAGGCTGCAAACAAAGAAGCACCGCCAATAATTATTTTACCAATATTTTTCTTATTCATAATTATTTTCCTTTCTATTTTATATTATATATATTATAATTCTATTCTTCCAAAAAATAAAGAAAAAAAACCAAAATTTAGTATAAAAAATTTGTAAAATACATTATATAATATTTTTGTCACCTAATATTATTAAAAAATCACTTTATTACGAGATTTTAGGTGATTTAACGGTTGAGTACATGCCCCGTAAGGGCATACCTACTATACCGATTTAACCAATATCCTCTGAATTAAAAAGTTCTTTTTCAAGCTTTTTAATAAAATCATCAGAAATTAAATCAATATCGTATTTTTCTAGTTCTTTAGCTAGGCGAATATTTATTTCTTCTTCTTCTTTAGATATAGGAGCTACATTATGACGTATTTTTTCCATTAATAGATCTACCTTTCCATAATTTTTTTCAAATTCATTGATTTTATACCAAATGCTTTCAAACATATCTTCAGGAGTTTCTATATCTAAGTCATCATAAAATTCAAGCATACAATCACCTTTCGTTTTTTTGTTTATGTAATATATTGTAAATGCAATATAATCATATTACAAGCTTATAATAACGGTATGAAATGACAAAAAAATACAATTATAAAAAATATTATAGTTGCTATACACAGACTACATTAAGGACTTTTTCAAGACCAACTTCAACAAAGCTATGAATAGTAACATATTATAAGAGTTTATTTTTAATTAATTTTCTATTTCTTGACATTAACAAATCCATGACTTATTATATACTAATAAGCTTTTATACATGCATACAGGAGGATAAAATGGCAACTTTATTTTTAATTATTATTTATCTGGCTTTTATTAGCCTTGGTTTACCAGATTCATTACTAGGAACAGGGTGGCCTACAATGAGAATGGAATGGAATATGCCGTTTGAGTTTGCAGGATATATTTCTATGGCTATTACTGTTTGTACAATAGTATCCAGTTTGTTAAGTGGTAAAATAATTGCAAAATTAGGAACTGGAAAGGTTACATTTATAAGCTGTGTAATGACATGTACAGCATTAATAGGTTTTTTTGCATCACCTAATGCCTATTGGTTGTTTTTATTTGCAATTCCCCTTGGACTAGGAGCAGGGACAGTAGATTCAGGGTTAAATAACTATGTGGCATTGCATTATAAAGCTCATCATATGAGCTGGCTTCATTGTTTCTGGGGAGTAGGTGCAACTCTTGGACCAATAATTATGGCGATGTTTATTAATAGAGATGGAGCATGGAGAAAAGGATATTTTGCGGTTGCAATGATACAATTAGTATTAGTTATAGTTTTGTTTTTATCCTTACCATTATGGGACAAGATTGCAAAATTAAGAGGAAATAGTGGGTATGACGAAAAAGAGGAAAGCACAGACACTATTATACATACTAATACAAAGCCGATAAAAATAAAGGGTGTAAAGTATGCAATGGCAGCATTTTTATTTTATTGCGGAGCTGAAGCGGCGGTTGGACTATGGGGAAGCAGTTATTTAGTTGAAGTAAGAGAACTTGATATTGGTATGGCAGCAGCTTGGGTTTCTTTTTACTACGCAGGTATAACAGTAGGAAGACTTATAACTGGATTTATCACCATGAAGTTAGATAACAAATGGCTGATTTTATTAGGCGGAGGGCTTGCAGGTTTGGGTACTATACTATTAATTGTGCCGTTACCTAATATATTTATTTTAATAGCTTTTATTTTAATTGGTCTGGGTGCTGCACCAATATTTCCATGTATGATTCATGAAACACCGCTAAGGTTTGGAAAAAAGCATTCTCAGACAATTATTGGTTATCAGATGGCATCAGCCTATACAGGAACTTCTTTTTTTGCTCCTTTAATTGGCTTTTTAGCAGCAAGATTAAGTATTATTATATTTCCAATAGTTGTTTTAATATATTTTATAATGGTTTTATTATGTACATTAAGAATTAACGGCATAGTTAATTCTAAATTAGAAAGAGGGCAAAATGTTTAAAGAAGATAAGAACTTTTATAAAAAAGTTTTAATGTTAGGAATTCCCATATCATTACAGGCATTTGTAGATACAATGGTTAACCTTGTTGACACTATGATGGTTGGTCAGCTTGGAAAAGAAGCAATAGCCGGTGTAGGTCTTGCCAATAAAGTGTTTTTTGTATATATACTGTTAGTTTTTGGTATATCAAGTGGTGCAGCAATATTAACTGCTCAGTATTGGGGGGCAAAAGATATATCAAATATTAGAAGAGTACTTGGATTATCATTAATGATTTCTATATTAGGCTCATTTATATTTTCCTTTTCAGCTTTTTTTGCTCCAGAAACCCTACTTAGAATTTTTACTCCTGATATTGAAACAATTAAAGTAGGAGCAAAATACTTAAAATATTCTGCTCTGACATACCCCCTTGTAGGAATAACATTCACTTATGTAATGGCACTAAGAGGAATAAATAAAGTAAGATTTACAATGATAGTAGCTATAGTTGTGGTAATATCAAAATGTATTTTAAACTACGGATTAATACTTGGTAATTTGGGACTGCCAGAACTTGGCGTAAAAGGAGCAGCTATATCAGCCATCATTGCAAGAGGAATTGAACTTATAGCAATTTTATTATACGTTTATATAGGCAGAGGAGTAATGGCGGCTAAGTTAAGTGAAATGCTTGATATAAATAAAGCCTTTGTTAAACACTATTTTATTACAGTAGGACCAGTTATTGGTAATGAATTTATGTGGGGGTTAGGTGTAACAATTTATTCACTTGCATACGGAAGAATGAGTACAGATGCAGTTGCAACAATTACCATAACCCAAACAATAGAGCAACTGGCGGTTGTATTTTTTCAGGGACTGGCTAATGCTTCTGGCATAGCTCTTGGTAATGAACTAGGAGCAAATAAACTTGAGAAAACCTACAATTTTGGTAAGAACTTAATCAAAATATCCATAATTGCAGCTATATTTTTAAGTGTAGTGTTAATGCTTTTAAGCAATTCCATTGTAAGTATATTTAATGTAACTCAGGAAGTTAAAGAAAGTATTATATTATGCCTTTTAATGTTTGCTATATATTTACCAATAAAAATGGTAAATATGCTTATAATAGTCGGGATTCTTAGAAGCGGTGGAGATACAAAAGCATGCTTACTAATTGATTGTACCAGTGTTTGGCTAATTGGAATACCAATGGCATTTTTAGGAGCACTTTATTTAAAACAGCCAATTCATATAGTTTATGCAATGGTAATGCTTGAAGAAGTCTATAAGTTTATATTGTCATTTGCAAGATTTAGAAAAAGAATATGGGTTAGAAATATTACAATTGTATAGGAGATAAAATGAAAAAGAAACTTTTTATGGTTATAGCTATGCTGTCAATAATATCCTTATCCGGATTAGTTTCCATAAATTTTGTAACAGATAAAGAAGAAAAAGATTCTTCAAAAATAAGAGTTGTTACATCATTTTATCCGGTATATATTGCAGCTTTAAATGTGGTAAATGACTGTGATAATGTAATTTTAGTAAATTTAACAGAACCAAAAACAGGGTGTTTACATGATTATCAGCTAACACCTCAGGATTTGATTACACTGGAAATGGCAGACGTCTTCATCATAAATGGCGGAGGAATTGAAAGTTTTATTCAAGATGTGGCTAAACAATATCCTAATTTAACGATAATTGATTCTAGTGAAGGAATAGATTTTTTAGAAAATAGTCATGAAGAAGTAGATGAACATGCTAAAATGGAAGAACATGAGTCAGAGCACTATCATGAGGAGGATGCTCATGAAGAAGATTCACATGAAGAAGATTCATATGAGGAAGATGTTCACCAAGAGGATGACCACGACTTACATGATCATGGAGAGATAAATGCACATATTTGGATGGATATAACCAAATACATTGAACAAGTAAAAAATATCGAAAGTGCTTTATCAAACTTGGATAAAAATCATGCTTTGGAATATGCAAAAAATACAAATGATTATTTAGACAATTTACTAAAATTAAATCAAGAAGCTAAAGATTTATCTAATAATTTAGAAGAAAGACAAGTAATCATATTTCACGATTCTTTTGCTTACTTATGTAATGAGCTTGGAATTAATATAAGACATACAGTGAACATGGACTCAGAAAGTTCTTTGGGAGCAAAAGAAATTAAAGAAGTTATAGAAGATATAAATAATTATAATATTAAAACTCTTTTAGTTGAGGAACAGTATGGAGACAAAATAGCTCAAACAATATCCAAAGAAACCAATTCAAGAGTATTTATATTAGATTCATTAGTTACAGGTGAGTACAATAAAGATTCATATATTAATGGAATGAGAAAAAATCTGGATATATTAAAGGAGGCTTTAAAATAATGGATAATAAAAAGCCTGTAATAATTAAATCAAGTTATAAAAAAATAAGTTCAAAAACCAGCAGACCTTGTGGACTTCATTGTATAAAGATTAAAGACATTGGCGTAAGGGTAGGAGATTTAACAATACTTGAAAATATTAATCTTCATATACACTGCGGAAAGCTAACGGCAATAATAGGAAAAAACGGGGCAGGTAAATCCACACTACTAAAAGCTATTTTAGGTGAAATTGATCATACAGGAATTATTGAATTTAAAGATATGAGAAATAATGAATTTTCAGATCTAAAAATAGGCTATGTGCCCCAGCATTTAAACATAGAAAAAAACTCCCCAACAAGTGTATATGACATATTTGCCAGTTTTCATGGAAAGATGCCGGTTTTTATACACAAGCAAAAATCCCTTTATTATAAAATAAAAAAGCAATTATCTAAATTTATGGCAGAAGAGCTAATTGACAGGGCAGTTTGTGATTTATCAGGTGGAGAACTTCAAAGAGTTTTATTATCAATAGCAACATTACCCATACCTAATTTACTAATTCTTGATGAACCCATCTCAGGAGTGGATCAAAATGGCATGGATTTATTCTACAAAAATATAGAAAAGTTAAAAAATAATTACGATCTTTCAATAATTGTTGTATCTCATGATTTAAATTTTGTTGCAAAATATGCAGACAATGTGATACTCTTAGATAAAACAATTGTATGTGAAGGCAATGTTTCAAAGGTGTATAAAAGTAGAGAGTTTGTAAACACCTTCGGAAATCATAATTATATTACAACGTAAATTTAGGGAGAAGAAAATGGATATTATATACACATTAATGGAAAGTCTTATTCCATTTAGCCTAATTAAATACGATTTTATGAAAAATGCAATTCTTGCAATTATAATTATAACCCCTCTTTTTGGAATCTTAGGAACGATGATAGTTAATAATAAGCTTGCCTTTTTTTCAGATGCATTGGGACATTCAGCACTTACTGGAATGGCAATAGGTGTAATACTAGGAATATCCAATACAAGCTTATCAATGATTATATATGCCATAATTTTTGCACTGCTTCTTAATTATATAAAAAGAAAGAATGCAGTTTCAACAGATACCATAATTTCAGTTTTTTCATCGCTAAGCACAGCAATAGGCTTAGTGGTATTATCAAGGGGAGGCAACTTCAGCAAATACATGGGAATTTTAGTAGGAGACATCCTAAGTATAACCCCAAAAGAAATACTACATCTAGTACTTGTCTTCATAATAACTATAACCTTTTGGGTATTTGGATTTAACAAATTACATGCTGTAAGCATCAACCCAAGTCTGGCAAAAAGCAAAAAAATTAATGTAAAATTAATAGACAATCTTTTTGCCATTCTAATAGCATTAATCGTAATGCTATCAATAAAATGGGTAGGAATACTAATAATAAATGCGTTACTCATCCTGCCGGCAGCAAGCAGCAGAAACATATCTGTAAATATGAGGGAATACCATTTATTTTCCATAATTTTTTCAGTATTTTCCGGAATATTAGGACTAATTTTATCCTACTACCATAATGTATCAGCAGGACCAATGATAGTAATTATTGCAGGAATAATATTCTTTTGTACACTTTTTATGAAAGATAGGGTTAAATAAAGGGAAGCCACTGAAAAATTTATAAATCTAAAACAAAATCAGTTAGTGGCCTCAAATTAGGAGGGCATAAAATGAGACAGCCAAGTATATATATTAAAGTTTTAATAAACTTACTAATAGCAGCATTTTTTTGCCTTTTAGTCATCTTCGTGTTGCCAAAAGTTCTAGGATTTTTCTTACCATTTGTAATTGGATGGATTATAGCAATGATAGCAAACCCATTAATAAAATTTTTAGAAAAAAAAATAAAAATAAAAAGAAAACACGGTTCAGTAATATTTATAATTTTAATATTAGGTTTAATAATTTTTTCAATCTATTTCATAATACACGGTGCATGGGGGCAAATCCTTAATCTGTGGGAAGATATCCCTACCCTATATTTAGAGATAGAGCAGCAAATAAAAGTTGCAGGCAATAACTTAAATGGTGTATACGAAGCCCTTCCAGAGGAAGTCCAAAACATAGTGATGAGTATTTTTAACAGTTTAGGATCATACATGAACAATATAATCACAAATATTGCAAAATTTAACATAGATGCAGGTGCAATAACAAAAAATGTAGCGGACGGTCTTTTAATGTTCATTATAACTCTTTTAGCTTCATATTTCATAATCGTAGAAAAAGAATCAATAACAAATACAATTGAAAAAATAACACCAATTTCAATCAAAGAAAAATACAATTTCATAATAAACACTCTAAAAGTAGCAGTTGGAGGATACTTTAAAGCCCAATTTAAAATTATGTCAATTATTGTTCTAATAATATGCATTGGTCTTGCAATCCTAAAAGTAGAATATGCAGTACTAATAGGTATCTTAATTGCCTTCTTAGACTTCCTACCATTTTTTGGAACAGGCACAATCCTAACCCCATGGGCAATAATAGAATTTTTTTCAGGCAACACAACAAGAGCCATAGGCTTAATTACAATATACCTAGTTTCGCAAATAGTAAGGCAACTTATACAACCCAAAATACTAGGAGACAGCATAGGTTTAAGCCCATTTGCAACTTTAATTTTCATGTACATAGGCTTAAAATTAAAAGGAATACTTGGAATGATTATAGGAGTTCCTGTCGGAATGATAATCATAAACCTATATAAGGCAGGAATGTTTAACAGAATTATTAAAGACACTAAATTTGTAATTAAGAATATTAATGATTTTAGGAGATTGTAGGGTTTATAGTGACAGTGACGCTTTGCGGTTTAGTCTTTCGCCCCCTGAGTCTTTAGAGCTATTCTCTGAAAATACCGATAGGTCAAACATTCCAATGAGCCTATAAACAACCTCATGTCAGCAAGGCTGACACGAGGTATAGTCTCATTTCCATGACCTATAAGGCATTTTCAGAGAATAGCTCTAAAGACTCAGGGGAGATTTAATTTATCGAGGCAAAGCTGTTTGTCTATAAATTTACTTAGAATATTTGTAAACGTCAACTCAAGCATCCCTACGATTTATATACCATATGTGTTATACTATCTTTTTAACTGAATAAATAGTCACATTGTACTACTTGGAATTATATTAAAGCTATGTTATAATCACCACAAAATGGGAGAGATTAATTGAGGGGCAAACTTATTGAAAGATAAGGACGCAAAGCTAGAAACCTAATCAGTGGTGT